>PFAX01000024.1 GCA_002773495.1 bacterium (Candidatus Gribaldobacteria) CG10_big_fil_rev_8_21_14_0_10_37_21 | reverse complement strand
TATGCAAGCAAATGAAATTAGAACTAAATACTTGAAGTTTTTTGAGGAAAAGGGGCATAAAGTTATTCCCTCTGGCTCTTTAGTGCCTCAAAACGACCCTTCAGTTTTATTTACCACAGCTGGCATGCACCCTTTGGTGCCATATTTATTAGGCGAGAAGCACCCCTTAGGCAAACGGCTCTGTAATTCACAGAAATGCATCAGGACGGGCGATATTGACGATGTTGGCGATAAGACACATTTAACCTTTTTTGAAATGCTGGGCAACTGGAGTTTAGGGGATTATTTTAAAAAAGAAGCGATCGAATGGAGCTTTGAGTTTCTGACCAAAGGCCTGGGCCTACCCTTAGAAAAACTATCTTTTTCTGTTTTTGAAGGAGAAGTAGAAAATAATATTCCTAAGGACAACGAGGCCGCAGAGATTTGGCAGGGTTTAGGGGTTAAAAAAGAACGAATTGCCTATTTAAGTAGGGAAGATAACTGGTGGGGGCCAGCAGGCACTACCGGGCCTTGCGGGCCAGATACTGAAATGTTTTATTGGACGGGGCCTAACCCCGCTCCAACTGTTTATGAGCCAACTGATAAAAATTGGGTTGAGATTTGGAATGATGTTTTTATGCAGTATAATAAAAACAAGCAAGGCGAATACGAACCTTTAAGCCAGCAAAATGTGGACACTGGCATGGGCTTAGAGAGAATAGCTGCCATCTTGCAAGGCCAAGATAATGTTTACGAGACAGAATTATTCACCCATATTATAGAAAAAATAGAAGAGATTTCAGATAAAAAATATAGTGAAAACGAAAAACCTTTTAGAATAATTGCCGACCACTTGAAAGCCAGTGTTTTTATTTTAGCTGAAGGAGTTGCCCCCTCAAATACTGAAAGGGGCTATGTTTTAAGACGTTTAATCAGGCGAGCAGTTAGATATGGCAAGATTTTAGGTATTGACCACCCCTTTCTAAAGGTCTTGTCTTTGAAGGTCTTTGAGATTTATCAAGATGTTTATCCTGAATTAGAGGGGAATAAAGATTTTATTTTAAATGAGCTTCAAAAAGAAGAAGAGGCCTTTGATAAAACAATCGAAAGGGGCTTAAAAGAGTTTGCAAAGATTGAAGAAAAACAAATATCAGGCGGAAAAGCATTTTTACTTTATCAGAGCTATGGTTTCCCGATAGAAATGACCCAAGAATTAGCTAAAGAAAAGGGCTTGGAACTTGACTTAGTTAAGTTCAAGGAAGAGTTGGCAAAACACCAAGATTTATCAAGGACAGCCACGGCTGGGCAGTTTAAGGCGGGCTTAGCTGATCATTCAGAGCAAACAACCAAGTATCATACAGCCACCCACTTGCTATTAGCTGGCTTAAGGCATGTTTTAAAGCAACCCATTGAACAAAGGGGCTCTAATATAACAGCTCAAAGGATTAGGTTTGATTTTGGTTTTGAGAGAAAGTTAGTCCTAGAAGAGATAAGACAAGTTGAGGATTGGGTTAATCAAAGGATTGCCGAAGGCCTTGGGGTTCAATGCGAAGAGATGCCCTTGGAAAAAGCGATTGAAAAAGGGGCCATAGCCAGCTTCAGGGAGAAATATCCTGAAGTTGTCAAAGTTTATACAATTTGCCAGGACTATGAACAGGGTAAGGGCTTGGCTTCTTGCGAGATTTGTTCAGGCCCTCATATTAAAAACACGAGAGAATTGGGTCGTTTTAAAATTATCAAAGAAGAATCATCTTCTTCTGGCGTAAGAAGGGTAAAAGCTGTTTTACAAGGATAATTTTTTGTGTTATGATAAATATATTATTAAATTAAAGCTATCTTATGGTTAAAAAAATTATTGACATTATGGAGCCCGTTGCTGTATCTTTTAAAGAAAAAAAGAGAAGTTTTTTTGATAAATTTAGGATTAATCAGCCAAAAAAGAAAAAACCTAAAAAACAAGTTAAAATAAAGAAAAAAATGCTTCAAAAAACAAAAAAAGTGAAAAAATTAAGCCAAAAAATAAATTTAAACTTAATTATCGCCGTCAGTGTTGTTGTTTTAGCTTTATTTATTAGTTTGATTGTGCTAAGTTCTCGTTCAAAAGCAGAAATAACCTTAACCCCTAAATTAATAGATCTTGAAATGGCAGGGGAGTTTTCAATCTTAACTTCTCAAGAAGAGCTTGACTTAAAGGAAAGAAAAGCTCCAGCTAAGTTTTTTGAAACAGAGGAAGAAAAATGGGGAGTGTTTCAGTCAACTGGCTCTGATACAACAGGTGTTAAAGCCACTGGTTTTATCACGGTTTATAATACCCAAAATCCGCCTCGGAGTTTTTCATTTGTTACTGGGACCCGTTTTGTTTCTTCTGATGGGGCGAAAACATTTCGGGCAACAGAAAAAATTAACTTGCCAGCAGGAAAGTTAGAGGCAGGTAAATTAGTTCCCAGCGAAGTAAAAATAAAAGTAGAAGCCCAGGAACCGGGGGAAAGCTATAATGTTGCTCCTTCTAAATTTTCTGTACCCGGGCTTTCAGGCACAGCTTTTTACTATAATATTTATGCTGAATCAGAAGAGGGTTTAACAGGGGGAAGCTCTTCTGTCGAAAAAGTAGTTTCCAAGGAAGACCTTGAAAAAGCAGAAGAATTTTTAAGAGCTGAATTAGAAGAAAAAGCAGAAGTATCTTTAAAAAGGTTTATTGAAAACGAGTATATTTTACCTGACACGAGTATTATTTTTAGTGATTTTTCAGTCGAGTGTTTTCAAAAAGAGGGTGATAAGGCCGTTGAATTTAACTGTTATGGAAAACTTAAAGCCAAGGGGTTGGCTTGCCTTTATGAGGATGTTTTAAGTTTTTTAGAAGTAGAGAAAAATGCTTCAGTTGGCGAGCAAAGAAAGATTTTTGAAGAATCCCTCTCCCTCTCGCTTTTTTCTAAAGAGGTGCCTTCTTTGGGAGGGGAGGCCTTGGTTGGGTTTTTAGCAAAGGCAAAGGCCTTTGGGCCAGTTGGTGAAAAAGAGTTTATTTCAGCTGTTTTAGGTAAGAGTAAATCAGAAATTCAAGAGATTGTCCGAAACGATTATAGCCAGTTAAGCCAAGCAGAAATTAAACTCTGGCCCTTTTGGCAAAGGAAGGTAAGTAATGATATTTCTAAGATTAAGGTGATTTTTGAAATAAATAATTGACCCCGTTAGAAGTTTATAGGTTTTTCTTATTAGAAAGATGATATTTTTTTGTGAAGGATTGTTTAATTTATAAGAATATTCCCTTTTTTACTTCTAACGGGGTTGACATTCTGATAAAAATTTGCTATTTTTAATAAATGGAAAACCGACAGCAAAGCGAAGAGAATAATAAAGTAAATGGCCATGTTGAAGAGGCCTTGCCCAGTCTTTTATTTCGGGTAAAGTTAGAAAATGGAAAGCAGGTTTTAGCTCATTTAGCTGGTAAGTTAAGAATTCATCACATCAAGATTTTACCAGGAGATAAGGTTTTAGTAGAAACAACGCCTTACGATGAAAATCGTGGGAGGATTGTTTACAGAATGAAGTGACTTTATCAAAACCTTAAAACGAAATTGGCGGTTTTCGCTTTTTTTGTTATTTGAGCTCTTGTAAAGCTCACCCGCCTAAGGCGGATTCACTAATAATCAAGGAAATATCCCGATTAAATCCGAGCTAAAATCGTTCGTGTTTAACAGGATTTAAGAGCTTGTAAGTTTATAAACTTCTGCCTGCCGGCAGGCAGGTCGCAAGCTCGTTTCTAACCTAATAAGCTCTAAGATATGAAAGTAAGACCTTCCGTTAAAAAAATGTGCAAAAATTGCAAAATAGTCCGTAGAAAAAGGAAGGTTTTTGTGATTTGCGAGACCCCTAAACATAAACAAAGACAAGGTGCTTAATAAATTTTAATTTCTAAATCAGAAATCCTAAACTTTAAACAAGAAAGAGAAATTCTAAATCCGAAATTCTAAATCCTAAACAAATCACAAATATCAAATTATAAATTCCAAACAAAAACTTAAAGACCACGAAAGGGAAGTTTGGAAATTTGTAATTTAGAATTTAGAGCTTGTTTAGTATTTGAGGGTTTAGAATTTAGTATTTAGCTTGAATTTGTTTAGTATTTAGATATTAGTGCTTGTTGTTTATTTTGTAAAAGTTATGCCAAGAATTGCGGGAATAGAAATTCCTGAAAACAAAAGAATAGAAGTAGCCCTAACCTATATTTATGGCATAGGCCCGGTTTTGTCTAAATTAATTTTAGAAGTAGCTAAGGTAGATTTAAATAAAAGGGCAAAGGACTTAACAGAAAACGAAATAAACGAAATAAAGAAAGCGATTGAAAAGCAAACTAAAATAGAAGGGGATTTAAGAAGGCAAGTTACAGCTGATATAAAGCGCTTGAAAGAGATTCGCTGCTGGCGAGGGATTCGCCACAGCAAGGGCTTGCCTGTTCGAGGCCAAAAAACAAGAAAAAATTCAAGAACTGTCAGAGGTAATGTCAGGAAAACAGTTGGCAGTGGTAAGAAAGCGGCCCCAGCACCAAAGTAATAAAAAAGTTATGGGAAAAAAACGTGTTATTGAGACAACTGAAAAAGAGCTTATTGCTGAAACAGACAAGGTAGCTAAGAAAATGAAGCAAGATGTTTCTTTCAAAAGACAAGCAACCCTGCAAAAGGGAAATGTTTATATTTCTTCAACCTATAACAATACGATTGTTTCCTTAACTAACCTTAAGGGTGATGTGATGCACTGGGCAACAGCTGGTAATATCGGTTTTAAAGGCACAAAGAAGGGCACTTCTTTTGCTGGGGGCAAGGTGGCTGAA
This sequence comes from bacterium (Candidatus Gribaldobacteria) CG10_big_fil_rev_8_21_14_0_10_37_21, assembly GCA_002773495.1. Classification (GTDB taxonomy): domain Bacteria; phylum Patescibacteriota; class Minisyncoccia; order Minisyncoccales; family CG1-02-41-26; genus CG1-02-37-13. Next base: position 3,587 of record PFAX01000024.1, on the reverse strand, counting down.
GCTGTAGCTGAGGCCTGCGATAAGTTAAGGATTAGATCTTTACATATTTTTATTAAAGGGGTGGGTTCAGGCAGAGATTCAGCTTTAAAAGTTTTTTCAGCGAAAGGTTTTGACATTCAATCGGTTAAGGATATAACCCCGATTCCTCATAATGGCTGCCGGCCTAAAAAGGCAAGGAGGGTTTAAAAAGTATGGTTAAAAATACTAAATGTAAAATTTGCAGAAGAAATGCCCAAAAGCTATTTCTAAAAGGCGAAAGGTGTTCTTCACCTAAGTGTGCTTTGATTAAAAGGCCTTTCCCGCCTGGGCCTCCAAAAAAGAAAAGAGGTGGGTCATTTTCTGAATATGCAAAAGAATTAAGAGAAAAACAAAAACTCCAAAAACATTATTATTTAAGAGAAAAGCAATTCAGAAACTATGTTAAAGAAGTTATGCAAGAGAGAGGCACAGAAAAAGATGCCACCTTGCTTTTACTTGAAAAATTAGAAAAACGGCTGGATAATGTTGTTTTTAGAGCTGGCTTAGCTAAGTCAAGAAAATCAGCCAGGCAACTTGTTAATCATAGCCATTTTCTTGTTTCTAAGAAACCAGTTGATATTCCTTCTTTTGAAGTTAAGAAGGGCATGGTTATTGCCTTAAAGCCAAGCAAGGCCAAAAAGCCAATTTTTAAGGATTTAGCCACTATTTTGAAAAACTATCAACCACCTAGCTGGATCAAGATAGATAAAGAAAAATTTTCATTTGTTATTGAAACAGAACCAGTAGTTGATCAAGCTGCTTTAGCTGTTGATATTTCAGCTATTTTTGAATTTTATTCACGTTAATTTTAATTTAATTTTCAATATTGCGATTTTGAAACCCTTAGGTTTGAAAATTGAAAATTGAAAATTGAAAATTATTTTCATGTCAATCCCTTTGCCAATTTCTCCAAAACTTATTAAAAAAGAAGAAAATACTGGTTATTTTGAGGTAGAAGGCCTTTACCCAGGTTATGGGATAACCGTAGGCAACGCCTTGAGAAGGGTTTTACTTTCTTCTTTAGAGGGTGCTGCCATTACAGAAGTTAAAATTAAGGGTGCTCCCCATGAATTTTCAGCTCTAAGCGGGGTCTTAGAAGATGTTATTATGATTTTAGTTAACTTGAAAAAGCTTAACTTTAAATGTTTTTCCGATGAGCCCCAAATGATTACTTTAAAAGCAAAAGGAGAAAAAGAAGTAACAGCTCGTGATTTTAAATTAACTTCAGAGGTAGAATTAACCTCTCCTAAAGAGCATATCGCCACCCTCACAAAATCAACAGCTGAACTTGAAATAGAAGCTAAAATTGAAAAAGGGATTGGTTATGAACCGATTGAAGCTATAGAGAGCGGAAAAATAGGAGTCGGGGCTTTACCCTTGGATGCTTTTTATTCTCCAGTTAAAAAAGTTAAAATAGAGGTTGAAAACATGAGGGTTGGCAAAAGAACTGATTTTGAAAAGTTAAAGCTTGAAATTCAAACAAATGGAGTTTTAGAGCCAGAAGAGGCTCTTAAAAAATCAGCGGAGATATTAGTCAATCATTTTTCTGTTTTTTCTAGTTTATTTGGAGAAGAAGATTTACAAAAATCAGTTATAGATCAAGAAAAAGAGCAAAGTCAACAAAATAAAAAAACAGCTGACGAACAAGAAGCAAAGAAGATTAAAATTGAAAATTTAAATATTCCAGAAAGGGCTAAGAACGGCTTAACTAAGGCCGGTATAAAAATAGTTGCTAAACTTATTAAAAAAACAAAGGAAGAACTTTTAACTCTTGATGGAATGGGAGAAAAAGCTGCCCAAGAGGTTATTAGCGAATTGAAGAAAATGAATTTATCTTTGAAAGAAGAGTAAAGATTTCGTACCTGTGTCATTTTGTATTATATTATTTATGCGCAAAAGAATAAAAACAAGAAAATTTGGCAGAACCAAGGATCAAAGAGAAGCCATGCTTAACAGTTTAGCTAATAGTATTTTCATACACGGGAAAATTCAAACAACCCAAGCTAAAGCTAAAGAGTTAAAAGGGTTTGCTGAAAAATTAATTACTAAGGCCAAAAAAGATGATTTAACAGCCAGAAGGCATGTGCTCAAGTTTTTACCTCAAGACACAGCGAAAAAACTTTTAGACGAAATAGCCCCAAAATATAAAGAAAGAAAGGGCGGTTATTTAAGAATTATTAACTTAGGCCAAAGAAAGTCAGATGCGGCTTTAATGGCTCAAATAGAGCTGGTTTAAAATTATGTCAAAAGAAACTATTATAATTTCAGCTAAGGGTAGGTCCTTAGGAAGGTTGGCTACAGAAGTAGCCCTTCTTTTGCGTGGGAAAAATAAGCCAGATTTTGCTTTAAATAAACCAGGCGATTGCGTTGTGGTTATTGAAAATATCAAAGAGGTGAAAATAACAGGCAGGAAGTTCAAAGAAAAAACCTATACTAGCCATACTGGCTGGCCTGGTGGCTTTAAGAGAGTAACAATGGAGCAAATAGCCAGTAAAAAAGGGCTTGAGGAGATTTTACGAATGGCTGTTTCAGGGATGTTGCCTAGAAATCGTTTAAGAAAAGACCATTTAAAAAGATTAACCTTTAAAAATTGAACCCAATAAACAACAATATGAAAGAGCAAGATACACCAATAAAAAAAGTTAAGAAAATTAACAAGAAACCTAAAGAAATTAAAGAGGTTAAAGAGGTCAAAAAAGAAGTTTTAAAACAAGTTTTAAAGCAAAATGTTGTTTTAGAAGAAAAAGCAAAGCAAAAAGAAGAAATTAAAAAAGTTAGCGAAGAAATTGCACAAGAAACTATGGAAGACGAGATTGATTTAAGAAATGTTCCGAAGAAAAAATATTTTGAAACAGTAGGCCGAAGAAAAACAGCCACCGCTCGAATTCGTCTTTTTACCCAAGGCAAGAAAGGCATTGAAGTCAATCAAAAGAATTTTATGGATTATTTTGCTTCAGAAACCGAGCAAAAGATTGTTTTTTCTCCCTTAGAAAAACTAAAATGCCCTCAAAAGTTTGGTTTTGTTGTTTTTGTTAAAGGTGGGGGGAAGTCAGCCCAAGCTGAAGCTATTCGGCATGGTATTTCAAGAGCTTTCGTTTTACTTAACCCTTTATTTAAAAAGCGGCTTAAAAAGTTTGGTTATTTGACTCGTGACTCTCGCATGGTTGAACGAAAGAAACCCGGCTTAAACAAAGCCAGACGTGCCCCACAATGGTCAAAACGTTAGTTTTGACCATTAGGAGGGAGGGGTCTGGAGGGAAGCATTCCCTCCCGTGGCGGAAATATTAAAACCGCAGGGTTTTAAGGAGCGGTGTTAGACGAACCCGAGTCAAGGAGGGTGAGTCGTGCCGCGACGCAATGGTCTAAACATTAAAATGTAGCATAAAGCAAAAAGCATAGGGCAAATAGCAAATGGTGAATAATTGGTAATTGATAATTAAAAACAAATGCCCGCAACGGGTGTTTTGTTTTATAGAAAGTTAAGATTCCAGATTTCATAGATGATAGAATACATATTGTGATTTTTTACAAAAAGATAATTAAAGAATTTTTACAAGATTTTGAGAAAA
>PFAX01000022.1 GCA_002773495.1 bacterium (Candidatus Gribaldobacteria) CG10_big_fil_rev_8_21_14_0_10_37_21 | reverse complement strand
TGCTTGCACTGACTCTGATGGGTACAAAAACTTTTATGCTAAAGGAAGTACCTATGGGAGATTTATGGGGGAAATTAAATCGTGGGAAGATTACTGCGTTGGCAATAACGATTATGCTTATGACTTTACTTGCCGAACAAATGTCTATCCAGATTCTGATGCGTTAGATGTTTGGGCAGATTCTTTGGCCTGTCCCGCTGGCTGTGTTGACGGTGCGTGTCAACGATTATCGCTTATACAGCCCAGCGCTCCATGGAGCAGTTATTCTGTTATTAAATGGAAGGCCGATTTAGAAGCCGGCAGTAAGGTTAACCTTGATTTGATCAACCAAACTTGCTTGAATAACTTGGCTACAGGCACTGACAAAGAGCAATGCATTAAAGCCATTTATCACGGCTTGAACCCAGAAATAGGGGTTTATAGCTGGACAAATGTCATTATGTTTATGTCTGGCAATTTTACCACAAACGACGAATACAGAGTGAGAATTCAAGAGATAAAATCAATTGGCGCTTTTGGTGCTGAAGACCAAAGCGAAAACACTTTTAAGGTTTGGCTCTAAGTAATTTTGAGAGTTTTAAAAACAAAAAGCCCGCTAAGGCGGGCTTTTTGTTTTTGTGCCAGAGAAACTAAAAAAGGCAGATAGTTAATTAACTATCTGCCTTATACATTTTGCTTCTTTTATTCTGGGCGATACTTTAATGCTCACCGAGGCAAATTCCCAGTGAGCAAGTATTTTGCATTTACGGTAGCTTGACAAAAGGTAGGACAAAGAGTATGCTTAAAAGTAATGACGGCCAATAAAACAAGCAAACAAAATAAGCCCCTAACTTTAGGCGACATTAAGAAAGAATTAATTCCAGCAATGGAAGGGGTTTTTGCCACTAAGGGTGATATCAAGGAAATTAAAAAAGATATAAAAGAGATTAGACGGGATTCAGCCACTAAAGAGGATTTGCAGAAATTTCAAGATAATGCCTTAGAGGTTTTTGCCACTAAAGAGGATTTGCAGAAATTTCAAGATAATGCCTTAGAGGTTTTTGCCACTAAAGAGGATTTGCAGGCATTCGCCACTCAAGCAGAGTTGTTTTCTTTTCAAGATAAAACATTGACAAGCTTGGATAGTATTTTGCAAAAACTCGATATTTTAATGGTAGAAAAAGAAGTTGGTTATTTTCAGAAGAAAAAAGAAAGGAAGCTTTGGGCGATAATGATTTCAGTGATGAAAGAGAGTAATATTTTGACAGCCAAGCACCTCAAGGCAATTCAAGAATTAGAGGTGTTTTAAAAAGGGCTTGACAAATTTTTTTAGAGGAGTATAATTAAACCAAGTTAGAAACATTGCCTTGGGAAGCACGATATTTGAGGACAGGAAAAGAGAGATTTTAAAATATTCTATTTTGTTTTTTAAATTGTTAATTATTTTTTAAACTATTTTTAGTTAGCCCTTGTAAGCCCAAGGGATGTTTTGTTTGTTGCTTCTTAAAAATCTCTAACATGCAAACTAAAAGCTTCTCCAAATCAAAACTCTCCTTTCATTTGCCCTATCTTTTAAAGATGCAAAGGGATGGCTGGCATCAACTCTGGGATAGAGAAATGAAAGAATTGTTTGAAGAAATGTTTCCGATAAGAGATTATACAGGCAAACAATTTGAACTTGGTTTTGCTGGTTTTAGGTTAGAAAAACCTAAATACAAAACAGCAGGAGAGGCCAAAGAAGAAGATGATACTTTCGCTTCACCTTTAAGAGTTAAATTTACTTTAAAAAATTTAAAGACCGAAGAAATTAAAGAGCAAGAGGTCTTTTTAGCTGACTTCCCTTTAATGACTGAATACGGTATTTTTATTATCAACGGGGTGGAAAGGGTTGTTATCCCCCAACTTATTCGATCGTCTGGGGTATTTTTCTCAGAAAGAAGTTTTAGAGGTAGAAGCTATTTTGGCGCTAAAATTATTCCCACAAGGGGCGCTTGGCTTGAATTTGATACCGACACCTCTGGATTCTTAGGTATTAAAATAAACAGGCAACGCAAGGTAGCAGCCACCACAATGCTTAAGGCCTTTGGTTTATGGGAAGCAGATAAAATTAAAAAAGAATTTAGTGATGTTAATAAGGGTGAGGTTGATTATATTGAAAAAACATTATCTCGCGACCCAGCCGCCACCAAAGAAGATGCCTTTGTTGAGATTTATCGCAAATTAAGGCCGGGCGATTTGGTTGGTCCTGATGCGGCCAAGGATTTGATTTTAAATATGTTTTGCAATTTTCAACGTTATGATTTAAGCAAGGTAGGTAGGTGGAAAATTTGGGAACGTTTAGAAAAAATTCACCCTAAAAAGGAAATTTCACCTGAGAACATCACTAAAGAGGAAAGAGTTTTAAATTTACAAGATGTAATTGAAGTTATTCGAGAAATTATTCGTTTAAATAATGACCCCGAGGCCAAGCCAGATCAAATTGATCATTTGGGCAATAGAAGGGTGCGAAATTTTTCCGAGCTTTGTGTTTCTAGGTTAAGAGTTGGCTTAATGAGGATGGAAAGAATTATCAAAGATAGAATGTCAACCCTAGATGCAGCTACCATAACGCCATCTCAAATTGTTAACCCAAGGCCAATGATGGCGGTTATTCAAGAGTTTTTTGCTGCCAGTCAATTTTCTCAGTTTATGGATGCAGAAAATCCTTTAGCTGATATTGAGCACAAAAGGCGTTTAACAGCCACAGGTCCTGGGGGGCTAACTCGGGAAAGGGCTGGTTTTGAAGTAAGAGATGTCCAGCCCTCTCATTATGGAAGAATCTGTCCCATTCAAACCCCAGAAGGCCAGAATGTTGGTCTGATTAATCACTTAGCCTCTTTTGCCCAAGTTAATCCTTTTGGTTTTTTAGAAACTCCCTATTTTAAAGTAAAAAATTCTCGCGTTACAGAGGAAGTCGAATATTTAACAGCCACTCAAGAAGAAAGAAAAATTATTACCCATGCAGGGGCTAAGATTGATGCTAATGGCAAGTTTTTAGACGATGAACTTGACGCTCGAAAGAAAGGTGAGCCACGTTTAGTTAAAAAGAGCGACATTGACTACATTGATGTTTCTTCTAAGCAACCATTTTCGGTGGCGACTTCTTTGATTCCTTTTTTACAAAACGACGATGCCAATAGGGCATTGATGGGTTCAAATATGCAACGGCAATCAGTTCCTTTGCTAATTCCTCAAGCACCTTTAGTTGGCACTGGCGTTGAAAGAAATGTTGCTCTTGACTCAGGCGAGGTCTTAACAGCCCCGGAAGCCGGGATTATTAAAGAGGTTGATGGTAAAACAATTAAACTGCAAACTAATAAAGGGGTTCTAACTTTTGATTTAAAGAATTTTCAAAGAAGAAACCAATATACAGCCACTCATCAAAGAGCTGTAGCTTTAAAGGGGCAAAAAGTGAAAGCAGGCGATGTTTTAGCGGATGGCACTTCTTGCGAAAACGGCAGGTTGGCCTTAGGAAGAAATATTTTTGTTGCTTTCTTACCTTTTCGGGGAGGAAACTATGAGGATGCTATTGTTGTTTCAAGACGTTTAGTTAAAGAAGATGCTTTTACCTCTTTACATATTGAGGACTTTACCTGTGATGTTAGAGATACAAAATTGGGCGAAGAGCTGACCACTTGTGATATTCCGAATGTTTCAGAAGATAAGCTTAAAGATTTAGATGAAGAAGGGGTTGTCAGAGTAGGTGCTCAAGCAGGGCCGAATGATATTTTAGTTGGTAAAATTTCACCAAAAGGCGAAAAAACCTTAACTGCCGAAGAGCGGCTTTTGAAAGCTATTTTTGGTGAAAAAGCTAAAGAAGTTAAAGATACCTCGTTACGGATGGAGCACGGTAAGCGAGGTCGGGTGATTAAAGTAAAGGTTTTCTCTAGAGATAAGGGCGACAGATTAGAGCCTGGTGTTTTAAAAAGGATTAAAATTGAAGTCGCTCAAATCAGAAAAGTAAAGGTGGGTGATAAGTTGGCAGGCAGGCACGGTAATAAAGGAATTGTTTCAATTATTTTGCCAGAGGAAGAAATGCCTTATTTAGCTGATGGCACACCAGTTGATATTGTTTTAAACCCTTTGGGTGTAGTTTCCAGGATGAACATTGGCCAGATTTTAGAAACCCACTTGGGTTGGGCCGCACATGAATTGGGCTATTTAGCGATTACCCCTTCAATGTTAGGGGCTGACGAAAAAGATATTAAAGAGGAATTGAAAAAAGCGGGCTTACCTGAATCAGGCCAAATAACTCTGTATGATGGCAAGACCGGTTTGCCCTTTCCCAAAGCAGTGACGGTTGGCTACATGTATATAATGAAATTGATCCATATGGTTGAAGATAAGGTTCATATGCGCTCAATCGGCCCTTATTCTTTAATCACCCAGCAACCCTTAGGTGGTAAGGCCCAATTTGGCGGCCAGAGGTTTGGTGAAATGGAGGTCTGGACATTAGAAGCATATGGTGCCAGCCATACCTTGCAAGAAATGTTAACAATCAAGTCAGATGATGTCCCAGGCAGAGCAGCTACTTATGAAGCAATTTTGAAAGGCGAAGAAATTAAAAAACCAAATTTACCAGCTTCCTTTAATTTACTCGTTGCTGAATTAAAATCATTGGGCTTAAATGTGCAAGTTAAAGGCACCCCGATCATGAACGACGAGACAAACAGTAAGCCCAGATTGCCCTCAGCTGAAGAAGTAGCAATTGCTGAAAAACAAGCTAAAGAAGAGGGCTGGGAAGTGCTTGGCGAAGACCAATAAAGTTAAATCAAAAATCAAAAACTAAAGACCAAAATTAAGGAAAAAGCATTTTTTAATTTTTAAATTTTTATTTATCATTTTGGTTTTTGGTCTTTGCATTCTAATCTAATTTATGAAGGTATCAGACCTACAATCAATTCGGGTTAAGATAGCTTCTCCCCAAGATATTGCAACTTGGTCGCATGGAGAAGTCAAAAAACCTGAAACAATAAATTACCGAACTCAACGGCCTGAAAAGGACGGGCTTTTTTGTGAGAAAATCTTTGGCCCTTCAAAGGACTTTGAATGTTATTGTGGTAAGTATAAAGGCATTAGATTCAAAGGGATTATTTGTGACAGGTGTTTAGTTGAAATCACAAGGTCAGCTGTAAGAAGAGAAAGAATGGGTCACATTAAATTGGCCTGCCCGGTTTCGCATATTTGGTTTTTAAGGGGCGTGCCCTCAAGGATTGGCATGGTTCTTGATTTACCCTTACAACGGCTGGAAAAAGTAATTTATTTTGCTTCTTATATTATAACTTCCGTTGACGAGGAGGCCAAAAAATCAATTTTAACTGAAATTGACGAAGAGTTTCAAGCTAAGTTCCACGAAATTAAAAAAGCCAAAGAAACAACACCTAAAGAAAAGAAAAAACAAGAAGAAGATTTAAGAAAAATTGTTCAACTAAGAAAAGATGAAATTTTAACTATTGAGCCCCTAACCATTTTAACTGAATCAGAGTTCAGAGAGTTTTCTTTAAAATATGGTGAAATTTTTGAAGCCGGCACTGGGGCTGAAACCTTAAGAAAAATTTTTGAAAAAATTGATTTAAAAAAAGAAACAGCCAGTTTAAAAGAACAAGCCAAAGGCGTTTCTGGGATTAAAAAGAAAAAAATATTAAGTCGCTTGAAGCTTTTTGAAGGCATGGAAAAGGCAAAATTAAGGCCAGAATGGATGTTCTTTGAATCCTTGCCTGTTTTACCGCCTGATTTACGGCCCATGGTTCAATTAGACGGAGGTAGGTACGCCTCGTCTGACTTAAATGATTTATATAGAAGGGTGATTAACCGAAATAACCGTTTAAAATATTTAATTGAAATTTCAGCCCCTGATGTTATTGTCAGGAACGAAAAAAGAATGCTTCAAGAAGCAGTCGATGCCTTGTTTGATAATAAAATGCGCAAAGGCCAAGTGACAACCCAGGCCTCAACCGGCGGGAAAAGAACGCTCAAGTCATTGGCTGATATTTTAGCTGGCAAACAGGGCAGGTTTAGAAGAAATTTATTGGGTAAAAGGGTTGACTATTCAGGAAGATCCGTGATTGTGCCTGGCCCTGAATTAGCCCTTTATGAATGTGGTTTGCCTAAAATTATGGCCTTAGAGCTTTTCAGACCATTTGTTATTAAAACCCTTTTAGACAAGGAGCTTGCCTATAACATCAGGGGGGCAGCTCGTTTGATTGAAGAAGGGATTGACGAGGTTTGGGCATCTTTAGAAGAAATTGTTAAAGGCAAAGCCGTTTTATTAAACAGAGCCCCAACTTTACATCGGCTAGGTATTCAGGCCTTTGAGCCACGTTTGGTTGAAGGTGAGGCCTTAAGATTGCACCCGATGGTCTGCTCGGCTTTTAATGCCGACTTTGACGGTGACCAAATGGGCGTTTATTTACCTTTATCAAAGCAAGCCCAAGATGAGGCCAAAAATTTAATGCTTGCCTCTAAAAATCTCTTGAAGCCAGCTGACGGCTTACCTATTGCAGTGCCTACCAAGGATATGACTTTGGGTTGCTATTATATGACAGGCCTAACAGAGGGGGCTAAGGGCGAGGGTAAGTATTTTTCAACAGAAGAAGAAGTTATAATCGCTGAATCCCTAGGGCATATTTCTTTACGAGCTAAAGTCAGGGTTTTATTGACAAATGAAGAGGGCAAAAAAGAGCTTGTTGAAACAAGTTGTGGGAGAGTTTTATTTAACGAGGCCTTACTAAAAAGCTATCCGTTTGTTAACGACCAAATGACATCCAAGAAAATGTCTCGGATTATTAGTGCTTTAATTGAAGTTTTACCTAAAAAAGAAGTTCAAGAAACCTTAGATAAAATAAAAGCGATGGGTTTTGAATATTCCACCTTATCAGGCATTTCCTGGGGCATGGATGATTTAATTGTGCCTGCTGGGAAAAAGGCCTTAGTTGAAACAGCGGAGGCAGAAGTAGAAAAAATTGAAAGCCATTTTGAAAAAGGGTTTTTGTCAAGCAAAGAAAGATCAACTAAATTAATTGAAATTTGGCAAACAGTTAAAGAAAAGATTGAAAAGATGATCCCTTTAACATTGCCTAAAGAGGGTTCGGTTTTCTCAATGATTGATTCGGGAGCGAGAGGTTCTTGGGCTCAACCTGTTCAAATGGCTGGGATGAAGGGTTTAGTTACTTCCCCCTCTGGCAGAATTATTGAATTGCCCATTAAGCACTCTTTTAAAGAGGGTTTTGATGTACTTGAATATTTTATTTCAACTCATGGTGCTCGTAAGGGCACATCAGACACGGCCTTGCGAACTTCGGCCTCTGGCTATTTAACGAGACGGCTGGTTGATGTGGCACATGAAATGATTATTTCTGAAAAAGATTGCAAAGACGCAATTGGCTTTGAAGTTTTCAAAGAGGAAGCCGAAGAAATTGGTCAGGATTTTCGTTTAAAAATAGTAGGAAGAATTGCAGCTGCTGATTTGAAGCATCCTAAAACCAAAGAAATAATTATTAAGAAAAACCAAGCGATAAACTGGACCCAGGCAAAACTAATTGATGGAACAGAAGAAATAAAATCAGTTAAGGTCTTTTCACCCTTAACTTGTAAGAGTCGGCGAAAGGTTTGCCAAAAATGTTATGGTTGGGATATGGGCCGAAATGATTTGGTTGAGCCAGGGGCAACTGTTGGCGTGATTGCCGCTCAATCAATTGGTGAACCCGGCACCCAATTAACAATGAGAACCTTTCATACTGGGGGTGTATCAAGCGTTGGTGACATTACAAGGGGTTTACCTCGGGTTGAAGAAATTTTTGAAACCAGAGTACCTAAGGGTGAGTCCGTGATTATTTTAAACGATGGTATCGTTAAAGAGGTTGATTTAGAACAAGGCAAAATTAAAGTGGCTTCCCCTTCTAAAATTAAAAAAGATAAAGAGGAAATTTTAGAATACCGCCTTCCCCTTGATATTGAGGTTTTTGTTAAGAAAGGCGACGTGGTTAAAGCTGGCCAAGGGATTTGTCAGGGCAGTTTGGACTTGAAGAAATTATATAAATTAACTACCCAAGAAAGGGCCCAAAGGTATATTGTTCAAGAAGTGCAAAGGATTTATTCAGCTGAAGGGATTAACATTCATGACAAACATTTAGAAGTGATTGTCAGGCAGATGTTCTCAAGGGCGCGGATTATTGATCCAGGTGATGGGCCCTGGGTGCCAGGCCAAATTGTCGCTAAGTCAGCCATTACAGAGGCAAACCAAAAAATTAAAAAAGAAGGCAAAAACCCAGTTAAGGCCAAAACGATTTTGCTTGGCATCTCCAGGGTGGCCTTAACCTCGGATAGCTTTTTATCATCGGCCTCATTTCAAGAGACATCTCGAGTTTTGATTTCAGCTGCCCTTTCAGGGGCCGAAGATAAATTAAGGGGCTTAAAAGAAAATGTTATTATCGGCCGCTTAATTCCAGCTGGCACGAGCTTTCGTCGCCAAAACGGCTAAAGCTAACATTTAAACTAAAACCAGCTTTTAAGCTGGTTTTAGTTTTGCCTTGTGTTATAATAAAGAAGGTTTTTTTATAAAATAGTCCAGCTATTGACATTTTGCCAGTATTATGCTATTATTTTTATGTTTTCGCGGAAAGTGCATTCACCCCCCAAGTGCAACGGGACAGG
>PFAX01000026.1:16444-21423 GCA_002773495.1 bacterium (Candidatus Gribaldobacteria) CG10_big_fil_rev_8_21_14_0_10_37_21 | reverse complement strand
TCTGCGAGCTGCAAATCCTAACAAAAGGCAAGCAGTTGCCTTTTGTTTATTTTTATTTGTTTAACTAAAGTTAAACTTGTGGGTAGGGAGGGATTTGCACCCCCGTAGGTCAGAGACCGCAAGGTTTACAGCCTTGTCCGTTTGACTACTCCGGCACCTACCCGAATAACAATTTTTAATTTTTAATTTTTAATTTAGGAAGAAGACATTTTTAGATTAATTGACTTTAACATAAAAAAACTAACTATTCAATAACTTTACTCTGTTCTGCTCTCCATTTGTCAATCTCTTTGTGATAACCTGAAAGCAAAACCTTAGGCACTTTTCTTTTTTTACCCTTTATTTCAATCACTTCTGGTCTTGTGTATTGAGGATATTCCACGAACCCGCCACCTTTGGCAACTCTTTCTTCAGTCAAATTCTCGGAATGCCCTAAAACGCCAGGTAAAAGTCGCACTACTGCTTCAATAACCACTAAAGCTGGTAATTCCCCGCCCATTAAAACATAATCCCCGATTGAAACAACTTCATCGGCTATATACTTAGCTACTCTTTCATCAATGCCTTCGTATCTGCCTGAAATTAGAATAAGCTGGTCAAGTTTAGCCCATTTTGAGGCCATTTTTTGGTTAAACTTTTTCCCCCGTGGGCTAAACAAAACAACCTTTGCTTTGGAAGGAGCTAAGCTCCTTCCTTTAAGGGAGTTTAGCTCTTTTAGGACTTCAACTGCTTTTAAAAGTGGTTCGGCTTTAAAGACCATTCCTCTACCCCCGCCAAAGGGCTTATCGTCAACCACCCTGTGCTTATCGCAGGAGAAATCTCGTAAATTATGTGCTTTTATTTTTAAAATCTTCTTTTTGATCGCTTTACTTAAAAGCGACTCCTCTAAGAAAGGGGTAATTAGCTCAGGAAAAATTGTTATAATATCTATTTGTATATTTGCTTAAGTTAAAGAAAATATAAATACTAAAAAAACGCTAATTTATTATAGCGCTTTTTTAGTTTTTTTAAAAGGTAATTTACAAGCTAAGATCCTCTAGATCTGTTTTCTTGTCTTCCCTTGGAGCTCTTTGAACTCGCCCGCCCTCTGGCTCTTCAATCTTCAAGTTAACTCTTGCATGATTTTTTAAGCCAACAATGCGAACTAAGTTTCTGATTGCTCTAGCTGTTGAACCAGCTTTGCCAATGATTTGACCCATATCTTCTGGGTTTACTTTCAAAGTAAGCAATACGCCCATTTCGTCAACCTTCCTGTCAACACTAACATCTGAAGGATTGTCAACAAGGGCTTTAATCAAGAACTCAAGGAATTCCTTGTCTTGTTCTTTTGCCATATTGTTTCAATATCTTTTAAGATTAGCGACCTTTCTATCTATCAAGTTTATTTTATCCCCTATTTCATTTTCTGTCAACCCATAAAGGGCTGTGAATAAAAAATATAGGGAAAAATGCAGGAAGAACATTTCAAGTTTAAAGAGCAAAATGTTTGCGTTCCTCCCGCATTTCTCACCAAATTATATTAATATAATAGCATAAAAAAATATAAAAGTCAAGAGCAAAAAAGACAATTTAAATTTCTTGGAACATTTTGTTTCAATTAGAATAAAGTGTCCTATTTTCGACGATCGTCAGAAATAGGACACTTTTAACCGCTTTTTTCCTTTCTTTCTTACCCTTAATAATAATACGACCGCATTATTTTTAAGAGTAAAAGTTATCGGGGCAAAGTTGTCGGTATCTGATACCGACGGGACTGCTTTTTTAGTTATTTTTTAAGGGCAAAAAGCGAGGATTGTTTCTCTTGAGAAAGCGAGGCGAAAAATTCACTAATAAACTCTAAAGGCGAACGTTGTTTTTCAATAAAGTTAGCTAAAACCCAAGCCACGCAAAGTAAAATATGATATTCTTCAAAACCCTGGTTTAAAGCTGAAAAATAAGCTGGGTGCGATTTATTGATTAAAATGGTGTTTTCTAACATCCTTCCTAAGAGATACTTATTCTCGTTTTCTTCAAAACTAATTGTAACTTTGGGCTCTTTTTTTTGCTTTTCCGCTTTTTCGCTTGTTTTTTCTTTTCCTTTAAGCGAAATTTTATCTTTTTGAGGAGCTCTGGTCGTTTCTTGTTCTGAGGTAAAAGTAACCACAGGCAGGTCGCTTGTTTTAATTTTTTTGCCTTTAACAGACCTTTTAAAACCAAATAAAGCGGTAATCTCTGGAAAATCACTTAAAACATTTAAAAGAGCTTTCTGAATTTCTTTAGATAAATTTTTAAAATTTTTTTGTTTTTCTAATAAAGGCACTTCCGTGCCTAATTTAATTAAAACAGGCAAAATCGCTTCTTGAATGGCTTTTCTTAAACGATAATATTTTTTTAAACTAGTGCTGTCTTGCAAAAAATCCGCTTTATTGGTGGTTAAAAGCCACGATAATTGCGGCACTTCTACTAAACCAAAAATCCCGCTGGTTTTGAAATTAAAACCAAGCCACTCCCACCCTTTTTTAATAATTTTGCCATAAGTTGAAACAGCGACGCCACTAAACTCTTCACTTATCATCTCAGGCGACTTTCCCATAAAACCAAAACCAGCAATTTGTTTGGCTTGGCCGTTTAACTTAATTGGAAAAACCTCTTTTAAAGTAGCTTGGCTTAAAAAGAGGGGTGCTAAAACCTCTTTGCCTTCAACAAAAAAACGCACGCCTTTAGGATAAATGAATTTTAAAATTTTCTGTTGAAACTCTGGCAAAAGCAAGGGAACAAAATGTTTTTGGGTTGTTTTTTCAATAAAGTCAGGCGAAAGTAAAACCGAGTTTTTGTCAGAAAGAAAAATAGAAACCGCTGTGCCCCTTGTTGTTTTAACTTTGCCAGAAAAAGGGATAAATTTCCAGGGCGCTCTAATTGGCGACGACAAGTGCCACGAGGTAGCGGCTCTTGAGCCATAGCCCCCCTTTGTTTCAGTTAAAACCTGTTTAGTTAAAAGCAAGGAGAGTTTTGCACCAACGCCGGCAAAACCAATGCCTTCGCCCCTTTGTTTAGTGGTGGCGGCTATATTGTGATAATTTTTTAAAACATCTCTGCGCATTCCCAAACCGTCGTCGATAATCGTTAAAGAGCTTTCTAGAACATCAATGTAAAAAGAAATGATTTTTGCTTTTGAATCAAGGGCGTTAGCGATTAACTCAACAATAATTACCTCTTCAATGGGTAAGGGGTAGGCGTCTCTGATGTCTTCTAATAAATGTTTTAAATTAACTCGTGTTTCGTACATATTTTTCTTTTCTTGTTTTATTTTATAACAAAAAAGCCGTTTATTCAAGAGAAAACGACTTTTTTACAAGTTAAAATTATTCAGCGGGTTTGGCTTCGGGCGTTTCAGGGGGAGCTGTTTTTTCTTCTGTTTCGCCCTCTTTCTTTTTGGACTTGGCATGAACGGCTATCTTTTCACCCTTAATAACGCCCTCGCTGATTAAAAAATTGTGCACCCTGTCAGAAGGTTGAGCACCTACTTTAAGCCAGTGTTCAACCCTTTCTTTTTTAATCCCTTTTTCTTTGGTAATAGGGTTATAGTTGCCTAAAATTTCTAAAGATTTGCCCGCTTTAGCTGAATTTTTCTTATCGCAAACAACCATTCTGAAAAATGGTTGGTTTTTTTTGCCTTTTCTTGTAAAACGTATTGTTAACATTTATTTTATTTTTTAATTCCAATTTTTAGCTTCAAGCCCGTTTTGAGCAGCAGCCACTTCGGCCTCTTGTTTAGAAGACCCTTCCCCTTCTGCTACCTTTTCTTTATCAAGATAAACGCCAACAACAAAGCTTTTAGCATGATCTGGGCCCCATTCTTTAACCACCCTATAAGATGGAGTAATGCTTACTTTTTCCTGTGACTTTTCTTGAAAAAGGGATTTGGCATCTTTATAAGAGCCCTCTTTTAAAATTTGAGGCAAGCCCTTAATCAAGTGTTTTTCAATAAATTCCCTTGGCTTTTCAAACCCTTGATCAAGATAAAAAGCACCTAAAAATGCCTCTAAAGTGTTAGCTAAAATATATTGCCTAGCTTTACCCCTATCTTTGGCCTCGCCCTTAGATAAAAGCAAAAATTCACTAAAATCTAATTCGCCAGCCAATTTAGCCAAACTTTGTGAGTTGACAAGGGCAGCTCGCCAATTTGTCATCTCCCCTTCTGGGTTTGGGTACTTATTATATAAATACTCAGTAACAGCTAACTCTAAAACGGCATCCCCTAAAAACTCTAAACGTTCATTGTGGTCAAGGGGGAAACTCGGGTTTTCGTTTAAGTAAGACCTATGACAAAAGGCCTGCTGTAGCAATTTTTTGTTTTTAAAGGATATGTTTAACTTTTGCTCAAGTTCGCTAAAATCTTTCATAATAAAAAATCTAAATGACAAAATCCAAATAACAAATCAAGTTCAAAATCCCAAGTTAAAAATTAATTTTACATTTAAAATTTGGGCTTGATTTGCTATTTGAACTTTAACATTTGACATTAATGCTCTATCTCTATTTCTTTATAAATGGCTCCCAAAACCCCATTAACAAACTTCCCTGAAGAAGGCCCACCAAAGTTTTTGGCCAACTCAATCGCTTCATTGATAGCTACTTTAGGTGGCACCTCGTCTTTGTTTTCGTATAAAAGCTCATACAGGCCAATCCTTAAAACATTTCTATCAATAATTGTTAATTGACTCAAGGGCCTTTCTGGGGCCGAACTTTGAATAACCTTATCTATCCTTGGTAAATGCTCTTTTACCCCTAAGGCCAGCTTTTTCGTAAAGTCCTGCTCGTCAAAACCAGCACCAAAAACCTTGATATTTCTTTCAACTGTTGCAGATAAATTTGTAGATTGGTTGTAAAAATCCCATTCAAAAAGGGCTTGTAAAACGATTGAACGGGCTAAATGTCTGGATGCCATAGCTTTTTTACTTTGCAGAAAATAAACTCTAAGTTCTAAATAAATTTAAGTT
>PFAX01000026.1:7565-16407 GCA_002773495.1 bacterium (Candidatus Gribaldobacteria) CG10_big_fil_rev_8_21_14_0_10_37_21 | reverse complement strand
AAACTTCCCTTTCGGGGCTTTTAAATTTTTGTTTGGAATTTATAATTTAAGATTTGTGATTTGTTTAGGATTTAGGATTTCGGATTTAGAATTTTTGTTTGGAAAGTTCTTCCAGTGTCATTGGCTTTTCTTTCTTTTCTTTTTGGCCTTGTTTTTCAACATCTTTAATTTCTTTTTCTCTTTGTTTCTTTTCTTTCTTTTCCAATTTTTTCATCACATCAATAATTTCCCTACCTTTGTAAAAACCGCAGTGCTTACAGACAGTATGGGGCAAAATAGCACTTTTGCACTTTGCGCATAAAGAAAAAACCTTCTCTTTTAAAAAGAGGTGCTGTCTGCGCCTTCCTTGGCGGGATTTTGTATTTCTGTGTTTTGGTACTGCCATATTTCTTAATATAACAAACTTAACTTAAAATTGCAAGACCTTCTTAAAAAACCTTAAAAAATGGTTAGCCCTTTTTAAGAGGATAAAAAGATTTTCTGTGCAAGGAGCAATGGCCATTAACTAAAATAGCTTTAAAATGGGCTTTTGTGCCATAGCCCTTGTTTTTGGCAAAACCATATTGGGGATATTTTTTGTCTTGCTTTTGCATTGAATTATCTCGGCTAACTTTAGCCACAATAGAGGCCAAAGCAATTAAGGGTATTTTCTCGTCCCCTTTTATTATGGGCTGTTGGTTTCTTTTTATCGGTATCGTAAAATTGCCGTCTATTAAAAGCAAGCCCGCTTTCTTGCCGATTTTCTTTTCCAGCCCCATAACCGCCCGAACCATCGCCGATTTAGTCGCCTCAAAGATATTGATTTTGTCAATCACCCCCTCCCCGACCCGACCCAAAGCAAAAACAAATTTTGGGTTATTTTTTATCTTATCAAAAATATATTCCCTTTGTTTGGCAGATAATTTTTTTGAGTCCCTTATTTTTAGATTTTTCTTTGTGGTTTTTAATTTTTCATTTTTCATTTTTAATTTTGTGATAGCGCAAGCAAAAACCGAACCAGCCAAACAGCCTCGGCCTACCTCGTCTACGCCAAAAACAATTTGTTGTTTTTTTGCCATTGCCCTATTTTAACATACCTTAACTTGTATTTTAAGCCCTAATCGGAACACAAGCTAAAATCATCGGGTCAAAAGAAGTTCAATTAGAAAATTTGCCAAGCCACCTTCAGGGTATCGCGATTGACTTTCTAAACAAACAGATAAAAGTATGTTCAGCTGAAATTATCAACCCATAAGCCGTTTTAAGAATAATTCTTTAAATGGCTTTTTGCTTAAAATAAAAAAATAGGTTATAATTTGTTAATTGAACATATTAATAAACATATGAATTATCAACACATTTTAACTAATGCTGAAGTAGAAGAAGAGCTTCGTTTGTCTGCTTTACAAGAAAGGCCTGCTAATTTTTCAGGCAAAATTTTGCCTTTTTTAATCTTGCAAGAAAGAACCTTAGACACGGGTTTAAACTTAGAAGATGCCATTGTTTTGGGCTCAATCTTTTTAGAAAAAACTGAAATTAAAGGCCCCTTAAACCTAACAAGAGCAAGCATCAAAGATTCTTTTTATTGTGGGTTGGCTAGAATAAAAGGCGATGTTATTTTAAAATCAGCTAATGTTAAGGGGGTGGTTAATTTAATGGGCACAAAAATAGAGGGCTCTCTTGATTTTTCGGGCTTAACTTTAAGCGGGTTTTTAAGCTTGGCCAAAATTGATGTTAAAAATGATGTTAATTTAAAGGCCATTCGGATTATTGACGCTTATCATGTTGGCTTAATTGTTAAGGGAGATGCTTATTTAAGAGAAGCAATTATCGCTGGAAGCATTACTTTTGAAAACTCAATAATTGAGGGTTCTTTAGATATGTTAAAAGTTTATATCGGCGGGGCCTGCAATTTAAAAGATGCTAAGGTGGCCAACACCCTTGTTTTAAAGGACTCCACAATAAAAGGCAAACTCGACCTTGAAGGCACTGAATATAAAGAGCTAATAAAATAATAAACCGTGAACAAAAAATGACGAAATCTAAATGATGAATGACGAAAAAATAACAAAACCCCAATAACAAGTTCGTCATTTTGGTTTAGGCCTTGGTCATTTATTAGTCATTCTGGTTTTGTTATTCGTCATTTTTAATTTTATGCGTTTTACTCATCTACATGTTCATTCGCATTATAGCTTGCTTGACGGCTTACCTAAAATAGACGATCTTTTAACCTATACGCAAGAATTAGGCATGGATTCAGTTGCCTTAACAGACCATGGCGTTTTATACGGCGCGGTTGAGTTTTACAAAAAAGCAAAGAAAGCAGGGGTTAAGGCCATTTTGGGCTGCGAGGTCTACACTGCTTTTGAAAGTATGCTTCAAAAACGCCCAAATATTGACCAAAAGAAATACCATTTAATTTTATTAGTTAAAAACGAAATTGGCTACGAAAACTTAGTTAAGTTAGTCACTCGTGCTCAATTAGAGGGCTTTTATTATAAACCAAGGGTTGACGATGCCCTTTTAGAAAAACATTCTGAAGGTCTAATTGCTTTGTCTGCCTGCATCCAAGGCAGGATCCCCAGGATGGCCATTAATGGTAAACAAGAAGAAGCGGCTGAATTAGCTAAAAAGTACCAAAAAATATTCGGACCAGGAAATTTTTACTTAGAAATTCAAAACCACCCTAATTTACAAGGCCAAAACGAAGCGAATCAATGCTTAATTGATTTTTCTAAAAAACTCAATATTCCTCTTGTTTTAACAAATGATTGCCATTATTTAAGAAAGGAAGACGCTTCTGCTCAAGATGTTTTAATGCTTATTAATACCGGAGCCAAACTTGACGACCCAGAGCGCTTAACAATGCAAGGCAATGACTTTTCAATGACTACCCCAAAAGACGCTTTTGATTTTTGTCAAAAATTAGCCGTAGAAGAGGCCGTAAGTAACACGCAAATTATAGCCCAAGAATGCTCTTTTGAGTTCGAGCTCGGCAAAACAAAACTGCCCAAATTTCAAACCCCAAGCCAGCAAACGCCGATGGAATACATTCGGGAATTATGTAAAAAAGGGTTAGAAGCTAAAAAAACAGAATTCGAAGATATCGAACAAGCTAAAGAACGGCTAGAATATGAACTAGGAGTTATTGATAAAACTGGTTTTGCTTCTTATTTTTTAATTGTTCAGGACTTTGTTAGCTGGGCTAAACAAAACAGGATTGTTGTGGGGCCAGGCAGGGGTTCAGTTGGGGGCTCTTTAACAGCTTATCTTTTAGGCATAACTGAAGTTGACCCCTTAAAACACGGGCTACTTTTTGAAAGATTTTTAAACCCTGAACGTATTTCTATGCCTGATATTGATCTTGATTTCACCGACCGCAGAAGAGACGAAGTTCTTAATTATGTTTCAGAAAAATACGGCTCAAGTCATGTCGCTCAAATTATTACTTTCGGCACCATGGCCTCAAGGGCTGTGCTTCGTGATGTGGGCAGGGCTTTACATTATGAATACAGCTATTGCGACAAAATAGCTAAAATGATTCCTTTTGGTTTTGATTTAGAAAAATCTTTAGCGGATGTCGCTGAATTTCGCCAGCTTTATCAAACAGACCAAAAAGCCAAAGAGTTAATTGACTTTGCTAAAAAACTTGAGGGTGTGGCTCGGCATGCCTCAACCCACGCTTGCGGGGTAGTAATTTCAGCTGATCCTCTTGACGAATTAGTCCCCTTACAGTACCCAACCCAAACAGACAAAACCATTGTTACCCAATATGAAATGCACTCAATTGAGGATTTAGGGCTTTTAAAAATGGACTTCTTGGGCTTAAAAAATTTAACCATTATTGAAGATACTTTATTAAGAATCTATAAGGTACAAAACAAATCAGTTGATTTATCAAAAATTGATTTTGCTGATAAAAAAACAATTAAACTTTTCCAAGAAGCTAAAACAACAAGCGTATTCCAATTAGAATCACAGGGAATGAAGCGCTATTTAAAGGACTTAAAACCAAACGGCTTTGAAGACATTGTTGCAATGATAGCTTTATATCGCCCCGGCCCAATAGAACTTATCCCTGAATATATTTTAAGGAAGCACAAGAAAAGGCCTGTTGAGTATTTGCACCCCTCCCTAGAGCCAATTTTAAAGCCAACTTATGGCTTACCTGTTTTTCAAGAGCAAATTATGAAAATTGCCCAGGTTTTGGCTAGTTTTTCTTTAGCTGAAGCTGATGTTTTAAGAAAAGCGATTGGCAAGAAAATCAGAGACCTCTTAATGGAACAAAAAGAGAAGTTTATTTTAGGGTGCATTAAAAATAATGTTTCAAAAGAAATAGCCCAGCAGGTATTCGCCTGGATAGAGCCCCATGCTAGCTATAGTTTTAATAAGTCACATGCTGTCGCTTACGGGATTATCGCCTTTAAAACAGCTTGGCTTAAGGCCCACTACCCCGTTGAGTTTATGGCCGCTGCCCTTACTTCAGAACAAAATGATATTGAAAGAGTGGCTTTTTTAATTGAAGAATGCAAAGAAATTGGAGTTGAGGTCTTAGCCCCTGACATTAATGAAAGTTTCCACAACTTTTCTGTGGTGCCTAAAGAAAATAAAATCAGGTTTGGCTTAAAAGCCATTAAAAATGTAGGGGAAAACATTGTTTCTAATATCATCGCCGAACGAAAACAAAATGGCCATTATAAATCCTTTTCTGATTTTACTTCAAGGATAGACACCAAGGACTTTAATAAAAAATCGTTAGAGGCCTTAATTAAGGTGGGTTCTTTTGATAAGTTTGAAGAAAGAAACAAACTCTTAGAAAACTTAGAAACTATTTTGGGCTTTAACCGAGAAATCAGAAAAAACAAACAATCAGAGCAGGGTTCTTTGTTTGGCTTTGCTAATGAGGGCAATCCTTTTATTTTGGTTTTAAAGGAAACACTCCCTATTAAAGAAGGTGAAAAACTAAAGTGGGAAAAAGAGCTTTTGGGCCTTTTTATTTCTTCACACCCATTAAAAAAAATGGAAAAGTTTTTAGAAAGAAAAACTGTTTCCTTAAGATCATTAAAACAAGATAGCTTTTCAAGAAATGTGGTTGTTGGGGGGTTAATTGCTAGCGTGAAAAAGATTTTAACTAAAAATGGGCAAAATATGCTTTTTCTTAAATTAGAGGACTTAACTGATTCAGCGGAAGTGGTTGTTTTCCCCTCTTTACTTGAAAGCAAGCCGGATTTGTTTGTAGAAAATAAAATTGTTTTTATAGCCGGTCGCAAAGATATACGAGATGGAGAAACAAAAATAATCGCTAATCAAGCCGAAGAAATAATCCAAGAAATATAGTTTTTGGTTGATTTTCAAGGGTTTTTCTGTTAAATTTAAGCAATAAATAAAAACTATGGCAAGCAAACAAAATAAAACCAGTAAAACTGATTCAGTTAGTTTCGAAAATAAACTAACCGAGTCAGAAAACAGCTTAGAAACACAGAGGCACTCAATAAGCCATATTATGGCTTTAGCTGTTAAAGCCCTGTACCCTGAGGTTAAGTTTGGAATTGGACCCTCAATTGAAAATGGCTTTTATTATGATTTTGCTTTGCCCGCCGAAGCGTCAACAGGCACGCAGGTGGGGCTTTCACCTGCCGACTTGCCCAAAATTGAAAGCAAAATGAAAGAACTTTTGAAACAAAATCTTGCTTTTAAAAAGAAAAATATCAGCAAAACAGAAGCAAAAAAGCTTTTTAAAGATCAACCCTATAAATTAGAACTTATCAAAAAATTACCTGGAAAAACTGCCTCTCTTTATGAATCAGGTGGGTTTGTTGATTTATGCAAGGGCCCCCATATAAAAAATACAGCAGAGATAAACCCCAAGGCCTTTAAGTTAAGTAGAGTGGCTGGCGCTTATTGGTTAGGTAATGAAAAAAACCCAATGCTAACCCGCATTTATGGCTTATACTTTGCAACCGAGAAGGAGCTAAGCTCCTTCGTTGCCCAACAAGAAGAGGCAGAAAAAAGGGATCATAGGATCTTAGGGCAAAAGCTTGACCTGTTTTTAATAAATCCAATGGTCGGCATGGGGCTTGTTATGTGGCAACCCAAGGGGGCTATGCTTTGGCGAATAATGGAGGACTTTTGGTATAAAGAACATCTAAAAAATGGCTACGAGTTAGTTAGAACCCCTCATATTGGTTCAAGAAAACTCTGGGAAACATCAGGCCATTGGGGTTTTTATAACGATAGTATGTACCCACCTTTAGAAGTTAGCCAGACCTTAAAAGATATTCAAGAAAAGAAAAAGGCCAAAGCAAAAGAAGAATATTTACTAAAGCCAATGAATTGCCCCTTTCATATAACCCTTTACAATTCAAAGCCACGAAGCTACCGTGAATTACCAATTCGTTGGGCAGAATGTGGCACGGTTTATAGATACGAGAAATCAGGCGAACTTTCTGGTTTAACAAGGGTACGGGGCTTTACCCAAGATGATGCCCATATTATTTGCTCTAAAGAGCAAGTTAAAGACGAACTAAAAAGAGTAGCTAGGTTTATTGTTTTTACCTTAAAAACCTTTGGCTTTAATGACTTTAATGTTTATTTATCACTAAGAGACCCAAAAAACAAGAAAAAATACGCTGGCAACGATGTTGGCTGGGATTTTACCCAAAAAGTGCTAGCCGAGGTAGCCGAAGAAATGGGCTTTGCTTATAAAAAAGAAGAGGGCGAAGCCGCTTTTTATGGCCCTAAGCTTGATTTTAAAATAAAAGATTGCTTAGGCAGAGAATGGCAATGTTCTACTTTACAATTTGATTTTAATTTGCCAGACAGGTTTAAAATGAGCTTTATTAACCAGAAAAGCGAGAAAGAACAACCTTATGTCTTGCATCGGGTTTTATTTGGCTCTTTTGAGAGGTTTATTGGTGTTTTAATCGAACATTATGCAGGTGCCTTTCCTTTATGGCTATCCCCTGTTCAAGTTAAAATCCTTCCTATAACAGAAAGGCACAACGACTATGCCCTTGGGCTTGCAGAAAAACTAAAAGAGCAAAACATAAGAGTAGAAACCGCTTTAGAGGCCGACACTTTGGGTAAAAAAATAAGGGAGGCGGAAATGCAGAAAATCCCTTATCTTTTAATTGTTGGCGATAAAGAAATAGCCAACAAGAGTGTGGCAGTTCGTCAGCACGGTAAGGGCGATTTAGGTTCAATGCCTTTGCCTGAACTAACCGAGTTACTTTTAAAAGAAATAACCATAAAGAAGTAATCAATAAAAGGAAAACTTTAGAAATAAAAACATTTTGTTTTTTATCTTAAAATGTTTTTCTTTTAAAAATAAAATGCGAAAAACAATTTTAGTGGCTGTTGCTCTTTGTTGTGTGGCCTTAATTGGCTTGTCAGCCATAGCTTTAACAGCTAAAGCCCAGGAAGAGCCCGTGCCAACTCTAATCAGCGAAGAAGAAGTTTCAGCTGATGATTTAGGGGTTGCCGAGCCAACCCTGTTGCCAGGGAGCCGTTTTTACTTTTTAAAAGATTGGTGGCGAGGCGTTCGGTCTGCTTTTGCTTCAAGCCAAGAAAAAAAGGTTGAATTAAAACTTCAATTTGCCTCAGAGCGGCTCGTTGAAGCCAGAGAGTTAGCCAAGCAAAATAAAGTGCAAGCATTGGAAAAAGCGATAGAAAAATATGGCGAAGAACTAGACAAAATTAAAGGAATAGCTGACAAAATTAAAGGCAATGCTTCAACCAGCGAAAGTGTGAGCAAATTTTTAGATAAATACGCTAACCAACAAGTGCTGCATAATGAAATTATTAACAAGATTAAAGAAAAAGTCCCAGCTGATGTTGCTGAAAAAATAGAGCAACAAAGAGAGCAGCATTTAGAAAGGTTCGGCGAAGTGATGCAAAAATTAGAAACAAGACAAGAAAAGGTTCAAGAAAGAATTGAAAATGCCGTAGAAAATGCTCAAGAAAAAATAGAAAACTTTCAAAACAGAAAAGGAGAAATCCTTGAAAAGATTGAAAGCAAGCTCCCAGAAAGAATAAGATTTAGAATCCAAGGGGGGCAACCAGGCGAGCTTCTTGGTGGCGATAAAGACGAACACGGTTGCATTGGCTCAGCTGGCTATACTTGGTGCGAAAGCAAAGTAAAATGCCTAAGAGCTTGGGAAGAAGCATGCGAGCAGGAACAGGATCAAGAGCAAAACTAGAACCAAAGTGAAGATATTCAGAATCAAAACCAAGAACAAAACCAAGGTCAGAATGACAATGGAAATAACGCTTCCAGCAGTCAAGAATGTCAAGGCCAAGGTCAAAAATACTTGCTCACTGGGAATTTGCCTCGGTGAGCATTAAAGTACTTGTCTTTGTTTTTTGACAAAGCTGTTTTAATCTTTTTTAACTTCTCGGGATCATCTTGGTCAGGTTGAATAATTTCTTGAAACTTTTTAAAAAGCAAGGATTTCGTTACTTGTCTTTGAAGCAAATCAAATGTCCGAGCTACGGATATTTTAAGCTCTTCGTGGAGGGCTCGTAGTCCTTGATGGGTTTTTAAACAGAGCCCTCTTTTTTTATCCTTGAGTGTTCCTGACAAAGAGAGGTCTTTTAGTTTTCGCAGGGGGTGTGCCCAGCAAAGCTGGTGATACTTAAAAAGGTTGCGGTAAGCTCCATAATCATCGCTAACGCCCACTTGATTAAAATGTCCTTTGAGATTTTGGGCAAAGGCCTTCGGTTTCTTGTAGCCGAAAACCATTTGTTCTAACTCCTCAATCCTGAGCCGTAATTTCTCAATTAAAAGTTTCTGTTCTGCGACAAGGGCTTTCAGGGTTGTGTTCTCCTCTTTCAAGAGTTTAATCTGTTGTTCTAGGAGCTT
>PFAX01000026.1:5372-7550 GCA_002773495.1 bacterium (Candidatus Gribaldobacteria) CG10_big_fil_rev_8_21_14_0_10_37_21 | reverse complement strand
TTTTGTTTAGTTTGACAGCCATAATTCTTATGGCTTAATTATCCCAACAATCATTTATGTTTGTCGAACGGAGTTATCCCCAGTGAGCAAGTATGGTCAAAGCTATTGACTTGATCTTATTTTATGCCATACTACTAACAGCTCTCGCATAGCCCACGAAAGGGGGTGGTTTTTTTGAAAGGGTTAATAAAATGGTTTAATCAGTGCAAATTTAACCTTTTGGTAAGACGCCCCTTGATAAAAAAATTTAAAAGAGGAAAATTGCCAAAGGTGAAAAAAATTGCCGATTTAGGAAATAAGGGACTTGTCCTTTATTTCCAAGACGGAAGCCAAGGGCTGATTAAACCGGAATAAAAAATATGGCAAACAAATAGTTTGCCATATTTTTATTTAAAATAAAACCTAAATTAAAGTTGATGATATGCCATTAGTTCTTCAAGGGATTGTTTGGGTATCCCCTTAAAAACAAGATCAGCTATGTGCTGAATGGCTTTCTTAGTTAAAGCTGGGATTGTGTTTTCTTTGGGTTTTTCAAAATCATCTTTATTAACATAAATAACCACCGTGTCTTTACCTGCTTCCTCTATTTTTCTTTTAATCGCGTTTGGATTAGTGGTAATTTGCAAAGGCACTTCTATCCCACCCCTAAACACAAGGGTTAAGTCCTTTTTTCCGCTGTCTGTGATATTGTCTGCAAGCAAAACATCTTTAACCCCTGGAAGCTCTTTTAGATCTTCAGCTAACCAAAATTCAGCTAAATGACCAAACTGCTCGCTTTTAGGGGCTATTGGCTGCTCGTAATTTTCTTTAGTTTTTAATGTAAATGGATTTATAACGCCTGCACTTTTATTTTTGTTGTTGATTTTAATTTTTTCAACGCCTGAGTTTAAAATAACCCTCTTTTTTTCAAAGTTAGAAGGCGGGACTATATCATGCTCGGGCTGCTGAAACCTTCTTATTTCTCCCATATTTTTTTTCAAACCAACCGAGTCGATTTGAACTGACCCGGTCAGTTTGTTATTATTGTTATTGTTTTATTTTAAAACTAAATGCAAGGTTTTGCAAGTTTTAGGGGTTTATGGTAAATTAAAATAAAGAAAAACAAGATAAAATAATAAAAAATAAACTCTACCAAAAAGTTGAACGATCGTCAAGATTTATGGTAAAACAAAAAACATACTTTATTCGGGCGTTTGGTTGCCAGTTTAATAAGGCCGATGCTGAAAAAACAGCCAAGGTTTTAGAAAAAAAGGGCTACAAGTTATCCCCTTCCCTTTGTGGGGCTGATTTAGTTATTGTTTTAATGTGCTCTGTTAGGCAAAAGTCAGTTGAAAAAGTTAAAAGCCAAATTGCAGACCTTAGAAAAACAGATAAACAGATTATTTTAAAAGGTTGTATTTTGCCAAGTGATAAAAAAATGTTTGAGGCAATGGGGGTTAAATTTTCTTTTAAAGGGTTAAGCAATTCTCAAATAAAAAAAGAAAAGCCCAAAACGGGTTTAGTGGAAATTGGGCAAGGGTGCAATAACTTTTGCTCTTATTGCGTTGTGCCTTATACAAAAGGCCCTGAAAAATACCGATCCCCTCTTGTAATTATTGGCGAAGTAAAATATTTAATTAAAAAAGGGGTAAAAGACATAACTTTGATAGCCCAGAATGTTAATTCTTATAAGTTTAACAGAACCAACTTCGTTGGTTTATTAAAGGCAGTTAGTAACCTTGAAGGCGATTTTAAAATAGGGTTTTTAACCAATCACCCTAAAGATATGTCAGAGGCGCTTATAAATGTCATTGCCACATTGCCTAAAATAAAAAAAGAGATTCACTTACCTTTGCAGTCAGGCAGTAGTAAAGTCCTTAAAAGGATGAACCGCCACTATACCAAGCAAGATTATTTAAAGTTAATTCAAAAAATAAGAAAAAAAATCCCTAATGTCCGTTTAACAACCGACATTATTGTTGGCTTCCCGGGTGAAACTGAAAATGACTTTGGAGATACCCTTGATGTAATAAAAAAGGCCCACTTCAAGCAGGCCTTTATATCTAAATATTCCCCAAGGGAAGGCACGGCATCTTTTAAACTCAAAGACACTATACCCTTAGAAGAAAAAAAGAGAAAGGAACAAATTCTTTTAAAGTTGACGAAAAACAATGCCAAAACCTAAAAATAAAATTATTG
>PFAX01000026.1:0-5349 GCA_002773495.1 bacterium (Candidatus Gribaldobacteria) CG10_big_fil_rev_8_21_14_0_10_37_21 | reverse complement strand
AAATGCAGGGCATCCCCCACCATTTAATTGATGTTTCTTCGCCTAAGCGCAAGTTCTCGGTGGCTCAATTTCAAAAACAGGCCTATTTAGCCATTGACGATATTTTAAAGCAAGGCAAAACCCCCTTCTTGGTAGGAGGGAGTGCTTTTTATTTATATTCTGTAATTGAGGGCTGGCAATTCCCTGTAACCACGAGGGATGAAAAGTTAAGAAAAAACCTTGAAAAGAAAACAGCCGAACAACTTTTTTCTCTTTTAAAGGACCTTTCTCCAAAAAGAGCTAAAACTATAGAGCCAAATAACAAAAGGCGCTTAATTAGAGCTATTGAAATAGCTAAGCAATTAGGTAAAGTGCCACAAGTGATCAAAAAACCAAAATATGACTGCTTAATTTTGGGCTTAAAAATGCCAAATGAAGAATTAAAAACACTCATTAAAAAACGACTTTTAAAACGGCTACAACTTGGCATGGTAGCTGAAGTTAAGGGCTTAAAAGCACAAGGTTTGTCGTGGAAGCGGCTAGAAGGCCTTGGCTTGGAATACAAGTGGATAGCCCTTTACCTTCAAAAAAAAGTAGGAAAAGAGGAAATGATAGAAAAATTAACAACCGACATTTATCACTTTGCCAAACGGCAAATGACTTGGTTTAAGAAAGACAATACAATTCATTGGCTGCCCCTTAAGAAAAAAGGGTACTTGCATCAAGCAAAAACGCTCATTAATCGGTTTTTAAATTAACTTATTAAGCTTTTTTTGTCATATCTCTTATTAGCTATCCTGCAAATCCCAATAAACAAAACAATAAAGAGCCAACCCAAAAAAGAAGAAGATAACCGCCTGACCACAGCCAGATAGCAAGATAAACGCTTAGCACGGCGATCAAACAACCAAAAACAATTAACAGAATATCCATTACTTTTTCTCCTTTTAAAAGATTATTTAGCTTAAAATATCTTTTAAAACACTAATAGCCAATTGAGGGTTGGCTTTTCCATCTGATTTGGCCATTAAACGGCCAACCAAAAACTGCAAAGAGGCCTTTTTGCCTGCCTTGTAGTCATTGGCTGGTTGTTGATTCTCTTTAATCACTTCTTGGGCTATTTTTTCAATCTCTTGCTCGTTGCCTATCTGTTTTAAGCCCTTGCTTTCAATGATTTGCGATGGGCCAGCACCTGTTTGAAACATTTCGAAAAGAAGCTCTTTTGCCATTTTAGAAGATATTACTCCTGAAGCAATCAGGCCTATAAATTCAGCGAAATTCTCCGCAGTTACCGAGACCCGGTCTCGGGAACCCTTGAGGCCGGGTCCCTGGTTTTCTTTTAAAAGGGCTTGGAGATCCGTTGATAAATAATTAGAGGCAAGTTTAATTTGTTCTTTTTTTTCTAATTCCGAGACAACCTTTTCAAAGTAATTGCCCAAGTCCGGTTGAGAAACATATAAATCAGCTTCTTTAAAAGATAAATCAAATTCTCTTTGAAACCTTTCCCTTTTAGCTTGAGGCAACTCGGGTACCTCTGCTTTTATACTTAAAAGATAATCCTCTGTGAAGCTAATTGGTAAAAGGTCTGGCTCGGGGAAATACCTATAATCATGGGCTTGTTCCTTGCTTCTCTGAGAAAAGGTTATTTGTTTTGCATCATGAAACCCCCTTGTTTCTTGAATAACTTTTTCGCCTTGGTTTAAAACTTCGGACTGTCTCTTAATTTCATACTCAATTGATTTTTCAACACTTCTAATCGAGTTTAGGTTTTTTATTTCTACTTTGGTGCCTAATTTATCACTCCCCTCTCCTACTATTGAGATATTAACCTCACAGCGCATTTCTCCCTTTTCCATATCAGCTGTTGAAACATTTAAATATCTTAAAAGTAATTGAAGCTCTTTAATAAACTCTCTGGCCTCTGTGGCTGAATGAATATCTGGCTCAGTTACTAATTCCATTAAAGGTACACCTGCTCGGTTTAAATCAACCAAAGAATACTCATCACTCTCATGTAAAAGCCGGCCTGTATCTTCTTCTAAATGGATTCGTTCAATCCTAACTTTTTTTGTTTGAGCTTTAAAAAAATGGTCATTAGCTTTTTTTTCGTCATTCTGGTTTTGGGATTGGTCATTTCGAGGGCTATTCTCAATTGACACAGCAATATCTAAGAACCCATTACGAGCCATAGGCAAGGCATACTGGCTAATCTGATAACCCTTAGGCAAATCAGGGTAAAAATAGTTTTTTCTTTCAAACCTATTGAAGTCGCAAACCTCACAATTTAAAGCTATAGCTGTTTTTAAAAGCTGTTTGATGGCTGTTTCATTGGCTACAGGTAATGTCCCAGGTTGAGCGGTACAAACTTCGCAAATATTTTGATTGGGCTTTGTTTCGTTTGAGTCGTTTTTACAGCAACAAAACATCTTTGTCTGCGTGTTTAACTCAATGTGAATCTCTAAACCAATTGTTGGAAAATACTTCATGAAATTGTAAACCTAACTAAGTTAAGTTTATTTTCTCTTTCTCTTAAGGGCTGTTTTGCACCCTTGAATTATTTTAACTGAACTGCTGGTTCCTATAATATCTGCCCCCGACTCA
Organism: bacterium (Candidatus Gribaldobacteria) CG10_big_fil_rev_8_21_14_0_10_37_21; assembly: GCA_002773495.1. Classification (GTDB taxonomy): domain Bacteria; phylum Patescibacteriota; class Minisyncoccia; order Minisyncoccales; family CG1-02-41-26; genus CG1-02-37-13. Next base: position 2,769 of record PFAX01000026.1, on the reverse strand, counting down.
AGCATTAAAAGGGTGTCTTTGCAGGTTTTAACGGCTCCAGAGGCCTTTATTTTAAGCCCAGGCGCCCCTTCTTGCATTAGCTTCAAGTGTTTAGCTTTTTCCTTTAATTCAGAGTTATCTAAAGGGTCTTTGTCAGTGGCTGTTTTAACACAAAAAGCACCGGCCTTTTTAACTATACTTGAGGCCTGTTTAATTTCTTCATCCGTTAAATAGCCACTGCCTAAAATAACTTTAGTCGGTAAAATACGGCAAATCTCTCGCAAATCCTCTAAAACATCATCATATCTGCCATATTTGACATCAATCACATTAATCACCACATCTAATTCATCAGCCCCATCTTTTTTGGCTTGCTTACATAACTCTACTCTTTTGTAATGAGGAGAAAGCCCCATTGGCGGGTCAATTAAAACAATGGTTTTTAAATCAGTTTCTTCTAATTGGCCACTAACAAAAGAAACCCACTCAGGGTTGACATCAACCCCTCTAAACCCGTATTTCTTGGCCTCTTGGCAGGTTTTACGAATATCCTTAGCCGTTGCCTTTGGGTTTATGTTAGTATGATCAATTGTTTTAGCAATGTCTTTGAGCTTCATAGGTTATACATTATTTTATTAGTTTATAATAGCAAAAAATGACCCTGCAATCAAGAATAAGTTTATTTTTAGCTATTCTCCTTCTTAGAGACATTAGGGCGGGTGAGCAATTGGAACTTTTGAGAGAGTTCCTCTAACTTCTTTTCGTCGCCTTGTTGTTCAGATAGGGCAATTTCTTTGGCTAATTGAGCTAAAATTGTCTTTTTATTTAAATTGCGTAATTCATATAAACAGGTCTGAAACTCAAACTCAGGGTCGTCTTCTTCTAAAAGCTCGGCCTTAAAAACGCACTCGTCAATCAAACCTTTAAAATCAGGATTTTTTTTGCTTAACTCGTCTAAAAAAGCATTGAATTCTTCTTTACTTTTAATGGGCGTTTTTTCGCAAACATCTTTACAGGCCTGAAAAATAGAACGAGTGGGTTGAGTTATAAAGAGAAGGTCATCCTCATCAATATACTCTAAACGTTCGGGGGCTATAATGGATAAGGCCAAGGCCTTTTCCTCTAACATTTGCTTACGGCTTTTAACAGCCGGCTTAATCGGCTTTGTTTCAGGAACAACTATTTGATTAGCTGAAAACGAACTTTCCCCTTTTTGAGGGATAATTTTCTTGAACTCCTCCATAACCGCTTCTTCAGAAACCTTTAATAAATAAGTTAATTTTTGTAAAAAATGGGACTGGGCAATTTTACTTGGTAGTTTTTTTATTTCCGGCAAAAGAATGCCTGCTATTTCTTTCTTGCCTTTAGCCTCACTTATATCAAACTTATTGAAGGCGCCCAAAAAATAAAAGTCCATAATATCTTTGGCTGTGTCAATTTCTTTTTGCCACTCTTTGGGGTTTTCTTTTAAAATATCAGCTGGGTCTTTTTCTTGTTGCATGGTGATAACTTTAACCTCAAAACCAGCTTGTTGGGCTAACTCAATACTTCTTTTAGTGGCCATCCCACCGGCCTTATCCATATCAAAAGCCGTTAAAATGTTGTTGGTGTACCTTTTAATAATTTGCAAGTGATAAGGCGTTAAGGCCGTGCCAGACACCGCGATAGTGTTTTCAAAGCCATGCTGATGCGACATTATCACATCGGTATAGCCCTCAGTTAAAATAACAAAATCCTTTTGCCTGATGGCCATTTTAGCAAAGTTTAAGCCATAAAGAATACGGCTTTTATCATAAAGGGGGGTGTTTTGAATGTTTATATACTTAGCAATTTCTTCTCTATTAGGTAGGGTTGAATGCTCAAAAACCCTACCCCCAAATCCAACTACCTGTGAGTTTAAATCAAAGACAGGAAACATTAGGCGGGCTCTAAATCTATCGTAAGGAATTTTTGTTTTCTCTGATACAATGGCTAAGCCAGCCTCAACAACTTCTTCCCTTTGATAACCCCTTGAGACCAAAAAATCAGATAAGGCCCGCCAGTTATTTTCTTTTGGCAAAGGTGAAAAACCCAAACGAAACTTTTTAACAGTTAAGTCAGTTAAACCCCTTTGTTTTAAATACTCTAAAGCTAAATTGCCAACTTTAGTTTGCTCTAATTGTTTTTCAAAAAATAAGCAAGCGATTTCTAAAATTTCATAGAGCCGTTGCTTTTTTGTTTGTAATTCTGGATTGGCCTTATATTGCTGTAAGTCAATGCCTGCTTTTTTAGCTAAAATGCGTAACGCTTCGGGAAACTCAAGGCCCTCAATTTCTTGCACAAATGTAAAAATGTCCCCTGATTTGTTACATCCGAAACATTTGAAACTTTGACGGGCCGGGGAAACAAAAAACGAGGGTTTATTCTCGTGATGAAATGGGCAGCAGGCCCGCATATTTATACCTGTTTTTTCTAACTTTAAATAAGAGGAAACAACTTCCACAATGTCCAGCCGCTCTTTGATTTGTTTGACATTATCTTGAAACATATCACCCTTAGTTTAGAATAAAACTAAACTAATTTCAAGAGAAGAATCTCTTAACAGATTGACCCCGTTAGAGGTTTTTACCTCTAACGGGGTTGACAAAGGGGGTTGAAAAAGGGTAAAATAAATTGATTTACAAAGTAATTTTCAAAGCCCGCCTTCTTTTGGGTTGATTTTATAAGGGCGGGTTTTATTAAATAAATTATGAAAATACTCTTTTTATATGATTTTCCTTTGTGGCTTGTAAGGCAACTGCTTGCCTTACA
>PFAX01000002.1:17874-18481 GCA_002773495.1 bacterium (Candidatus Gribaldobacteria) CG10_big_fil_rev_8_21_14_0_10_37_21 | reverse complement strand
TCGTTCAAATTTTTATTGAAAGCCCAAAAAAATTAACGAAGAAACAAAAGAAATTATTAGAAGAACTCCAGGCCGAAGGGCTGTGAAAAAACAAAGGTCGAATTAATTACTTTAGTTAAATTATTAATAAATATGTTTAATCCAGAGCGTGTTCTCGAAAATAAAGAAAAAGAATCAGGAGAGCCAAAAGAATTAACCTCTTTCAAGGTATTCATGGAAATTGTCAAAGACGGAATAAAAAAGAAATATATTTCTTCTCCAGAAAATGTACAAATTTTAAGCCAAAACCTTAAAGAGCTTGAACAAGAAGGAATTAAGATCCCTGCTCTTGAAGAGATGAGAAGAGATATCGAAAATATGGAAATGGAAGCTATAGGGGGTGCTTTGTCTAGCTCATTAGAAATCTTCGATCAAATTAATAATAATGATCGTTCTTTAAAGCTTAGCTGGTATTACAAGGTCGAAGAATTATTCAAAAAGAATCAAGACAAACTAAACGAAGAAGACGGTAAAAAAACTGAAAACTGGCTCAAGGAAAATGCTGAGAAATTAGGCTTAAATTAAGATTTCAAGTTAATCGCTAAATTTTTTATTTTTAGCGGAAAAT
>PFAX01000002.1:0-17839 GCA_002773495.1 bacterium (Candidatus Gribaldobacteria) CG10_big_fil_rev_8_21_14_0_10_37_21 | reverse complement strand
GCAAAAAGGCAAGACATTGCCTTTTTGCCCCCGTAGCTCAATTGGTAGAGCAATTCCCTTTTAAGGAAGCGGTTCCGCGTTCGAGTCGCGGTGGGGGCACATAAATTTTTCGCTTCGCTCAAAATTTGAGTAATTGGTAATTTGTAATTAGTAATTAGGACAAGGAAGAAGGCATCCAACCTAAAAACAAGTCAAGCTTGTTTTTTTGTTTTTAAGAGGGTATGCTTAAACTATGCAACAAACAATTATTTCAAACAAAAACAATTTGGCGAGTTTTAAAAAAACGCTCGCCAAAGAGGGGACAGGTAAGTTTTTAGTTGCAGCTGACTTTGATAGGACTTTTACCGAGGGCTGGATGGGTCAAGGGGCAACTGCTTGCCCCTTGACGGGCAGTTTAGGCGAGGCATGTGACCAAAGGTCACGCCGAGCCGTTAAAAACTGCCCCGGCACATTAAGTATTCCCGGTAAAAGGGCGCCTTCGCTTATTTCAATTTTACGGGACGAGCCCGGCTATTTAACCCCTGACTATGCCCAAAAAGCTAAGGCCTTAGCTGATAAATACCACCCCATTGAGCTTGACCTTACAATTCCTAAAAAAGAAAAATTAAAAGCAATGGACCAGTGGTGGACAAAAGCGTTTGAACTTTTAATAGTTTCTGGATTTGAGAAAAAAGACCTTGAAAAAGCCGTAATGTCAAAATGCCTTAAAATAAGAAGGAGAGTAAAAGAATTTTTGCTTTTTTTGAAAAAAAATGATGTTCCTTTGATTTTTATATCAGCTTCCGGGCTGGGTGTTGAATCAATCAAAATATTCCTTGAAAAAAGGGGGTTATACTCCCAAAACATTAAAATTGTCTCTAATAATTTTATTTGGAACGAGCAAGGCAAAGCCATTGCTTACAAAGAGCCAATCGTGCATACCTTAAACAAGGGCGGGGTTGACTTAAAACATTTTGGCATCACAGAGAAAATTCTAAAAAGAAAAAATGTTTTATTAGTGGGTGATAGCATTGACGACATTGATATGGCAAGACCATTTGAGCCCAAAAACCTGCTTAAAATTGGCTTTTTGGATTTTGACATTCAAGAACGGCTTTCAGTATATAAATCCGTTTTTGATGTTATTTTATTAAACAACAGCCCCTTTGACTTTATAAATAAACTTTTAAATGGAAGCACAAAAACAAATCAAGGTTAACGGCCAAACAATCAACTATACCTTAAAAACAAGCAAAAAAGCGAACAGGTTGCGTTTAACCATTTCATTAAAAGAAGGTTTAATTGCCACTAAGCCAGAAAGAATGAGCCAAAATATTGTTGAAGGTTTTATTTTAAAAAAAGCGAACTGGGTTATTAGAAAGCTTGACCAGTTAAATGGCGACAAAATCAAAACAAACTTTTTCCAAGGCGCAAGTAAAAGCTACAAAGTCAACAAACAAATGGCTGAAAAGTTTATCCAAGAAAGGGTTCTGGCTTTAAATAAAAATTATGGTTTTACTTTTCAAAGGGTTTGCGTTAAAAATCAAAAAACAAGGTGGGGAAGTTGCTCTAAAAAAGGTAATTTAAATTTTAATTATAAAATCTTATTTTTACCCCAAGAGTTGTCTGACTATATTGTAGTTCACGAGCTTTGCCATTTAAAAGAATTAAACCACTCAAAAAAGTTTTGGAAACTGGTTGCTCAATCAACCCCCGACTATTTAAAAAGAAGAAAAATCCTAAAAGGCCTTTCCCAAAAATCTTGACGATCGTCAAAGTTTATGGTAGCTTATCTTATATGCCTCAAAATAAATACTATTTTCAAAAATTCGAAAATCTTCAACGAGAACGTTCACTTATCAAATCTTTTTTTAGAAAAAGCTCTGATTTAACCTCAGCTATTTTGCTTCACCTTGAAGAAACAAATAAAATTTTTGTTGAAAATTTACCTAACGCACCAATATTAGCCTCTGTAAAATGGTTGCTCTCTGATAATCAAGCAACAAAAAAACCAAATAATACAAGAACAGACACAATAAAAAGCAGGATAAAAAACTTAGAAAAACAAGGGTTAATTTTCAAAGATAAAAATAAGAATTCCCACATCCTTACCCAAAAAGGAAAAAAGGTTGTTTCTACTTTAAAGGAAAAATATGATATCTTAAAAAAACCTTGGGATAAAAAATTTCGCATTGTTGTTTTTGATATTCCTGAAAAACAAAGGTTTTGGCGTACAGCTGTAAGAGATGAGCTTAATTTAATGCAATATGTTTTACTGCAAAAAAGTGTTTATGTTGGAAAATACCCTTTAGCTAAAAGCTTTTTAGAACAACTAAATGAAGTGGGCATAAGCCAGTTCGTTTTTATTTTTACAGCTGAACATGTAGATAAAGAAGAAGAAATCAAAAAAATGTTAACTTAATTAAAATAAAAAATTACCATAAACTTTGACGATCGTCAAAGTTTATGTTAGGCGATGGAATTTAAAAAATGCTAATTAAAGTTAAGGTCTTAACTAAATCAAAGAAACAACAAGTTATTGAAAAAGAAAAAGCTACTAATTTAGAAAATGAAAAAAGCAGTGGTTTTGCTTTTGTTTTAGAGGTTCAGGTTAAAGCCAAGCCCGAACAAGGCAAAGCCAACCAAGAGGTTTTAACTTTATTAGCAAAGCATTTTAATATTTCACTTGATAAACTCAAAATAATTAAGGGCCATAAAACCCCAAACAAAATCATCAAATCATTCAAGTAGCTTGCAAAATAGCGAGTTTGGTATTTTGTCCACAGGGGTAAAATATCTCTAAATCCCTTAGCAAAGAAGTCGCAGAGACATACTTGACATAAGTATGGCTTTTTTCTTTTAATTAAGATAAAAGGACTTGACAAGAAATCATTATGGGTATATACTTAAAACAGAAGGGTGTCGTCAGCCCTCATCTACCTAAAAAAATTGGCCTAGACCTGGTCTATGTCAAGTTATAAATGTATGCCACAATTAGATAAAACTGGCCCAAGGGGCCAGGGGCCATTAACTGGCAGGGGCTTAGGCCCTTGCGGAACTGGCTCACAAAGAGGCGCTGGTAGGGGATTCTGTTTAGGATTAGGGAGAGGTTGGGGTTGCCCCTTATGTGGGTGCTCGCCTCAAGTAATTACTGAAAAAGAAGAAAAGGAAATGCTCAAAGAGGAAGCTTTAGCCCTTGAAGAAGAGCTAAAAGAAGTCAAGAAAAGAATCACCGAAATCAAATAACCTCTACCAGGTAAAAGCTAAAGCGGGTCTAAAAACTCGCTTTAGCTTTTTGAAAAGAAGCTTTTATGTTAAAATAACTTAAAAATATGGCTAGACCACTTAAACCAAGGCGGATTTGTTTTTGCCCGGATGTCTACTACTTTAAACCAAGGGGGGTGCCTTTGGTTGAGCTGGAAGAAACCAACCTATTGCCTGAAGAATTGGAGGCCTTGAAGCTTTGTGATGCTGAAAACATTGAGCAAATAAAAGCCGCCAAAAAAATGAAAATCTCGCAAAGCACTTTAAGTCGCATCTTGCTTTCAGCTAGGAAAAAAGTAGCTTGTGCCATCATTGAAGGCAAAGCCATCCGCCTTGGAAAAAAATAATAAATAAAATGATTTTGTTGTTAAAAAAACCTTATTTCTTTATATTTATAAGGCATTTGCATTTTTAAAAGGGTTTGTGTATAATTGAAATATAAAATGCTAAAAGATAGTATGTTTAAAGCAAAAATTATTAAAACAATTGGGGGGTTAGTAATAGCTATTTGTTTTGGCTTAATTGGCTTTAGGTTTGGTTTTTGGCAAGGCCAAGAAGACATTTTAAAGCAACCCCCACCTCAAATTACCAATGCTTTTCCAGAAGCGGCCCTTTTACCTGAAATCCCAGAAAATAACAACAACGCAAACCCTAATGAAGAAGCAAATGCTTCCGGAGAAACAGCCCAACAAAACGGGATTTCAATAACTTCAAATGATTTTTCTATTTTTTGGGAGGCCTGGCGTAAACTTGAACAAAACTACTTAAAAAGAAGCGAGCTTGATTACCAAAAAATGATTTATGGCGCTATTTCAGGTATGGTTGATAGTTTAGACGACCCTTACACAGTTTTCTTCACCCCCAAAGAGGCGACAGACTTTAATGAAGAACTCTCGGGCCATTATGAAGGCGTTGGCATGGTTGTTGGCATTAAAGATGACAAACTCAAGGTTGTTTCACCCTTTAAAGGCACTCCCGCTTTTATGGCTGGGCTTTTGTCTGGCGATGAAATTGTTAAAGTTGATGAGACCCTCACTAAAGACATTAGTATTGAAGAAGCAGTGAGCTTAATTAAGGGAGAAGGGGGCACCCAAGTTAAACTTTTAATCCAAAGAGATAGCTTTAAAGAACCCAAAGAATTTGTTTTAACGAGAGCCGTTATTACCATCCCAACCTTAGAAGCAGAGGTTCTCAATGATAATATCGCCTATATTAAACTTTACCAATTTAACCGCATTTCGTCGGGGGAGTTCGCCAAAGAGGCCTTTTCAATTTTAAACAACCCAAAAATTAAAGGGATTATTTTTGACTTAAGAGATAACCCAGGCGGGTTCTTAGACGAGGCCAACCGGATAGCAAGCTGGTTTGTTAAGAAGGGCGAGGTTATCACTTGGCAAGACAGTGGCATTAAAGGCAAAGAAGAGCCCTATGAATCAACTGGCCCTTCTTCGCTCGCTCAATATAAAACAGTGGTTTTGATTAACAAGGGCTCGGCATCGGGTTCAGAAATTTTAGCAGGAGCTCTAAGGGATCAGTTACAAATTAAGCTTATTGGTGAAACATCTTTTGGTAAAGGGTCAGTTCAAGATCAAATCACCCTTTCCAATGGTTCTTCCTTGAAAGTCACAATCGCTCGCTGGCTTACCCCGAATAAAATATCAATTAACGAAGAGGGCTTAACCCCTGATATTGAGGTTAAAATGGACGAAAACACAGAGGGGGACATTCAATTAGAAAAAGCAGTTGAAATTTTAAAAGGTTTAATGTAAGATAAAAGATATGAAGGTAATACTCTTAAAACATATTGAGGGCGTAGGTAATGAATACGACATCAAAGAAGTTAGCGATGGCTATGCCAGAAATTTTTTATTTCCCCATGACCTAGCCAAAAAAGCCGGTGAAGAAGAAATAGCAATAGCTAAAGAAATGCAAGCTAAAAAAGGTGAAAAGGCCAAGGTTGACTTAGAAAAAACAGGCAAGTTGGCTACTTCTTTAGAGGGCTACGAGCTTGAGTTGGAAGTTAAAGTAGGGGACAAGGGCCAGCTTTTTGAAAAAATTACCGCTCCTAAAATTGCCGAGGCCTTAAAAAAACAGGGCTACCATGTTGAAAAAGAAAATATTATTCTTGCAGAGCCAATTAAAGAAATAGGGGAGTATGATGTCTCTTTAAAGTTTGACCATAACTTAGAAACAGAAATAAAAGTAATCATAACAGCCGAGTAAAGATCAAAAAATAATAAAAAAATCTTTAGAGAAGATGCTTTACTATTTTTTATTGCTTTGTTTTTTATCTTAAATACCCCCTTCCTTAATTTTGAACTTTGCATTTTGAATTTTAAATTATTTATATGGCAAAATATATCTTTATTACTGGGGGCGTGATGTCAGGGATTGGCAAGGGCATTGCTACAGCTTCAATTGCGAGGATTTTAAAGTCAAAGGGCTTTAAAGCTACTACCGTTAAAATTGACCCTTATATAAACATGGACGCAGGCACGATGAACCCTGTTGAGCATGGCGAGGTTTTTGTACTCAACGACGGCTTAGAATGCGACCAGGACTTAGGTAACTATGAAAGGTTTTTAGAAGAGGATTTAACCCGAGCTAACTACATGACCACAGGCAGGGTCTACCAGACGGTTTTAGATAAAGAAAGAAATTTAGAATATGGGGGCAGGTGTGTGCAAGTTATCCGTGATATTCCTGACGAGGTCTTAAGGTGCCTCAACGAATTAGAAGAACAAACAAAGTCGGATTTTATTTTAACTGAAATCGGTGGCACTGTTGGTGACTACGAAAATGTCTTGTTTTTGGAAGCTGCCCGTAAGCTTAAGCTACAACATAAAAAAGATGTTGTTTTTATTTTGGTTTCTTATTTACCCATACCTCACAATATTGGTGAAATGAAAACCAAGCCCACCCAGCACGCAGTAAAATGGCTTAATATGGCTGGCATCCAACCAGACATTATCATCGCCAGGGGCAGCGAGGCCTTAGACGAACCCCGCAAAGAAAAAATAGCGGTGTTTTGTAATGTTGAACCCAAAGATGTTATTTCAGCACCTGACATTAAATCTATTTATGAAGTGCCTTTAAATTTTGAAAAAGATAACTTAGGCAATATTCTTTTAGAAAAATTAGACCTTGAACCCAGAGAAAAGGACTTAAAAGATTGGCAAGCTATGGTTGATAAAATTAACAACCCTGACAAAGAAGTAAAAATAGGCATTGTGGGTAAATATTTTCAATCAGGTAAGTTTACTTTAATGGACTCTTATATTTCTGTTTTAGAAGCGATTAAACATGCCAGTTTTTATTTTAAAGCCAAGCCAAAAATTACTTGGGTTTCAGCTGAAAGCTACGAAGAGAACGAAGAAAAGTTAAAAGAACTTTCCCAATTTGATGGAGTGATTGTACCAGGGGGGTTTGGCAAGAGGGGAGTAGAGGGTAAAATCAAGGCCATTCAATATTTAAGGGAAAATAAAATACCCTTTTTAGGGCTTTGTTTAGGGCTACAAATGGCTGTGATAGAGTTTGCTCGCAATGTTTGCGACATTAAATTAGCTAATTCCGCTGAGTTTTGCGATACAACAAAAGTAGGTGAGTGTCAAGGAGTAATTGACTTAATGGAAGAGCAAAAACAACTTTTAAAAGAAAACAAATACGGCGGCACTATGCGCTTGGGTGCCTACGATTGTAAATTAAAAAAGGGTTCGTTGGCCTTTAAATGCTACAAAAAAGAAATGATCTCTGAACGTCATAGGCACAGATACGAAGTCAATAACGACTACAAGGAAACATTAGAAAAGGGGGGATTGGTAATGTCCGGCCTTAACCCGGAAAAAAACTTAATTGAAATCATTGAGTTGCCTCAAGAAATTCATCCTTTTTTTATTGCCAGCCAGTTCCACCCCGAGTTCAAATCCCGCCCTTTAACCCCCCACCCCTTGTTCAAAGAGTTTGTTAATACTTGTTTAACCCTAAAAGAAAAGGCCTATAACTCTTTAATCGTTTAGTGTGAGCTCTTAAAGAACTTCAACTACTTTGGCTTTTCTTTTTGATCCTGTAAAAGTAGTTTTATTTCTTTCTTTGAAGCTAACCCTGCCTGCTTTTAAAGCAAACAAAGTGTGGTCTTTACCCATACCAACATTAACGCCAGCCAGACAACGAGAACCTCTTTGCCTAAGTAAAATCTCACCAGCGCTAACTTGTTGGCCTTGGTTTCTTTTTATACCTAAATATTGAGCGTTCGAATCGCGACCTAAGCGAGTCGATCCCGCTGACTTTGTTTTACTCATAGTTTGGTTAAATTTTACAACTTATTTTATGCTACCACAAATCAAAAAATTTTTCAACTCTTTTAAGGCAGAGAAGCTTTTCTTTGCCTTAATAGTTTCTCTCGTTCTAATGCTCCTTTTTGGCATAGCCCGTTTAGTTTATTTCGCCCTAACTAAACCCCCCCTAATCATCAACTAACTTACCAAGACCGGGTCTATGTGGCATCGCTATGAAACTTACGGTGAATGTCTTTGAGGCGCTTTGAAACAACATGGGTATAAATTTGAGTTGTCGCTATATTTTTATGGCCCAAAAACTCCTGGACAGTTCTTAAATCAACCCCTCGCTCTAATAAATCAGTGGCAAAAGAGTGCCTCAGGGTATGCGGAACCGTTGAAAGGGGAATGCCTGCCCTTAAAGCATGGTATTTGACAATGTTTTCAATGCCTCTAGTTGTTAATCTTAAAGAGGCCTTTTTAGGGCCCTTAAATCTAATGAAAAGGGCTTTTTCTCTATCATCCTCTCTTGTTTTGAAGTATTTTTTTAGCCAAAAAATACAAGATTTAGAAAAATAAACTGGTCTTACTCTTTGGCCTTTGCCAGTAATACTTAATTCTAAGTCAACTGTTTCTGCTTTTAATTGAAACTGGTCTTTATTTAGGCCTGCTAATTCAGCTACCCGCATACCGGTTGAAAAAAAGGTCTCTAAAATGACCTTATCCCGTAAGCCCGCGTTAGTGTTTGGGTTCGGGGCTTGCAACAAGGACTTGATTTGGTCTAAATTCAAAAACTTAAGCGACCTAGTTTCGGGTTGCTTAGCTAATTTTATTTTGTCCGCTGGTAAACATAAAATATCGCGGTGAGTAAAAAATTTAAGCAAGTTTCTTAAAGCAATCAAATAGTGGTTTTGAGTCCTTCTTTTTAAGGGCTCATGGGAGAGTTGGTTGATTGTTTTTGACAAATAAACCCTATACTGCCAAATATGGTCTTTAGTTAGCTGAGAGGGGAGTAGGGAAGTTAAGTTCTCCCTTACCAACCACTTAAAAAATTTATTAACCAATCTTTCGTAAGTTATCTGGCTCTTTGGGCTTAATCCCTTTTCAATATCTAAATACTCTAAAAAATCTATTCTATATTTTAAAATTGGTTTGTCGCTTTTTAACATACAAATCCTATACGACCTATGGGTCGTATAGGACCCATAGGACTTATATACTATACTTTGATAAAGATATATTCTGCGAAGTATATACTTATCTCATTATAGGGCTAATAGTAGCCCCCTGTCAATAGCTAATAGCATAAAACTAATAACAAATAACCTTAAAAAAGATTAGTGCTCTCTATCTTTTTATTTTTAAGTGAATTGTTCGTTTATTTTTCGGATTTTGTCATTTATTCGTCATTCTAGTTTAATTATTCGTCATTCGTCATTAGTTGCCTTATTTCCTCCCTTTCCTCCTCTATCCCCTGTTTGATGTTCTCCTTTAGAATCACCACATACTTGCCCAAATATTTATCTAAATACTTATCCCAGACGCCAACTAAAACAGCTTTAATTTGCCCATAAACGCCAACTATTTTGCCCCAAATCGCCTTCACAAAGGTCAACTTGTCTAAAATTGACATGGTTAGCTTAATGGCTTTGTCTATTACCCCTGCTTCTTGCTCAAAGGGCGCTTCTTGGGCTGAAACAACCCTAAAAGGAATTACAGCGGGTGCTAAAACTCCCCCGATAAACAGACAGCCCAAGATACAAATTAATATTTTTCTCATATTTTTTGGTAATTTATTCTTTACCATAAACTTGGACGATCGTCAGGATTTATGGTAATTTATTCTTTACCATAAACTTGGACGATCGTCAGGATTTATGGTAATTTTAAAGCCAGTCCCCTTTTGGCCAAGCCCTCTGTGTAAAGTTGCTTTACTTGGGCTATGGTGAATGGCTCGGTGTAAATTTTTAATTCGTCCAAAACTCCATCAAAAGTATAAGAACTGGTTGTGTAGTATCTACCTAACTGCAAACCGCAGTTTGTGTTAGTTGTCCAATTCAAAGAAGCGTTAGTATAAGTTGCCCTTTCCTTGCCATCTAAATAAATCTTCATTGTGTTAGTTACTTTTGACCAAGTAGCAAGAAGATGATTCCACTTATTAATGTTAACAGAATTTGTCGCAGTACAGAGAGAAACAGCACTCGCTCCGTTATTATGGCCCATCCAGAAACATACTCTATTGGTCGGCCAAATAGCGAATAAAAATTGTCTTACTCCACAAGAATTAGGGTAATAATATTTATCCATAATGCCATCATACCCACCACTTATAGTTGGCTTTGCCCATGCCTCTAATGTTAACGCATCATAATTATTTAAAGAAGTGCTATTATTTACAAAAACCACGTCTGAAGAATTAAATAAAAAGCCGTTTTTGTTTATTCCATCAGCAACCACAACACCTGTATTAACGCCGTTGTTGTTATAGCCCGAATCGTCGTAAACGGTTGCGCCTGAAATACGGTCAAATGTCCACGAGCCAACCACATAGGCGGTTAAGGTGCTGCGAACGCTTTGGCTAAAGCTTTTAGTGTTAGCTAGACGGGCTTTATCAGTCCAGCCCGAGTAGCCAAAAACAAAAACGCTCGCCAACAGGCCAATAATAGAAATAACCACCAAGAGTTCTAACAGGGTAAAACCGCTTGGTTGGCTGAAGGTTCGGCCTGTTTGTTGGTTTACGCGCTTAGTTGTTGCTTGGCTTTGCATAGGTTTGGCTTATATGTCTTATATGTCCTATAGGTCCTATACGACTTATAGGACTTATATGACTTATAGGTTTACCCCGTTAGAAGCCCCGCTTCTCACAGGGGCTTATAGGTCTTCAAGGGTTTTCTTAATTCGCTCTAAAGTTCGCAGCTTGCCTAAAATATAGGCAATGTCAAAAGGGCTGGCCGAGGCCTTTTTACCCGATAAAGCCACTCTCAATGGCCAAAGCAATGCCCCCTTGTCCCCCTTCTTAAGGTCATCGGCCTCTTTTAAAAGCGCCTCTGTTATAAAATCACTTCGCCAGTTTTTTTCTTTTATTTTATCTAACGCCTTATAACTTTTCTTTAAACTTTCTTTTATTTCTTTTTCTTCCATCTCTTTCCATTGAAGCAATCCCCTCTCAACTTCAATTTCCTTTTTAAAAAAGAAATCAACTAACTCCCCTACCTCGCTTAATTTCTTAAGCCGTTCTTGGTATAAAGCGATGACTTCAACTAGGTAATCAAAAGAAACTTCAATGCCATTCGCTTTTAAAAGCGAGCCCTTTTCTTCTAATAGGCCACCCTGAATCAAATAAGGCAAACAAAGCTTGGCAAGTTCTTTTTTATCAAGGGCTCTGATATAAAAACCATTCAACCAGTCAAGCTTATTTTCATTAAAAACAGCGGGTGATTTTTGCACCCCTTCAATAAAAAATTCTTTTTCTAAATCCTTCAACGAAAAAATTTCTCTATTGTCCCCTGGGTTCCAACCAAGCAAAGCCAAAAAATTAACTAAAGCGCCTGCCAAATAACCCTCTTTTTCATATTCGGGGATAAAAACAGCCCCATGCCTTTTGCTTAATTTTGATTTATCTTCTCCCAAAACCAAAGGCAGGTGGCAAAAGGTTGGTAAAGGAAAACCCAAGGCCTCATTTAATAAAATCTGTTTTGGGGTATTTGAGATATGATCCCCTCCCCTAATAACGTGGGTTATTTTCATCTCAAAATCATCAATAACACAAGCAAAATTGTAAAGGACATTGTTTGCATTTTTAGCTATCACAAAATCCCCCAAAAGTATGGCCTCTTGCTCTATTTTGCCTAAAACCAAATCATTAAAAACAACTTTTTTCTCTGACGTTCTAAAACGAATAACATAGGGTTTACCCTGTTTTAAGTTCTCTTCAACCTCTTCTTTGCTTAACTTACTGCATTTTCCAGAATAAAGCGGCGCCTTACCCAGAGACATTAAATATTGCCTTTGGGCTTCTAAATCATCTTGGGAACAAAAGCAAAAATAGGCCTTTCTTTCCTCAATGAGCTTTTTTAAATACTTTTCGTAAATAGCCCCTCTTGCTGATTGATAGTAAGGGCCTTCGTCCCACTCAATTCCTGCCCACTCCAAAGACAGCTTAATCCCCTCTTCCCATTTCTTTTCTGACCTTTCTTTATCCGTGTCTTCTACTCTTAAAATTAATTTACCCTTATATCTTTTAGCAAATAAATAATTAAACAAAGCCGACCTTAAATTACCCACATGAAATGGGCCAGTAGGAGATGGTGCGAACCTAACCCTAACACTCCCATCTTCTATCTTAAGTTTTTGCTCTATTTTATCCTGTTTTATTTTTTGGCTTGACATTTTTTTAATTAAATTAAACTTAAAAACTCTAAAACAAACTTCGCTATCTTGGGGCCAGCTTCTGGTCGGGCAAACTTTAAAGCATTTTGCCTCATTATTTTTTTTGTTTCTTCGTTTAAAGCGATATTCTCAAACCTTTGCAAAAAGAAATTGGGCTTTAGATTTTCTTCTTCAACAACATAGGTGGCCCCGTGGTCAGCTAATTTATAGGCATTCTTAACTTGATGGTTTTGGGCTGAATTAGGCAAAGGAATTAAAAGCGAGGGCTTGCCCGTACTTGCCAATTCAAATAACGCCCCAGAGCCAGCTCTTGAAATAACAAAGTCAGCTACAGCTAAACTATGCTTTAATTGCTCCTCATTCAAAAAGGGAAGGCAGTGGTATTCTAAAAGTTGTTCATCTTTTAAATAGGCCCTGGCTTCCATTGCAACTACTCCAAATTTCTCTTCACCTGTTTGGTGAATTATTTCAAAATTTTTAATTAAGTTAAGCAAAATTTCTAAAATTAAATTATTAATATTTCTTGAACCCAAAGAGCCCCCTAAAATCAATAAGACCGGTTTGTCACCCTTTAAATTAAAAAGCATTTTGGCTTTTTGGGCGCTTCCCTCTAAAAGTGACCGCCTGATTGGGTTGCCTAAACAAATTGTTTTTTGCTTAGAAAAATAAAGAGTGCCTGGAAAAGCGGTGAAAATTTGGCTTGAAAATTTAGCAATTATTTTAGATGCTAAGCCCGGCTCAACATCCTCTTCAAGTAAAATAATCGGCACCCTCAACAAGAGCCCAGCCAAACAAACCGGAAAAGAGCCATAGCCCCCAGTTGAAATAATTAAATCAGGCCATTTAAAAAACAACAAACAAAACGCTTGCGAAATGCCTATGGGGGTTTTAAAAAAATCAATAAAATTTTTAAAATCAAAATAACGTCTAATTTTTCCAGCTAAAATATGTTTTATTTTTACCCCTTCGTCTTCTAAAAGCACATCGCCTTTCGGGTGCTTGGGCCCAAAATAATTTAATTTTAAATTAGGGTTAGGAAAGGCCATTTTTAATTCTCTTATAACAGAGACAAGCGGGAAAATATGCCCTAGAGTCCCCCCGCCCGTAAAAACTATTTTCATAAATGTATGCCAACGAACAGCGAATTTATTCTAAATATACAAATAAGACATTTCATTGTTTTATTCGTAAATTCGTTTGTTTTTATTCGTTATTCGTTGATTTTGAAATATTAAGCAAAACGCCACAAGCCATCAGTTCAACGATTAAGTGGCTCCCCCCATAACTAAAAAATGGCAAAGGCACACCCCCTAAAGGCAAAATCGCTGTAATGCCAGCTATATTATAAAAGGCCTGGGAGGTAATCCAAAAAGTAAGCCCAAAAGCTAAAAATCCTTGAAACTCATTTTTGTGACATAAGGCCACCCGAAACCCTCGCTGGCAAAAAACAAGAAATAAAGCAATCAAAATAAAAGCCCCTACAAACCCACCCTCTTCAGCTATTATAGCAAAAATTGAATCAGTTTGCGACTCGGGCAAAAAACCAAACTTTTGCCTGCTCATCCCAAGGCCTAAGCCATCGTTTACCCCGATAATTTTCCCCGAGCCAATGGCAATGGCGGCCTGTTTGATTTGCCAGCCCTTGCCCATGGGGTCCTCACTAGGGTTTAAATAAGTCGTGATTCTATGTAATCTATATGGCTCAACAGCAATAAATATCCCTAAAATGACGATGCCCAAGCAAACTAAAACAAGAGTGTGCCAAAAAGGAGCTGGCGAAAAAAAGTAAACTGCCATGGCTGTTAACAAAATTATTAATAATGTTGTAATATCTTTTTGCAAAAAAAGCCCTAACATTAAAACGGCTAACATAATAATAAAGGGGAACAAAAGCTCGCTAATTTGTTTTTTTGTCTTTTCTCTTTTTTTAAACATTGTTTTAGCCCTAACTGAAATCCAAGCTGAAAGATAAAACAAAAAAGAAAACTTTAAAAACTCTGAGGGTTGCAAAGTAAAGCCAAAAATATTTAACCACCTCGCAGCTCCCTTGCTCATAACCCCAATTTTAGGGGCAAAAACTAAAAACAAGAGAAATAAATTGATTAAAAATAAGGCAAAGCTATATTTTTTTATTTTTTCAATTGGTAACCTGTAAAGTATATACCCCAAAATAATTCCTGCTAAAAACATATACCCTTGATGAAAAAAATAATAATAAGCCGTGCCAAACCGATCCAAAGAAAGTGGAAACGTGGCGGTGCCTAAAGCAAATATACCCCACAAAGCCAAAACCAAAACCACCCCCAATAAAACTAAGTCCGGCTTAACCCTTTCTTTTCTATGTCTTTCTATTTTGTATCTTTGATTGCCCATAACTTTAAATCAGGGACCCTTCAATAGAATCTCTTTTTTGTTATTTGTTTTTTGCTATTTCTCACTTGTTCACTTAATCACTTTGACACTTAATTTAAATTGTTTGCCTCTATCAGCATAACTTTTAAATAAATTAAAACTAGCCGCCCCCGGGCTTAGCAAACACACCCGCCCTTTGCCTGTTTCTTTAAAAGCGATTGCAACCGCTTCTTTCATTTTACTTGCCCTAAAGGAGCTAAGCTCCTTCCCCTTTTCGAAGGAGCTTAGCTCCTTCGAGAGCAAATCAGCGGTTTCTTTTTCGCCTGGATTTCTTTTATTTCGAGGTTTCTCAAGTAAAATTAAATTCTTAACCCTATGCTTAATAATCGCTTTAGCCATTTCTTTATAATCACTTCCCTTGCAAGAGCCCCCAGCAATTAGGGTTTGGGGCTTAACCGCTTCAATCGCCTTAATGGCAACCTCTGGCAAAGTTGACATTGAGTCGTTATAAAAGCCAATGCCCCTAAACTTACCCACATATTCCAGCCGATGCTCTAAGCCCTTAAAAGAAGCTATGGTTTTTTTCATCTGGCCCTCACCTACCCCCAATAATTTCCCCACAGCAAAAGCCGCCTTAATGTTTAACAAATTAAAATCCCCCTTTAAAAGAGTTTTAACTTTCCCTCCCCTATCTCCCTTTAAAGAAATCTTATTAAAAGCTATCTTTTTAGCTTGGCTTTTTCCAGCAAATTCTCGGGCAGTTTGATCTTCTGTATTATAAATGAAAAAATCATTTTTGCCCTGAAAACTAACTATTGGTTCTTTCGCCTTTTTATAGGAATTGAAATCTCTATAATAATCCAAATGGTCGGGAAACAAATTTAAAAAAACAGCAATTTTAGGCGACTTTTTTAAGCCCTGCAACTGATGGCTGGATAGCTCATAAACAAAAATATCTGTTGGCTTTGACTTTAACAAAAACTGAAAGACGGGCTGGCCAATATTCCCAACCAGTTTTACTTTAAAGCCGGCCTCTTTTAAAATTTGATAAATCAAAGTAGCTGTTGTGCCCTTGCCTTTCGTGCCTGTAACCCCAATACAAAGGCCTTTAAAATTAGCAAAAAATATTTCAGTTTGCGAGGTAACCCTTGCCCCCTTGCCTAAAAACGGCTCAATTTTCTTTTCCGGGATGCCCGGGGTCTTTATAATCACTTGGTAATTTTTTAAATGGTCTAAATAATTTTTGTCTGTAAAAACAAAAATGCCTTGCTTTTTCAGGGCTTGAGTTTCTTTGATTTTTTCTTGGTCAAAAATAGCAATTTCGCTTTTGTTTTTTTTAGGAAAGGTTTTTGCCAAAAAAGCCAAAGTATCTCTGCCCTCCCTGGCAAACCCAACAATCGCTATTTTTTTGTTTTTAACCTCTTCAATTAGCATTACTTAAAAATAACATAAATTAACCTATAAAAAAAGGCCTCTTAAATAAATGGTTTACTTAAGAGGCAATAAGCAAGTGATTTGGGGCCACCCGCCGGCACATATGCATTCAGGGCATATAATACATAAGCATAGCATAAAAGAAAAACTCCTGCAAGTTTAGCAGAAGCTGTTTTGGCTTGGAAGGTCCTATCCCGAGATAAAAATAGGAAATAATAAGCCACAAAACAACTTCGCTTCTTGCAGGAGTATGAGAGTTGATCATTTAGAAAGAGGAGGCACTACCGTAAGAAGTTCAAGCCGTTCAATTTCAGCTTGAAAACTTCTTTTAATCTCTTCCCTAGTTGCCTTTTTGCATGTATCGCAATATCTATGCGATACATTAAGCCCCTTTGGAAGGTCAGGAGTTTCCACCTCTATCTCTTCTATAACATCGTGGCATTTCGGGCACATAATGACCATTTTTTCTTTAGTCATTTTTTTTGCTCCTTTTTAGCTTGCTAAAAGCAAACCTAATGCCACCATGTAACCCAATAACTATGCTTTAACTATAGCATATTCCCCTAAAAAGTCAATTTTTTTCCTTTGCAACATTTTCAAAACGATCGTTTTGAAAATGTTGCATTATTTCTTCTTGCCTATCCATCTGTCCAACCGTAAAAATAAAAATATTTTTACTCACCCCAGCATTATAAAGCTCTTTTAAAAAACTACCAGCTAATGGGTATTTGCCAATATAAACACTTTTTTGCAATAAAACATATTGCATTAAACTAAGCTCTCTTCTTATCTCCACCCTCCATGATTTCTTTTTTTCAGGAATATCAAAAATTATAATTCGCAGCTTGCCATCCCATTTTTGATTTAATCCTTTATATCTCTCAGCTATAAAATCAAACGCTTCTTGGCCTTTTTTGGTTAAAGCAAAAATTTTCTTGTTCACATCTTTAAAAATTAATCCTTGCCTTTCCAATAACCTAATTCTTTTTTTTATATCCTCTGTGTATTTATCATCTTTTGGTTTATTAGATTCTTTACCATCAGTCAACATCCACTTCATCAAACGAAACCTTGAGTCGTGTGCCGGCAACGCTTCCCCAAACGTCTCTAAAGCGTCTCCTAAATAAAACAAAACGGCTGAACTTAAGTTGAGGCCCTTTTCAAAAAATCCCCTACACATTCTTCTTCTACTTTTCTTTTGAAAAAAATATTGATTATTTGCCATATATTTTTGTACTATTTTTGCCGATCGTCAGAAATAGTACACTTTTTATCTACCTTCTTTTTTTATTTCCATAACTTTTTATGGCTTTTTGTAGCTTTTTTATTTGTGTACTATTTTCGCCGATCGTCAGAAATAGTACACTTTTTATTTCTTTGCTTTACCTTGAAGCTAATTCTGCTAACTCTTCTGTTAGTCCCCTTTTGGCTAAACCTTCTGCATAAAGTTGCTTAACTTGGGCAATGGTGAATGGTTCGCTGAAGATACGAACATCGTCAATAACGCCTCTGAAATAATAAACATAACCCCTAGAAATATAAAAAATATTTGAGCTATCTTTTGGATCATAATCAGATGTCCATGTGCGCTGAGCTACAAGCTTGCCGTTTTTATACCCCTTTAAACTTCTTGTTTGGTTGTCTCTAACAATTAAAACATGCACCCACTTATTATTAACAAACATATTAGGCAGTGACCAGCCGATATAGGGGCCACAATTTCCTCCACAAGAACCATGGAAGTAAGATAAACTGCCATACGGTTCCATTGTTAAGCAAAATTCTCCGCCATACGCCTTGCAAATTGGGTTTTGCCTGCTTGGCGATGCCACATTTGATGGTTTTGCCCAAAAACTCAGGGTCATACTACCCGTTACTCTCAAGCCAGAAGGATTGCCACAGTTTATAAAATTACTGCCAGTAAAATTAACTGCTTTATCGAAAACGCCTTCAGCCAAATTCCCCCCCCCAGAAAGCGTACAATTATTAGTACCCAACTCATCAACAATAGTAGAACCAGTATCATTTAAGTTCCAAAAAGCAATTGGATAGGCGGTTAAGGTGCTGCGAACGCTTTGGCTAAAGCTTTTAGTGTTAGCTAGACGGGCTTTATCAGTCCAGCCCGAGTAGCCAAAAACAAAAACGCT
>PFAX01000037.1 GCA_002773495.1 bacterium (Candidatus Gribaldobacteria) CG10_big_fil_rev_8_21_14_0_10_37_21 | reverse complement strand
AAATCTTGTAAAAATTCTTTAATTATCTTTTTGTAAAAAATCACAATATGTATTCTATCATCTATGCTTGTGCTTCCAACAGGGTTCGAACCTGTATCGATGGCTCCGGAAGCCATTACTCTGTCCGTTGAGCTATGGAAGCTATTTTTCTTTTAAAGCAATAATGCTTAGGTTATAATTTTGTTTGCCATTCTTGCCTTTTTCTTTGGCAAGTACCTTAACTTCTTTAACTTTAAAGCCAGCACCTTTAAAGAGCGTTTTCAGCTCTCGCTTGCTGAAGTTGTGGACATAACGTTGCTGTTTGTTCTGCCAAGAAACAAAACAATCATTCAAATCAAGAGGGGTTTTACCTAAAACTCTTTGAAAAAACCAAAGAAAAGCTTCTTTTCTTGCTTTTAAAGATAATTTCCAGACAGTTGCTATCAACAAGCCGTTAGGATGTAAGACTCTTTTGGCTTCTTTTAAGAAGCTAATCCTTAACGCTTTTGAAGGGATATGGTGCAAAACAGCAATACAATAAATAAGGTCAAAGGTCTTATCTTTGAAGGGCAAAACAAGGCCATCAGTTAGTTTAAAATTTAATTCTGGGTATTTTTGTTTGGCTATCTTGATAAGCTCTTTTGAATTATCACAACCAGTATATTCAACTTGTTTTCCTTTTAAGGCTGCAAAGAGGCGACCATTGCCACAACCTAAATCAAGCACTTTATCACCTTTTCTGCTATAATCTAATAAAGGCAAAAGGTCTTGCCAAATTTGATTTCTTGTGTTAGAAAAGTTATAAGCAATCGTATTATAGGTTTCTCTTGTTTGTTTTAATAATTTTTCAGCTAAAGCTTGTTTCATATGAAGTTTGAAATAAAAAATAATTTAGAAAAAATAATTCTTGAACTTTTAAAAGGCGGTTTCCAAAACAGCTTTGTTTTAAACTCTTTTAAAAGGAAAATGGCTAAAAAATATGGGATTACTTGCCCCAAAAACATTGCCTTATTAAAAGCTTATCATAAACTCTTACAAGAAAAAAGGATAAAACAAAATAAGGGTTTAGAACAGGCCTTAAAAACAAGGCCAGTTCGCTCCCTTTCCGGGATTGTTAATGTCTCTATTTTAACTAAGCCGTGGCCCTGTAAAGGCAAATGCCTTTTTTGCCCTTCCCAGAAGGACTTACCAAAAAGTTATTTAAAAGAAGAGCCAGCTTGTCAAAGAGCTATTTTAACTAAGTTTTCGCCAAAAAAACAGGTGATAACCCGGCTTTTGTCTTTAGAATTAACCGGCCACCCTATAGATAAAATAGAGTTAAGAATAATCGGTGGCACTTGGCATTATTACCCTTTAGCATATAGAAAATGGTTTATAAAAGAGTGCTTTAGGGCGTGCAATAACTTTACTAAAGCCAAAAATTCTAAATCCAAAGTTCTAAATTCTAAACAAATCCCAAATAACAAAATCCAAATGCTCAAAAGGGAGCAGAAAAAGAACGAGACAGCCAAGGCGAGGATTATTGGGATTACGATTGAAACAAGGCCTGATTGTATAGACGAAAAAGCCATTCAAAAAATGCGAGAACTGGGCATAACTCGGGTGGAATTAGGTGTTCAAAATGTTTTTAATGATATCCTCCAAACAAATCAAAGGGGGCATAGCGTGGCTGATATCGCTAAAGCGACTTTACTTCTAAAAGAAGCGGGCTTTAAGGTATCTTATCAGTTAATGCCTAATTTACCGGGAAGTTCTCTTAAAAAAGATCTTGAATCATTCAAATCAGTTTTTCAAGACCAAAGATTTAGGCCTGATTTAATAAAAATCTATCCTTTAGCTCTGCTGAAAAATACGGGGGTTTATCAGCTTTATCAAAAAGGCAAGTTTAAACCCTATACCGAAAAACAACTTTTAAAACTTTTGATTGCCCTAAAAAAAGAAACACCCTTATGGGTAAGAATTGAAAGGGTTATCCGAGACATTCCAAAAAAATATATAGTGGAAGGCGGAGCGCAAATTTCTAATTTAAGAGAATTAGTTCAAGAAGGGCTAAAAAGAGAGGGCACGAAGTGTAAGTGTATTCGTTGTAGAGAAGTAGGGACAAACTATAACCCTAAAGATAAGCTCTATCTTTTCAAAGAAGAATACTTAGCTTCAGAGGGAAAAGAATTCTTTTTAAGTTTTGAAACAAAAAACAGGGAAAAACTTTATGCTTTGTTAAGGTTAAGATTACCTTTGAAAAATGAAGGAGCGATAATTAGGGAAATCCACACTTATGGGCAAATGGCTGAAGTTTCCAGTGGTCTGCCCACTGGAGCTTTTGCTCAACACAAGGGTTTGGGTAAAAAGCTAATGCAAGAAGCGGAAAAAATAGCCCTCGATGCTGACTTTAAAAAAATAGCTGTCATAGCTGGGGTTGGCGTGAGGGGTTATTATAGAAAGCTTGGCTATCATTTAAAAGACACTTACATGCTAAAGTATTTAAGTGATTAAGTGATAAAGAAAAGGGGGTCCATTTTGTGTCTCCTTTCAAAAGAAATTGTTTTGCAACCAAATATACAGCTTCTGTGTATTGAATTTTACCTCATCTAAATGGGGCGTGCCAAGTAAAATAAAAACGATGTTTCTCTCTTCGCCTTCTTTTGTGGTGAACCTAAAAACAAACAAACCGTTGTAACCTGAGGTCTTAATATAGCCGGTTTTACCGCCAACAAAGGTCTCGTCCTCTGAAAAAACATTCTTATTCCAAAACATGCTTGTGTCAAAACTCATTTTCCCAAAACCGGGCACCTCTTTGCTTTTAGAAATATCAAATAAAAGTGGCCTATTTTTTAAAACATACCTCGCTAAATAAAACAAGTCGCGAGCAGTTGAAATATTTCCTTCTGAATATCCCGAAGGGCAAGCAAAAATAGTGTTTGGCATCAAAATCGCCTTGGTTTTTTCATTCATAAGATTAATTGTTCTGTTTCTGCCTAAAAAGCCAGCTAAAACTTCAGCTGAGTCGTTAGACGATTCAATTAAAAGGGGATAAAAAAGGTCAACCACATCTAAATAATCGCCTACTTTAATTGATTCGGTTTCCCCAAAGCCCTGGTTGAGCATATAGTCCTGAACAACTATTTCTTTTCTTAAATCAATATTTTCTGAGACAACAATAGCTGTCATTAATTTTGTAATTGAGGCAATTTGCTTTCGCTCTTGGGAACTTTGCTCTGCAAATATTTCTCCTGAATCAAGGTCAGCAACTAAAAAACTGCCTGAAGTAATCGTTGGCACAACAATTTCTGTTTTAGGGTAAACAAAATTATCATTTTTTTTGTCAATCACTAAAAAAGGCATTTTTAATTCAGCTTTTTCAAAGAATTCTTTGGCGATGTCGTCTTTAACCTGCAAACAACCGCCTGATGCCTCGGAGATCATTTTAGCCCCTGACGGATAATAGGGTCCGCCATGGAGATAGTATTTGCCATAAAAATTCATCGCATAAGGCATATAAACCTCAGCTATAGCTGAAAAAGCGGTTTGATAGCCAGAGCTAATCTGATAGATACCAGCGGCCGTGCCTCCCCAAGCATACTCATCACCTCTTTTTAAAATATTGGCCTCTTGTTGCTTTTCGCCCTTTTGATAAAGGGTTATTTTCATCTCTTCTAAGTTCGCTTCTATAAAATCCGCTTTATTTTCTTGTAAAACATTTCTAAAAGAGGAGAAGTCAGGCAAAATAGTTCTTTTTTCTGAAAAATCATTCTTTTGTTCTTGGGCTTTGTGTTCAAGGGCTAAATCAGCTAAAAAAGAAAGATCTAAAACATTTTTAGTTGTTTTCTTTAAAAAATTACCTTGTCCTTTAACTAAAAAATAAGAAAAAGATAGCCCTGCTAAAAGCAGAACTAAAAAACTAAAAACTAAAATAAGTTTTTTCTTTGTAAAAAACAGCATTGATTTAATTTCTTGAAAATCTTATTAAACCAGAGCAAGGGATAATCTCTAAGCCCTGTTTTTCTAATTTATCTAAAAATAAATTGCAACCAATCGAGTCAGAAGACATATGCCCAGCGATAACCACATTGACATTGGCTTTTTCGGCCTCTTTTCTATGCTCTTCTGATTGGTGCATACCAATAACAGTGCCAATGCCTGCTTGAGCCATTTTTTCATATAATTTAGAACTTCCTTCGGTGCCACCGGTTATTTCAGTTATCGCTATCTTGCCTGTTTTTCTTTCTTCAGAGCCAGCAAATACTTTAGGACCAGCGCCAATTTTGTTGGCCTCTTTGTATTCAGGAATTTCATTTAAAAAAGAAACTAATTCTCCTACGGTTTCAATGTCTTTTTCAGCTTCAATCTTTTCTTTTAAAAATCGCGCGGCCAAATTATCTAAAACCGTATGCAAACAAATTAGATTTATCTTCAGTAATTTAGCTGCATCAACTGTTCTTTGATGATTGGCTGAATTAACCCCCCTTGAAACCTCTGAAATTCTTTCTTTCATCAGACCTTCAGCAATGTTGATAGGCACCCCATATAAGGCCAGCACCTCGGCCTGCAAATGCATTACATCAGCTAAGTTAGCCAATCCCTTGCCTAAGGGGTGGTGAGATATAACCAAGTCAGCTGCGACAATTTGCTTGGCAATCAAAAGTTCAGATGGGGTGATGTCAATGCCTAACATCACTTTTTTAATTTCTTTATTTTCTGCCCCCTGATTAAGGAACAACACCCTTGAATCAAGATAGGGATTATCTAACGCCTCTAAATCAAAATCTTCTTTGGCTTTTGAGTCAAGTTTTTCATACCTTGCTTTTTTTCTCTCTAAAAGTTTTTTCAGAGAGGCCTCACCCCTTAAATCAGCTTTCATTGCCATTTTAAGAGCTAAATTAAAAATATCTTGGGTTGTCATTTTTTTTATTATTAGTTATTTGCTTTATGCTATTAGCTATTTTAGTGCCATTTTGGATCTTTGAACCTTTGCAAACGCTTCATTTCGCTGATAAGTGCTTTTTCACCTTGAGGAACTACTTTTTCGGGAACTTCAGGGGCTAAAGCAATGCCCAGGTCTTTGGCCTCTTCTTTGACGACCTGGCGATCATCCCAAGCAATTTTCTTGCCGTTTTCAACGCAAATCCAGGGTTCACAACCCTTGCCAGTTATTATAACAATATCTCCCTGTTTTGCAAGAGAAAGTGCTTTATTTATGGCTTCTCTTCGGTCAATAATCTTAAGGGCTTTTGGACCTGCCCCCTGAACCACTTGGTCTATAATCTCTTCGGGGGGCTCATCATATGGGTCTTCGTTGGTTACAATAATCTGCTCGCAGTACTCTTTTGCTATTCCACCTAAAACCGGCCTCTTCCATTTATCCCTGCCCCCACCACAAGCCCCAAGAACACAAACCAATCTATTCGCCATTTGCTCTTTGCTCTTAGCAGCAAGTGTTTTATACACTTGTTTAAGGGCGTTTGGGGTAAAGGCGTAATCAACCACTGCTTTAAAAGGGCCTAAGTAAATTGTTTCCATTCGCCCCGGAATACCTTCAGCTGTTTCTAAGGCCTTTTCACACTGCTCTAAAGAAAGCCCTTGGGAAAGCCCTAAACAAATAGCGCCTAAAGCATTATAGACATTAAACTGACCTAAAAGGTTAAGCTCAAAAATAACATTGCCCACTTGGAAAGAAACACCTTTAAATAAATCCTTAACCTTAAAAGCAGAGACCAATTTGCCTGAAAAACTATTTCTATGTTTAAATGTATAACCAATTTTTTCTTTTGAAACAATTTGTAAAAAATAAGGGGCGTGTTCGTCGTCCATATTAACTATATGCAAACCCTTAACTTGCTTGAAAAACTTGGCCTTGGCCTCTCTATATTTTTCAAAAGAACCGTGCCGTTCAATGTGTTCTTCAGATAAATTAGTGAAAATGGCAATATCAAAATCAATGAATTTATTCCTGTGTTGTAAAATACCCTCAGAAGTAACTTCTATGATGACATATTTACACTTAGCTTTATTTGCTCTTTTTAAAAACTGTTGCAAAAAAAACCTACCTGGCATTGTCATTTTTAACATATTCGGCCATTCGGTTTCGTTTATTTTAAACCGAACCGAAGAACAAGATGCTACCCCGCTACCTGTTTGCTCTAAAACTCGGTGAGCCAAGTCAAGGGTAGTTGACTTACCATTTGTGCCCGTTATACCAATTACAACCATTTTCCTCCCTGGGAAGCCATACCTTAAAGCAGCCAAAAAGGCGAGGAAAAGGTGATACCCGCTCATTATGAACTTAGGCGTTATTTTTCTAACAATTCCTTTAAAAGAAAACATAGGGTTCCAAATTTATTCCTTTACTGCTTTAGCGCCTTTAGGGCTTGTTTGATTTTCTCCTGGATACTAGTTATTTCTTTGGGCAACTGGGCTATAGCACTTAGGGCTTGTTCTTTAGTAAAGCCCAAGCCAATTAAAGCTAAATAAGTTTCATCATTTTCAAACTCATTCTTTTTAACCTTGCTTTTGTTTTGTTGGCTGATTTTACCTGATAATTCTAAAACAATCTTGGAGGCCTTTTTAGGGCCAATCCCTGGGATTGCTTTGCCCTCTTCAATAATCTTTTTTATTTCCTCTAATGACCCTAAAGAAGAAATCTGCAAAGCCGCCTTGGGGCCAATACCTGTAATCCCCCTGATGACTTTAAATAGTTCTAACTGATCATGGGTTAGAAAGCCATAAAGCTTAACGCCCCGCTCGTTCGCCTCTAACTGGCAATAAAAATTAAAATCCTGCCCCTTTTCAGGGACTTTTTCTAAAGATTTTTCAGCTAACCAAACTTCATAGCCAACACTATTAACCTCCAAAATAGCTGATTCTTTAGTTTTTAAAATAATTTTCCCTTGTAAATATGCAATCATTTTATTTAGTATAACAAAAAAACCCTAAAAATTAAAGGAAAGGTGTGCTAAGATGGATTCATGGAGTTTAAACTACAAGCAAAATTCAAGCCAACAGGGGATCAACCCCAGGCAATAAAAAAACTGACAACAAACATTCTGGCGGGAAGCCGGCACAATGTTTTGCTTGGAGTTACGGGCTCGGGTAAAACATTTTCGATAGCTAATGTTATTGAAAAAGTGCAAAGGCCAACGTTGATTATCTCCCCTAATAAAACCTTAGCCGCCCAGCTTTACCAAGAGTTTAAGGACTTCTTCCCAGAAAATGCTGTTCATTATTTTGTTTCTTACTACGACTACTACCAGCCCGAGGCCTACCTTCCTCAAACTGACACCTATATTGAAAAAGACGCAAAAATAAATGAACAAATTAACCACTTAAGGCATTCAACTTTGCAAGACCTTTCTCAAAAGAAAGATGTTATTGTGGTAGCTTCTGTTTCTTGTATTTATGGCTTGGGTAACCCAGAAAACTATCAAAAAGTGTCTTAAAAAATAAGGATTGGACAAAAGATAAAAAGGAAGGACTTTTTAGGCCATTTGGTTGATTTGCAATATCAAAGAAATGACATTGATTTTAAACCCGGTGCATTTAGGGTTCGTGGCGACTTGGTTGAAATAAACCTGATAACGGGAGAGCAAATCTTAAAAATTGAGCTTGCCGGTAACCAAATTGAAAAAATATCTTTTTCTAAGGACTCCCCCTCTACCAACTACCAACCTGCCTACCGACAGGCAGGACTACTAACTACACCCTGTTTCCAGCTAATTTTTGGGTAACAGAGGAAACAAAAATGAAAATAGCTTTAAAAAATATAAAAACTGAACTATCCAAGCAAGTAGCTTTTCTCGAAAAAAAAGGTAAACTTTTAGAGGCCCGATGTTTAACTCAAAGAACAAACTATGACCTTGAGATGATGCAAGAAACAGGAGTTTGTTCTGGAATTGAGAATTATTCTTCACATTTAGAGTTTAGAAAACAAGGGGTGCCCCCTTTTACTCTTTTAGATTATTTAAAAAAGATTGATAAAAGATTTCTAACTATTATTGACGAGACACATATCGCCATCCCCCAACTTCACGCTATGTATAACACGGATAAAGCCAGAAAAAATGTTTTAATTGAACATGGTTTTCGCTTGCCAACAGCCAGAGACAATCGACCTTTAAGTTTTGAAGAATTTGAAAATAAAGTAGGGCAAGTTATTTATTCTTCAGCCACCCCCGGGCCACACGAAATAGCAAAAAGCAAAAGGCAAATGGCATTATAGAACAGCTGGTTAGGCCAACAGGGCTCTTAGAGCCAAGTGTTGAAATTAGGCCAATCAACAACCAAGTAAAAGACCTAATTAAAGAAATTAAAAAAAGGAGAGAAAAAAACCAAAGGACATTAGCCATTACTTTAACTAAAAAAATGGCTGAAGAGTTGTCTGCTTTCTTAAAAGAAGAGGGCATTAATGCTCAGTACCTACATTCTGATATTAAAACCTTAGAAAGGCCCCTTATTTTACAGCAATTAAGAGAAGGCAAATTTGATGTTTTAGTTGGGGTAAACCTTTTAAGAGAGGGGCTTGATTTACCTGAAGTGTCTTTAATTGGTATTTTAGATGCTGACAAAGAAGGGTTTTTAAGGAACAAAACAACACTTGTACAAACAATGGGAATGGCTGCTCGACATCTTGAAGGCCACTGCATTCTCTACGCTCACAAAAAAACGCTTTCAATAAAAACAGCCACAGAAGAAATTAACCGCAGGAGAGAGGTCCAGATTGCTTATAACAAAAAACATAAAATAACCCCGCAGGCCATAAACAAAACAATCCAAACCTGGGGCCTTAACAAAAAGGAGAGTGGTATTCTGTCTGAGTTTGGTTCTGTTAATGATGTAAAGCTCTTGAAAAAAGAAATGGAAATAGCCGCCAAAAACTTTGACTTTGAAAGAGTGGCGGAAATTAAGAAAAGGCTTGCAAAAATAAAATAACTTTGCTATTATTTACTTATAAGAGAATATGGCTATTACAACATCAGCTAAAAAAGCTCTACGCAGTTCTAAAACAAAAAGAAAGCATAATATCGGGCAGGGCAATAAGTTAAAAAAGCTTCTTAAAGAAGCTCAGATTTTGATTAAAGAAGGCAAAAAAGAAGAAGCTAAAAAACTTTTGCCTTCAATTTATAAAGCGCTTGATAAGGCCACTAAAACTAATTTAATCAAAAAAAATAAGGCCTCAAGAAAAAAATCACGAATTAGCAAGGCCTTAAAAGCTTAAACTAAACTAATTAAGTCAAACAATGCTTGTTCAGGCAATATTTTGCCTGTTTTTATTTTATAATCAACCTCAAAAAGGGTAAAGAAAAACTTCTTTAATTCATCAAAAGAAAAATTATCCCTTAAAAGAGCTAACTTTCTAAAAACAAAAGGGTTTATCCCTAATTTAAAAGCGCCCAAGGAAAAAAATTGCTTAACTAAAATCAAGTTACGCATTTGGTAAGCAAACATAGAAAGCAAATAAAGGGGGCTTTCCCCTTTATTAAGATGTTTTTGTAAGAGAGTCAGGGCTTTCTGCTTGTTTTTTTGAGCTAAACTATCAATTGTTTCAAAAATGTTAATCTCTTGTTTTTGAAAGGAAAGCGTTTTTAGGGCTTCTTTGTTAATTTTGTCAGAAAAACAAGCTAATTTCTTAATTTCAGAAGAAAGGCAAAATAAATCAGCGGAACAAAAACTTATTAAAGAATTAATTGAAAAGCTATCAATGCTAGCCCCTAAAAAAAGGGCTTCTTTTTTTATCCAAGAATCAAGTGCTGGGCCTTCTAAAAAAGAGAACTCCTCTACTTTTACTCCTGCTTTTCCTAATTTTTTCAATAAGCTTTCGCTTGGCTTTGCTTCGTTAAGCTGGCTTAAAATAATAATATCCTTTAAAAAAGAGAGTTCTTCTATTTTTTTAAGCAATTGTTTTTTGAAATTTTCGTTTTCTAAAACATTTCTTAAAACAATAATTTTATTTGATGCGAAAATTGATTGCTGATTTAGCAGGTTCCAAAAGGTCTCGGCTTGATTTAAGGTTAAGTCCAAAACTGCCTCTTCTTTTAAGGCAGGATTCGTTGCTAAGGCCTGTTTTTTGATTTCTTTTTCTCTTAAAAACAAGCGAAAATTGTCTTTACCATATAGAAAATAAAGCATAAATTAAACTTGGCACTTAGGGCAAAAATGGGAAGACCGCTGACTAATTTCAATTCTTTGAATGGGTGTTTTACAAATAGGACAGGGCTGGTTTGTTTTTTGATACACCTTATGGAAAGCTAAATAATTTCCTTTATCACCAAAAGTGTCAAGATAATCTTTTGAAGAAGACCCTCTTTCTTTAACAGCTTTAGTTAAAATGCTTTCTATCGCTTTATAAAGGGCTGTAATTTTAGAAGGGCTTAAGTTGGCTACTTCTCTTTGCGGGTTTATTTTTGCCTTGAACAGTATCTCGTCAGCGTAAATATTGCCGATTCCTGAAATAAACTTTTGATCCAATAAAAGTGGTTTTATTTTAGCTTGCTTTCTTTTTAAAAGGCGTTCTTGAAATATTCTCTCGTTGACAGAAAGAGCGTCAGGACCTAATTGCTTTATCTCTTTAAGGTTTTCTACATCTTTTACTTTTTTAAACCAGCCAAATTTACGCAAATCATTAAAAGTTAAAAAAGATTTGTCCTCAAACTGAAAAATTTGTCGAGTATGCTTTGTTTTCTTCCCATTAAAAATAAGTTGGCCTGTCATTTTTAAATGAAAAACTAAGCTTTCTTGATTAGAAAAGTTAATGAGGAGCATTTTTCCCCTTCTCGAAACGTTGGTTATTAGCTTACCTTCAAGCTTTTTGCCAATAATTTTTTTGGAAAGTTGCCTTTTAATTGTTTCTACTTCTGGAAGTTCTGGCATACCTTACCTTTAACTTTCCTTTTTATTAAGAATTTTATTAATCTTATCAATTATTTCATTAGGCGTGAAGTGCGCTTTCACTAAGAAATCCACTGCCCCAAGTTGCTTGGCTTTGTCAATATCGTCTTGCTGGCCAAGATTAGAAAGGATAATAACTGGAATAGAAGCTAAAAGATGGTCTTTTTGCAACTCTTTTAAGGTCATAAAGCCGTCCATGTCTGGCATTATCAAATCAAGTAAAATTAAATCAGGTTTTTCTTCTTTAACTAAAGCGAGCCCCTCTTCTCCATTAGAGGCAGAGGTAGCTTCAAAGCCGACTTCTTGCAATTTTCTTTTAATAAGCTCTCTTAAAAACTTGTCATCTTCTATGGTTAATATTTTTGACATTATTTTTAAACATTAAAATAAATACGACCTTTAAGATAAGCAATAGAGTGATTAAGCGGACAAGGTAAAGTAAAAGGTTGTGCCTTTGCCCTCTTCTGATTCAAACCAAATTTTGCCTCCGTGGGATTGAATAATGTGTTTGGCAATATACAGCCCCAAGCCAGTGCCTTCGGTATCTATTTTAGAAGCATTGCTTGCTCTGAAAAAACGAGTAAAAACCTTTTCTTGTTCTTCTTTGGGGATACCCTCGCCACCATCTTTAACAGAAACGATAAAGCGATGATTTTCTTTTTCAAAATCAATTTTTATGATAATTTCCCCATAGTTAGAATATTTTATGCTATTCTCAATTAAATTATGCAAAACCAAAATAATTTTTTCTTTATCTACTAAAACAGCGGGGCTTCTGCCTTTCGACTTTTGAAAAGTCAAAATAAGACCTTTTCTTTTAGCTGAACCTACCCATAAAGATAGGGCCTCTTCGATGATCTTAGATAAACTTTCTTTGGTTGGCTTGTTTAAGAACCTTCCTTCTTCTATTTTGCTTACATTAAGCAAGTCGTTAATCAATTCAACCATTCTTTCGTTATTAATATAGGCCTTTGTTAAATAATCTTTTTGGTCTTTGTTAAGGGGGCCCAAATCCTCGTCAAGAAGCATTCGAATAATCCATTTAATAGCTGAAAGGGGCGTCCTTAATTGATGGGCGGCAATAGAGACAAATTCTGTTTTAAGGCCTTCAATAAACTTTTCTCTTTGCCTTTCTAACAAAGCAATACTTTCTGCTATTACGGGTTTTTTTTGTTTTAGATTAATTTCAGGAAAAGCTTTTTCTAAATTAGCCCGTTTTTTTGCTTGAAAAATTGTTTTTAAAAAATTAGCTGACATATTAATTAAATTAATTCTAAAGACCCCCAATCAGGGCCAGTTTTAACTTCAACTGTTAAGGGAAACTCCATTTTTATAACCCCTTCCATAATATTTTTTATTTTAAGAGAAGTTGTTTTGGCCAACTCACTCTTTATTTCAAATAAAAACTCATCATGAATTTGCAAGAGTAATTTACAATTTTTATTAAGCACCCCTTGTTTAGCTATTCTCAGCATAGCCATTTTCATAATTTCAGCTGCTGATCCTTGTAAGGGCAAATTAACGGCCATTCTTTCTGCTTGTGCTCTAATTCGTTGGTCTCTTGAGTTTATTTCTAAAAAAAACCTCTTTCTGCCAAGGATAGTTTCTGTGAAGCCATCCTTTAGGGCCTTCCCTTTTTGCTCTTCAATAAAACTTTTTAATTGGCTAAATTGAGTAAAATATTTTTCAATAAACTCTTTGGCTATTTTTCTTGAAAGCCCGGCCTGTTGGCTAAAAGAAACTGGCCCCATCCCGTAAAGAATCCCAAAGTTTAAGGTTTTAGCTAAATTGCGATCCTCTTTCGTGATGTCCTTTTGGGGCTTATTGAAAATTTCACTCGCTGTTAAAATATGAATATCTTTGCCTTCTTTGAAGGCCTTAATCATTTTTAAATCCCTAGAAAGATGCGCCGCTATTTTAAGTTCCATTTGGGAATAGTCAGCTGAGACAAACGCAAAGCCATCTTCAGCTATAAAACATTTTCTTATCTCTTTACCCATCTCACCTTTAACTGGAATATTTTGCAAATTAGGCGAAGAACAACTCATCCTACCTGTCTCTGTGCCTAATTGATGAAACTTTGGATGAATTCTACCTGTTTTTGAATTGATTACTCTAGGTAAAGCGTCAACAAAACCAGTTTTAAGTTTAAAAAGCTCTCGGTATTTTATTAAGAAATCAATTAAGGGATGCTCGCCCTTTAGTTTGACAAGTTCTTTTATGTTAGTTGATAAAGCCCCTTTCGGGGTTTTCTTAACTTTATCCGTTGAAATTTTAAGCTCCGAAAAAAGAATGTCTGAAAGTTGCTGGGAAGAATTAATGTTAAATTCTTTACCGGCTTTTTGGTAAATCTCTTTTTTAAACAAGGCAAGCTCTTTAGTTAGCTTATTAGAAAGATGGGTTAAGCTTTTAACATCAACTTTAATCCCATTTTGTTCCATTTGTTTAACTACTGGGATTAAGTCCTTTTCAAGCAAAACCACTTTTTTAGAAAAAACTCCCTGATTCTCCATTGCTTCTATCTCTTGTTCGGTCTTGTTTTCTGCCTTTAAAGGAGAGAACATCTCTGCTTGCTGAAAAACACCTTTTGAAGGAATTTTATTTAACAAAGCAAAAAATTCAAACTCTTTTAAAATGCCTTCAACCTCTTCTTTTTTAAAACTACCAAAAGCAAGTTTTTCTAAAGAGAAAGAAGTGCCTGAATTAAGATTAGGGGTGGCTAAATCCTTTGAAAGAAGGGCCTGCTCCTTATACTTAATTAATTTCTCTAAAACAGCTGGTTTGATTTCTTTTAACTTTTTGCTTTTTTCTTCAATTACTTGGTAAATATTTTCTAATGAGGTAAATTTATTTAAAAGCTCAATCGCTGTTTTCTCGCCAATCCCAGTTACCCCTGGAATATTGTCTGATGGGTCGCCTCGCAAAGCTCGAAAATCTGTTAATTGATAAGGTAAAAGCCCTTGGTATTTTTCTTTAACTTCTTTCTCACCAAAGAGAACAATATCTTTTACCCCCCTTCTTAAGAAAAAAACTTTGGTTACTTTGTTAACTAATTGTAAAGCGTCATTATCACCCGTTAAAATAATCGTTTCAAGCTTAGGCTTAACTTGTTTTGCTTGAATCTTGATGGCTAACTCAGCGATTAAATCATCAGCTTCATAGCCCGGCTTTTCAAAAACAGGGATGCCAAAAACATTCAAAATCTTTTTAACTCCGTCAATTTGCGAATATAATTCATCAGGCGCTTTTTTTCTCTTGGCTTTATAAAGGGGAGACATTGCGTGCTTTAAGGTGGGGGCTTTTACATCAAAGCAAGCCACGACAAAATCGGGCTTAATATCTTTTAATGTCTTAAATAAAATCAAACAAAACCCATAAATAGCATTGACTATTTCACCTTTCTGGGTTTTGAGGGGCGGTAAAGCGTGGAAAGCCCGATGTATTACCGCATTAGAATCAATAATTAAAAACTTTTTACTTTTATTATTCTCTTGCATTGCCCTATTTTACCATGGGCTTTGAAAAATTTAAAGAACGTTTTTTTTCAGTTAAAAAATCAAAATTAATAGTTAAAAATTCTCCCTTCAAGAGAACTTTAAGATTATTAGGCCATTCAATCAAAACAAGGTTAGTTGGGTTAGCTAAAACCTCTTTTAAGTTTAAAGCTTCTGCGTCTTTGCCCCCCTGCAACCGATAAGCATCAATATGATAAAAATTCTTGAATCTTGAATCTTGAATCTTGAATCTTTTCAGAATAGCAAAAGTGGGGCTGATAATTATTTCTTTTATGCCCAACCCTTTGGCAAACCCCTTAGCAAAAGTGGTTTTGCCAGCCCCTAAATTGCCTTCTAAACAAACACAGGTGGCTGTTCTAGTTAGTCCCTCTTTTATAAGCTCTTTCGCTATTTTTTCGCCAATTTGTTCGGTCTCTTTGGCTGTTTTAGTTAGAATTATTTGATTGACAAAAGCCATATTTTAAGATAAATTAAGTTAAATGACAACACCAATCGCAGAAATTAAGAGGATAAAAAAGTATATTGAAGAATACAATGATATTCTAATTTTTTATTCTCTAAAAAACAACCCCTCTCCGTGTTTTTTAGCAATGTCTCTTTTATTTAGCTTAGAAAATTTAAATAAAAATGCAAGCATTTTAAATAATTCTTTAAAAAGTGATTGCTCCCCTTTAAACATAGAAAACTTTTTAAAAGGCGAAGAAACGCCTTCTCTAAGGGCTGATTTTGTTCTTTCAATTAAAGAACAAGACGGGCTCAAGCTTTCCGCTGTTTCGTACGAAAAAACAGACACAACCTTAAATATTTTTCTCTCGGGAGCTGGAAACCTTAAAAAAGAAAATATTTCCTTAAAACCAACGGAAAAGGAAACTCTTTTAATAACCGTAGGGGCGACGAGCTTAAATGATGTTTCTTCTTTACCAAATAAAACTTTTTTGGTCTTAAATATAGATAACTCAAAAGAAAACAGAAACTTTGGGCAAGTAAACTTAACAAACCCTTGTTCTTTAGTTTCAAAAAATATTTTCGAGATAATTAACCTTTTAAAAAAGAACGAGACAGATAAGCTACCCGCTCTACCCCTGCTTTTAGCTTTTTTAAAAGAGACCTTTTCTTTTAGAAACATTCCTCTAAAAACAAAAACACTTGAACAAATAAACTCTTTAAAAGCAATACTTTCTTTAGAAGAAAAAGAAACTTTGGAGAAGTGGTTATGTGGTATTGAAAACAAAGAAGAACGGTTTTTTTATTTTTCCTTATTAGAAGCTTTTTCTAAAAATTGCGACAACCTTCTTTTTGCTTTTTCAAAAAATGATTTTGGCAAGTTCGAAGTGGGGCTTGAGCAAATACCCTTTATTTTAAAAAGATTTTCCCCCATACTGCAAGATGAAAAAGAACTCCTTGTGCTTTGGGAACAAAACTCTTCGCCTTTAGCTGTAAGGGGTATTCTTTATTCAAAAAACAACTTAGAAAAGAAAAAAGTGCTTGCAGTAAAGTTCCAAGCCCAGGCAAAAGAGAATTGGCTTTTATTTAAAACCCCTTTTACAAATATTGAAGCAGCTAAAGCAGAAATTAAAAAATTAATTTATTAATTATTTAGTTTTCCTCATTTGAAATTATAAATTTAAAATTAAAATAAAATATGGCAGAAAAGCTAAAAACCCAACTTCAAATTAGCTGCGACCTGATGTCCCAGATAAAAAAAAACATTAAGAACATTAAGGCCTTTCAAGCAGAGCTTGAAAAAAACAAAGGAACAAATATAAGCTTATTGTTAAGTGCTTTACTTTTTGGCGCCCTTTCCCTCGAAGCTTCGGACATTCACTTAGAAGTAGAGGCCAATCAGACAAAAGTTCGCTTACGGCTTGACGGAGCGCTCTTTGATGCGGGAGTTCTTGCAAAAGAAACTTATTTACAGGCCTTAAATCGCCTTAAACTTTTTTCTTCTGTTAAACTAAATATAACCCAAAAACCCCAAGACGGCAGGTTTGCTATTTTAGCGGGAAAGACCGAAATTGAAATAAGAACTTCAACCCTGCCTTCTGAATTTGGTGAAACAATTGTAATGCGGCTCCTTAACCCAAAAAACCTTATTAGCTTAAATGAGCTGGGCTTAAGAGACGACATGGCCCGAATTTTAAAAGAAGAAATTAAAAAACCAAATGGAATGATAATTTCAACTGGCCCCACAGGATCTGGTAAAACAACTTCGCTTTACGGTATTTTAAAAACAATTAACGCCTCTGACATAAAAATAATTACTATAGAAAATCCTATTGAATACCGCTTGGCTGGGGTTTCTCAAAGCCAGGTTGATGAAACAAAGGGCTATGATTTTGCCACCGGCTTGGCCACGATAGTCAGGCAAGACCCTGATGTAATACTGGTGGGAGAAATAAGGGACCAGCAAACAGCCAACATTGCTATTCAAGCCGCTATGACTGGACACTTGGTTTTAACAACCCTTCACACGAATGACGCTGCTGGCACTATTTCCAGATTACAAGCTCTTGGGGAAAAAGCAGAGAATATTGCCCCAGCTCTTAATTTAGTTATTGCCCAACGGCTTTTACGTAAAGTTTGCCCACAATGTGCAAAAGAAAAAAACCTTTCTTTGGAAGAAGCAACCTTCATAAATAAAAACTTAGAAAACCTTTTCAAAAAAGGAATTTGTGAAAAAGTAACTGAAAAAACAAAAGTTTTAACGGCTCAAGGTTGCGAAAGTTGTAATCAAATAGGTTATAAAGGAAGAATTGGGGTTTATGAATTTCTTTTAGTTGACGACGAAATGGAAAACTTTATTAATAAAGGCCCTTCCATTGTTAATTTAAAAGCAGAAGCTAAAAGAAAAGGAATGACAACTATGCTTCAAGACGGTTTAATAAAAACTTTAAAAAGAATCACAACCCTGAAAGAAGTAAGCAAAGAAGTTGGCAAAGAATAACAACAAACTAAACAATATAAAGTAAAAACTAAATAAAACTATGAATCCATATAAAGATTTTCAAAATAGGTTTAAGGTGCTAACAAGCAAGCATAAAAATTTAGTCGTAAACACATTATCTAATATATTTACAATGAGATTAATTGGCAACAAAACTCATGGCGATTTAGCTGAAATAGGTATCGCTGAATTTATCAATCAGTTTATGTATGATTTTAAAAGTGTTCATATTGGAAAAGACCTCTTTAGAGCTAAAGAACATGAGGAAGATATTGTTATTATCAATGAAATAACAAAATCAAAGTTTCCAGTTAGCTTAAAGGCGTATGGAGATGGTCCATTGCAACTTTCAACCGACAGGGACCAAAAAATGTTTCCCTATCTTGAAAGACAAGGGAAAAGGATTACGGATAGGAAAAAAATTGTGAAAATATTTTCTTCTTCGGCTTTTTCAGAATTTAACAATATTAATGTCATGCCTCTTATTTATGATGAAAAAAATAAACGATGCAATATAATGGTTTTTGACCATGAAAAAGCAAGCCGGCAAACTACCCAAATTTTATATATAGGCAAGGGAAAAAATCTTACTAGTCATGGCAAAGGTAAGAGCAGGAAGCATCCAATTTTCATGTTTTTAGATAAAGATAATAGTTATATCTGCGAGGTTCGTTATGGTGGTGCGTCAGCAAACGCATTGCAAAGAGGCCTTTGGACACAAACAAAAAACGCTACTAATTATTTTGACAGCATCACAAACGGCTGGATTGATTACTCTCATAATCACACATTAGTAAAATTATTTAGTCTTGCGTTAAATAGCACCGAAGCAGGCCACGAGGAAGCAAATAAAATTTTGCAGAAAGATATTGAAAAATTAAAAAAAACATAGCATGCCAAAAGAAATTAGTATTTTTAAAAATCTCAATCTATTTAATGAAAGGGACTTTTCTTATATAAAAACTCAGGGTATAAAATATACTGGGTCTAAGTTAAAAATAATCCCTTATATCTTAGAAAATATAAAAAATTTAGAGGTTAGAACTATTTTAGATGGATTCAGCGGCTCAACAAGGGTAAGCCAAGCATTGGCTCAAGCAGGTTACAATGTCATTTCCAACGATATTGCTTGCTGGTCAGAGGTATGTGCAAAATGTTTTTTGTTGCATAGAAAAAATAAAAAATACTATCAAAATATACTCGACGAACTTAATTCTCTTAAAGGGTACAACGGCTGGTTTACTAAATATTACGGCGGAGATGAAACAACACAAATAAAAATGCCTTTTCAAATAAAAAATACAAGAAAATTAGATGCAATAAGAGATAAAATTGACGAGCTAAAATTAAATGACATTGATCAATCTGTTGTTTTAACAAGCTTACTGCTCGCATTAGACACAGTAGATAGCACCCTTGGACACTTTGCTTCATATCTTTCTACTTGGTCTAAACGTTCTTATAATGACTTAATCCTTAAGGTTCCTGAATTAAAAAAAACCAACGGGAAACATAAAGTTATTAGAGATGATATTTTTAAAGTCCTAAAAGATAATACTTTTGACCTTGCATATTTTGACCCTCCTTATGGATCGAATAACGAAAAAATGCCACCGAGCAGAGTTAGGTATTCTTCTTACTATCATATTTGGACATCCGTTATTAAAAACGACAAGCCCGCAATATTCGGAAAAGTAAACAGAAGAGAAGACACAAGGGATTTAGTTTCGGCTTCCGTATTTGAAGAATTCAGAAAAAATGAAAAAGGTAATTTTATCGCGATCGAGGCAATAAAAAAAATGATACAAAGCACTCAAGCAAGGTATATTTTACTTTCTTATAGCTCCGGAGGAAGGGCAACTAAAGAAGAGTTAGAAAAAATTTTTGAAGAAACAGGAAAAATTCTTAAAGTTATAAAGATAGATTATAAGAAAAATATTATGGCTACAATGCGTTGGACAAATGAATGGGTCAATTCCGACGACCAGCATGAAGAGTACCTCTTCTTAATGGAGAAAGCGATAAATAATTATGATAGCTTTACGAAAAAAAAGCTACAAAAAATTTTGCTCGACGATAGCAAATTGCCTTTGTTAATGTAAAAAAAATTATTTAACAAAAAAACTCCCCACCTAAAAAGGTGGGGAGCGGAGTTAGCCCGCCGACTCTCAAGTTGCCTTGGGGGCCAGAATTACTCTTGGGGAATAAAAAAGCCGAAACCCTTTTACCCATTCCAAGTGAAACTCCTAATGCCAGCGGGCTAATGCTTGTATCATAGTATACTTTAACATAAATGTCAAGAGATTTTTGTCCTACCTCTTAAAATTTATGTCCTACCTTGTAAAAAATGTCCTACCCCCCTCTTTTTTTATGAGGTAGGACAGAGGTAGGACATATAATTAATTTCTAATTTTTAATTAAAAAAATGATAGATGAAATAAAGAATAACTCAAGTGCTCCTGAAGATATCTTAGATGTAACCCTAAGGCCTTTGTCTTGGGATGACTATATTGGGCAAGATAAAATTAAAGAAAATATTTTAATTATGTTGCAAGCTGCCAAGCAACGAAAAGAAGCGCCGGAACATTTGCTTTTGTATGGAAACCCAGGGCTTGGCAAAACAACCTTGGCTTACTTAATCGCCCAAGAGGTAAGCTCTGAAATAAAAGTGGTGGCAGGTCCTGGTATTGAAAGGCCCGGGGACTTGGTGGCCATTTTAACTAATTTAGAAGAGGGCTCTGTTTTATTTATTGACGAAATTCACCGCCTTTCAAGGCCCACAGAAGAAAGCTTATACACAGCTATGGAGGATTTTAAGCTAAACTTAATCTTAGGTAAGGGCCCAATGGCTAGAACCATGACCCTTGACTTGCCGAGATTTACTTTAATTGGGGCCACCACTAAATTAGCTTCTGTTTCTTCACCTTTAAGAACAAGATTCGGGGCAATTCTTGGCTTAAACTTTTACGAAGAAGAAGATATAAAAAAAATACTTCAACGATCCTCAACTCTCCTTAAAATATCAACCAACGAAGACGCTTTGAATGTTTTATCAAAAAGGTCAAGGTTTACCCCAAGAGTTGCCAATCACCTCTTAAAAAGGGCCAGGGATTATGCCCAAATAAAAGGCGAGGGGGTTTTAACTGAATATTTAGCCAAAGAGGCGCTCTTAGCACTTGAAATTGACGAGTTCGGTTTAACTTCGCATGATTTACGAATTTTGGAGGCCATGATTGATAAGTTTAATGGCGGGCCAGTTGGTTTACAAGCCATAGCTGCTATTATTGCTGAAGAAGAAAGCACAATTTTAGAGGTCTATGAGCCATATTTAATGCGTTTGGGGTTTATAGAAAGGACACCAAGAGGCAGGGTAGCAACCTCTCTTGCTTTTCAACACCTTAAAAAAAAGATACCTACTATTCTAAACGAAAAACAACTTTTTAACTTATGAAAGAAAATAAAATCGCCTTAGGTTTTGCATTTTTTCTTTGCTTGTTTATTTTTTTTCCTTTTGATTGCTTTTCAGAGCAGTTTTTAGGTATTATTATTACAGAAGTTCTGCCAAACCCAGAAGGAAAGGATTCAGAAAACGAATTTATTGAACTTTTTAACCAAGAAGAAACGCCCCTTGACTTGACTGGTTGGCAAATCTGCGATAAGATAGGCCAAAGTAAAACATTTACCTTTGAATCAAAGATAGTTGCTCCTAAAAGTTTTATTTTGCTTTTTATTAAAGAAACAAAAATAAGTTTGAACAACGAAGGCGACGGCCTCTGGCTTCTTGACAAACAGGGTAATTTAATTGACGAAGTCACTTTTTCAGAAACCAAAGAAGGGCTTTCTTATAGTAGAAACCAAGGCAATGAATGGCTATGGGTTCCCCCTACCCCAAACAAACCCAATCTTTTTCCTAAAACAAGTCCTGAAAAAGAAAACTCCCTTCTTAAAGAAAACAAAGGGGGATCTGTCGCTAAAGAAGGTGGCGAAGATCGTGTTTTGGGTAGCAATTTGGCCTTATTTTCTTTGGCTTTATTAGTTGCTCTTGGCTCCGGCCTTGTTGTCTTCTTCCTAAAAAGGTCTTGAACACCTAAACACTTTCTCACTTAAATATA
This sequence comes from bacterium (Candidatus Gribaldobacteria) CG10_big_fil_rev_8_21_14_0_10_37_21, assembly GCA_002773495.1. Taxonomy (GTDB): domain Bacteria; phylum Patescibacteriota; class Minisyncoccia; order Minisyncoccales; family CG1-02-41-26; genus CG1-02-37-13. The sequence goes on along the minus strand of PFAX01000037.1, from coordinate 17,872 downwards.
TGAGTGGACACTCACATGCAAAAACAGTTAAAAGAGTCAAAGACGCCAACGACGCGAAAAAAGGTAAAATCTTTTCTAAGCTTTCCAAAATAATTTCTTTGGCGGCTAAAGAAGGGACTAACCCTGATTTTAATATTGCTTTAAAACAGGCCATTGACGAAGCAAAAAAGGCAAATATGCCCAAGGACAATATTGAAAGAGCTGTTCAAAAGGGCTCTGGCTCACTTGAGGGAGAGCAATTAGAGGTGGTTCTTTATGAAGCAATTGGCCCAGAGAATATTAATATAATTATTGAAGGTATTACTGACAATAAAAATAGGGCTTTAGCTGAAATTAAACAGGTCTTACAAAAGCACAATTTTAAGTTAGCTAACGAAGGGTCTGTCAGATGGGCTTTTCAGCAAAATGGTTTTTTAATCGGTAAAGCCAAACCAGGAGAAAGGGATGTCCAGGAGTTAGACATTATTGAGTCAGGAGCTGAAGACCTTTCTTGGTTCAATGAGGATAATGAGGATTATTTTGAAGCAGAGACAAAAGCAGAAAACTTAGAAACAATGAAAAAAACCCTTCTTGAAAAGGGCTATGAACTTGAAAAAAGCTTTTTGGGTTGGGTGCCAAACAACAAGATTGAAACAACAGAAACAGCCGAAAGGGCCTTAGAAAGATTAAACGAAGACCTCAATGCAACAGACACCTTTCAAGAGCTTTATTCAAACTTATGATTATTTTAGGCCTTGACCCAGGAACTGCCAAGGTTGGCTGGGGAATCATCTCTGGAGATAAGAAAAGACACTCTTTCATCGCTTGCGGAGTAATTAAAACATCAAAAAAAACACTTTCTCACAACAGATTAAAGGAAATTTATTGCCAAACAAAAAAATTAATCGCCCAATATAAGCCAGAGTTAATCGTTATAGAAAAACTTTTTTTCTTTAAAAACTTAAAAACAGCTCTACCTGTTTCTGAAGCCAGAGGCGTTTTGCTTTTATTGGTGGCTGAAAAAAAAATAAAATTAAAAGAATTCACGCCCTTGCAAGTTAAAACAGGGGTTTGCGGGTACGGCAGAGCAGAAAAAAAACAAGTTCAAAGAATGGTCCAAATTTTGCTTAAATTAAAAAAGATACCTCAACCAGATGATGCTTCTGACGCCCTGGCCTTAGCTATTTGCGCTTCTTTCGCTTAACTTTTCCACATATTTTTACAAATTGCTCTTGACATTAAATAACGCTCGCGTATAATCCGAAGTATAAGAGCACAAAGTGCCAAAAAAGGTCAAATAAAAACTTTTAATTTTGCGGTTTAAAACCGCTTTATCAAAATGTTTAAAGAAGAAGTATTAACCCAATTAAGATACGAAGACGAGAGCGAGTTTGAAGACGACGATGACGAAGAGGAGGAAGATTTAGACGACGATGATGAAGAAGAGGAAGAAGACGACGATGAAACAGATTTTTAAGCAAATAAAGACAAAACCCCAAAGAAGGGGTTTTGTCTTTATTTGCTTTAACTGCTACAATAATTTAAGTATATTTAAATATTTCTCATGTCTAAACAAAATAAAAATAAAACTATTATCAGGAAAAAAAATATCTTTAAAAGCATCTTAAAAGGATTTTTGATTTTTTTATTTTTAACTCTTTTTCTGCCCGCTTTGCTTTTTTTGTATTTTATTAAGGATTTACCTCGTCCTGAAAAGTTTGACGAAGGTCTTATCCCCCAATCAACTAAAATCTATGACAGAACAGGTGAAATGCTTTTATATGAAATAGCTGGCGAAGAAAAAAGAACTGTTATAAAACTCTCCGCCTTACCTGACTATCTCCCTAAGGCACTGATAGCGACTGAAGACAAAAGTTTCTATATTCATTCTGGCTTTGACCTTAAGGGCATAGCGAGAGCACTTCTGTATGACCTAAAACTCCAAAAAATAACTCAAGGGGCATCTACCATCTCTCAACAGCTCATTCGTTCATACTTTTTAACCCAAAATAGAACCCTTAAACGCAAAACTAGGGAATTGCTTTTAACTTTAGAATTGGAGAGAAGATACTCAAAAGAGCAAATTATGGAATGGTATTTAAACCTAATCCCGCTTGGGGGTAATCTTTATGGGGTTGAAACAGCTTCTCAACAATTTTTTAATCAGCCAGCCGCTTCGCTTTCTTTAGCCCAAGCCGCCACACTTGTCGCTTTAATCCAATCGCCCACTAGATTGTCTCCTTATGGTCAAAACATAGATGACCTTTTAAAAAGAAAGGATTTTGTTTTAGACAATATGGTTAAAATTGACTTTTTAACTAAAGAGGAGTGTGAGATAGCAAAAAAGGAAAAACTTGTTTTTCAAGAAAAAGAAAATACTTTTAAGGCGCCCCATTTTGTAATGTTTGTTAAGGATTATCTGGAAACAAAATATACTAAAGAGTACCTGCAAAGGGCTGGCTTAAAGGTTATCACAACTTTAGATTATTCTTTACAAGTAAAAGCTGAAAGAGTTATTAAAGAGGGAGTTGAGGCCTCAAAATATGCTAATACCAACAACGGGGCTTTAATTGCTTTAAACCCTAAAACAGGCGAACTTTTAGCTATGGTTGGTTCAAAGGATTATTTTGCCCAATCATTGCCTTTAGGGTGCGTTTCTGGCAAGGATTGCCTTTTCGACCCACAAGTAAACACTACCTTGAGCTTACGACAACCTGGATCGGCCTTCAAGCCATTTGTTTATAGTTTAGCTCTCTCTGAAGGTTTCACCCCTCAAACTTATCTCTGGGACGCTTTTACAGAGTTTAATTATAATTGTTCAGGCAACGGCTTACAATCAAAAGACAGATATAACCAAGATTGCTACCATCCCCATAATTATGATGGGCTTTTTATAGGGCAAATAACTCTAAAAAATGCTTTAGCTCAATCCAGAAATGTCCCGGCTGTTAAAGTTCTTTATTTAGCTGGCCTAAAAAATGCTTTAGAATGGGTGAAAAAGTTTGGAATTTCTACCTTAAAGGGCGAAGAAAACTATGGCTTAGCTTTAGTTTTAGGTGGGGGCGAAGTAAAATTGCTTGAAATGACCTTAGGTTATTCTGTTTTTGCTAACGACGGAGTTAAAAGCTCTCTTAATTTCATTCAAGAAATCCAAGATGGAGATGGCCGTATTTTAGAAAAAATGCAAGTAAAAAGGGTAAAAATTATGCCCCAAGAAATAGCTCGCCAAATTAATGATATGCTTTCTGATAATGTAGCTAGAGCCCCTATGTTTGGCTGGAATTCACCTTTGTTTTTAGGCGACAACATCCAAGCTGCCGTTAAAACAGGCACCACCCAAGAATATAAAGATGCTTGGACAATTGGTTATACCCCAACTTTAGTTGTGGGCACTTGGGCCGGGAACAACAACAATACCTCCATGACAAGAGCATCAGCGAGCATAGCAGCCCCCCTTTGGAAAAATTTTATACTTCAGGCATTAGATCAAATAAAAACAGAGCCCTTTATAGCCCCGCAAAAAACTTATACAGGAAAAAGTGTTTTAGATGGTTCATTTTTAGGCAACCATTCTCTCTTGTACTATCTTAATAAGGACAACCCTACTGGTAGTGGCACATCTCAAGCGGATTCTCAATTTGCCAATTGGGAAGCTGGTGTTCAAAACTGGCTCTCTTGGTATTAGAGATAGCCACAAAATTATTTCTAATAACTGCTTTTAATAGGCATTAAAATATAAATTAAAGAAGTATCTCCAACCGGCCTTAAAACACCGGCTTTATCTTCGCTTAAAAGGTCTAAGATAACTTCAGAACTTTTAAGAATATTGATGCCGGCAATTAAAAACTTAAAATTAAAAGAAACTTCCATTTCTTTACCAGTTACATCGCCCCCTAAATATGATTCATTTCTGCCTGTTTCAACATTTTGGGAGAATATCTTTATTTTTGACTCCTGGGGCAAAGCGGTAAGTTTGATTTCTTGCGACTTAGAAGAAAACAGGCCTGCTTTTTTTATTTGACTTAAAAACTCTTCTTTTTTAACCTTAATTTTCAAACTGCTTTTTTGAGGAATAATTTCTTGATAATTCGGGTATTGCCCTTCTATTAGGCGGCTAGAAAGCTCTATTTTTTCTTGAGAAGAGGGGCTGTTTGTTTCAAATAAAACATAATTTGAAGAAAAATAAACTACTACCGGAAGCTCCTCTCCTGAAAAAACATTAAGAATTTCCCGAGCTGAATTTTGAGGTAAAATAAAGCTAGTAATTTCCTTGTTTTTTAAAGAAACCTCGGTTAAAGAAATTGTCTTTTCAGCTAAGCGGAAACTATCGGTAGCGACAATTTTTAAAATTTTTTTATTAAAGCTAAATAAAACCCCTGAAATCTCTGGTTTTATCTGGCTTTGTGAGGGCAATTCTATTACAGCACAAAGGGCATTTGTTAGTTCCGCTGAAGAAATTTTAAAAAACTCTGTTTTATCAATTTTAGGGATTATAGGAAAATCTTCTGGGTTTTGCCCTTGAATTTGAAACTCCTCTTCCTCTGAGGTTAAAATTAGGTTATTTTTCTCAACAGAAAATTCTAATTTATTCGTTTTTAAGAGAGAAATTAAGCTTGCTAAAAAATTAGCTGGTAAAAGCGCCTCGCCCTGTTTTGTTGTTTTAGCTAAAACTCTCCAAACTAAACTTGTTTCTAAATTAGTTGAAGTTAAAGCTAAAAAAGTGCCTTCTGTTTTCATTAAAAGATTTTGAAGAATAGGCAAAGATAAGCTTTTTTTGGCTATTTTTTCACAAGACAACAAGGCCTTTTTAAAATTTTCTGTTAAAACTTCTGTTTTCATAGGGTTTAATTATAATAATTATTTTTTTAAAATTTAAAACTTATTATTGTTATTAGTCATGGGTAAAAGTGGATTAGTTCGTTTTTTTTTGATTTTACTGGGCTATTTGGTAATGCTTTTAAAAAAGAAACCTTAATTTGTTGGGGATAAAACTGGACAAATTTTCTTTTTTAAAAGCATTTAATTTGTTCTCCTCTTTTTACTTATTGTTTATCAACAGGTTTTCAAGAGTTTTCTGGCTCGCTATAAATTCTTTGCTTAATCAAATTAACATCTATTGAAAGGGCATTGTCTTCTTCTATTCTTTGTGATATTTTGGTGCAAGCATACATCGCTGTGGTGTGGTCTTTACCTTGAAATTTTCTGCCAATAGAAGGGAATGACTCGTTCAATTCTGTTCTTAAAAGATACATAGCAATTTGGCGGGGTCTGACAATTTCTTTTCTCCTAGTTAAAGTTAGAAGGTCGTCTTGTTTTAAATCGTAGAAATTAGCCACTACTTGTAAAATTCTTTTTGGGCTAGTTGATTTTCTTTGAGAAGAGGTGAGCCCCTGTAAAAGTTTTTTTGTCTGCTCTATGTCAGGCATTTTCTGGTTGATTTTTTGGTAAACCAAAAGCCGATTTAAAGAACCCTCTAACTCTCTGATGTTTTTTTGGATGTTATTAGCGATATAATCAAGAACATCATTGGCTAAAGTAATGTTTTTTTGTTCACATTTTGACTTTAAAATAGCCAACCTAGTTTCGAAGTCAGGAGTGCCAATATCAGCTATCATCCCACCCTCAAACCTTGACCGTAACCTTTCTGTGATGGCTGGAATGGCTGAAGGGGGCCTGTCAGAGGAAAGAATAATCTGTTTGCCGTTTTGGTATAAATTATTGTAAATATGAAAAAACTCCTCTTGAGTTTTATCTTTACCAGCGAAGAACTGAACATCATCAATAATTAAAATGTCTACTTGAGAAAATTTCTTTTTTAGAGATTCTATCTCTTGGTTGCGAATTGCTTCAACTATTTTTGAAATAAATCTTTCAGCAGCGATATAGGTTATCTTTTTTTCAGGGAAAAGGGAGATAGCCCTGTTGCCAGCTGCTTGTAAAAGGTGGGTTTTTCCCAAACCAACGCCTCCATAAATAAATAGGGGATTATAAACGGTACCTGGGCTTTCAGAGGTAGCCCAAGTAGCTGCGTGGGCTAATTCATTAAAAGAGCCAACAACAAAATTATCAAAAAGATAAGAAGGATTAAGGTTGGTTTCTTGGTTAACCTTGAATTCTTGAAATTGAAGTTGGTCAGAGGGATCCTCTTTGATCTTTTGGGGTTTGTTTTGCTTTTGTTGTAAGGCCGGGGAATCAACAGTGAAATTAATCAAGCGAATATTATTATCACTTGTTCTTAAGATTTTTAAAATTAAAGAGTTATATTTATTTGAAAGCCATTCTTTAGAAAAAGCATTTGGCACAGAAATAACCACTTCTCCGTTTTCACTGGAAACAATTTTGGTGTTTCTAAACCAAGTCGCAAAATTTGCCTTTGAAACGGCAAACTGGACCTGCCCTAAAACTGATTGCCAAAGCTCTTCGTTTTGCATAATTAATTGAATTAAGATGGTTAAGTATTCTCTTGTGCCTATTATCTACCTTTTATAAGCATAATGCAAACTGCCAATAAAATCAACTGAAAAATATTTTATGTTAAGAATATGTGTAAAACTTGTGTATTTTGTGTAAAACTCATAGACCTATAAGACCTATTGGCTTATTTTGTAATATCTGCTATATTAAGTTATACTAAATTAATCAAATTTATGAGTACAACATATCAACCCAAAAAAAAGAAAAGAGCTAGAACCCATGGCTTTTTAAAGAGAGCCAGAACAAAAGCAGGCAAGAGAGTGATAGTTAAAAGAAGGGCAAAGGGCAGAAAAAAGTTAACCGTTTAATCAAATGTTAAAAAGAGTGCAAGTCCTTAAAAAGAAAAAAGAGATTGAATTGGTTCTAAAAAAAGGGAAAAGTGTTTACAGTGAAGTTTTTTCTTTTAAGTTCTTGCCTAATCAATCAGAATCGCCGGGCTTGCCGAAAGTAGCTTTTCTTTGCTCAAAAAAGGTTTTCCCAAAGGCCATCCAAAGGAATAAAGCCAAAAGAAGGATGCGACATATCTTGAAAGACCTTTTTCCGGAGATAAGCTCTGAGGTTTGGCTTGTTTTTTTCTTTAAAAAAGAGTTTTTAGAAAAACCTTTTGATTGGCTTAAAAAACAAACAGAAAGCACCCTTAAAAAAGCAGGTCTTTTAAAGGGGAAATAAACAATGAATTCTTTGCAAAAATTAGTTATTGGGTTAGTCAGGACATACCAGAAGATCGTCCCCCCCTTTTTATTAAAGGGGCATTGTCGTTTTGAGCCCACCTGTTCTAACTACGCCATTTTGGCTGTCAAAAAATATGGTGCCCTTAAAGGGTTAGTAAAGTCCTTTTGGAGGGTATTACATTGTTCGCCTTTAAGCAAGGGTGGCGTTGACCTCCCCTACTTTTACCTGTTTTAGCTCTACTTACTACCAACTTGCCTACTCTGCCTCGGCAGGCAGGACTACATACTACTTACTAATTTATGAATTTTCTTTTTCAAGCATTTTATACTTTTTTATTCGCTCCTTTTTTAAATGGGCTTGTTTTATTATATTCAATTGTTGGGGACTTAGGGTTAGCCATCGTTTTTTTGACTTTAATAGTTAAAGTGGCGCTTTTCCCGCTTTCCTTGAAGGCCTTGAGGTCGCAGAAGCAAATGCAAAAGATAAACCCGCAAATAGCTGAAATTAAGCAAAAACATAAAGGTAATTTAACTGAACAAAATGTTGCCCTCTTAGAGCTTTATAAAAAAGAAGAAATCAGCCCGACCTCTGGTTGTTTGCCCCTTCTAATCCAATTACCAATTGTCATTGCTTTATATCGGGTTTTTACCTCAGGGTTAACAATTGAAAATATAGATAAGTTTCTTTATTCTTTTGTGCCCAATCCCGGAGCAATCCCCCAGCAGGTCTTTTGGGTTTTTTCAGCAAACAGCAAGGCATTTATTTTAACTCTGGCGATTTTAGCCGCCTTGGCTCAATTTTGGCAATCAAAAATTAGCTTCAAAGGAGCCCCTAAGCAGAAAAGCGGTTCTAATTTAGATTTTGGTTCCATGATGCAAAAACAAGCCCTTTTTATCTTTCCTTTAATAACCTTTTTTATTATTTATAAAACAGGGATTGTTGTCGGGGTGTATTGGTTTTTCAGTGTTTTATTTTCTTTAGGGGAGCATTTTATCATGGAAAGGAATTTTAAAAAAATCAAGCAAAAAATATGAAAACAAAGATTCAAAAACAAATTCAAAAAATTACTGAAGAGTTTTTTAAAAAAGCCGGTTTTTCTGCAGTATTTGATGTTGCTTTAAATGAAGTTCAAGAGCAAGAAGAAAAAGATATTTTAGGTGATCTTTCAGACAACACTGGTTGGCAGGTTGATTTAAGAATAGATTCCCAAGAAGCCCAGGCGCTTATTGGCAAGCAGGGCCAAACCTTAGCTGATTTACAATGTCTCTTAAAAAGGATTTTTAAGAAAAAAGTGGGCTTGAACATATTTTTACGGCTTGATGTTAACCAATACCGAGCCAACAAAGAAAGATATTTAAAGGGCTTAGCCAATGAGTCAGCTGACAAAGTTGCTTTAGAAAAAAAAGAATGTGTTTTACCTGAAATGTCTTCTTTTGATAGAAGGGTTATTCACTTGGCCTTAGAAAACAGAAGTGATGTTACAACAGAAAGTATTGGTGAAAGCCCTAATCGAAAAATAGTTATCAAATCAAGCAAAGAGTAAGTAGCCCTGCCTGCCGGCAGGCAGGTTGGTAGCAGGTAGAAAAAGCAAATAAAAAAACAGGCATTTCTGTCCTGTTTTTCTTTTAAAGATGAAAAAGTTTTCCCCAGAGGAAGCTTTTTTGTTTGTATTTATTTATGGTATAATAAAAAAATAACCACAAACTATTTTGCAATTTACAGTGCCAAAATTTTTAGAAAGAGAGTCAACCATCGCTTTTGGGCTAACCTTTAAAAAGTTAGCTGTGATGGGGGCTTTGGGCTTTATTATTTTTATTTTATGGTATGTTTTGCCCAAGGCCTTAACCGTGATGATAGCGATTGTTTTGACTTTGGCTTTTATCGCTGGCGCTTTTGTTAAAATAAACGGCAATACTCTGCCTGATTTAGCTGGTTATTTATTTCGTTTTTTGCTTTCAAACCGTCTTTATACTTGGTCAAAAAAAGAAACAGCCGCCCCAATCCGCTTTGTTAAAAGAGTTCAGCCCAAGCCCGAAGGCCCCCAGGCCTTAAAAATAGCCCCAGAAAGCCGTTTGCGAAGCATGAGCTCGCGGATTGAAATAGGCACAAGAAGCACAGAAATTTAATGTTTCTTTTTTTTGAAAATTGATAATTGAAAATTAAATTCATGTCTCAACAAACATCAAGCCAAAATTTTTTACAATTTAAGCAAATCAAAGATGGGATTATTGTTTTAAAAAATAAGGCCTTAAGAGGCGTTTTAATGGTATCTTCCATTAACTTTGATTTAAAATCAGAAGACGAACAAAACGCCACTATTTATCAGTTTCAGAGTTTTTTAAATTCTTTAGATTTTTCTTGCCAAATTTGTGTCCAATCAAGGCGACTAAATATTACGGGCTACTTTGATCGTTTAAAAGAGCTAGAAAAAACCCAAGCCAATGACCTTTTAAAAGCCCAGATTTCTGAATACAGAAAATTTGTTCAAAACTTAGTTGAAGAAGGCACCATTATGACCAAGCAGTTTTTTGTGGTGGTGCCTTATGCTTTAGGTGAGGTTTCAATGAAAAAAGGGCTTTTGGGGTTTAAACCCCAACAACCCATAATGTCAGACGAAAATTTTTCAATGTGCAAAGAGCAACTTTTGCAAAGAATGGAATTTGTGGCGATTGGCTTGAAAAGGTGTGGCTTAAGTGTCGTGCCCTTAACAAGCCCTGAATTAATAGAGCTTTTGTGGAGCTGGCACCATCCTAAAGAAGCGGAAGTTGGTTATTATCCAGAAATAATGCCCGAATTGGTTAAATAGCATAAAGCATAAAGCAAAAAGCGAATAGCAAAATAAGAAAATTAAATTATGGGTTTATTCAAACAAAAAGACAAACAAGAAACAAGAGAGGAATTAGAGTTAAATCCTCAAGAAATTGAAATAGCCGATATAATAGCCCCTGCTTTAATTGAAATAAAGCAGAGCTATCTTTCGTTGGGCGAAAGGTTGGCTAAATCATTTTTTGTTTTTTCCTATCCAAGGTATTTGTCAACGGGCTGGTTAAGCCCCGTAATTAATGTTAATACCCCCCTCGATGTTTCAATGCATATCCACCCAGCTGATTCGGGGGAGATTTTAAAAAAGTTAAGAAAGAAAATTACTGATGTCCAAGCCGAAATTGCCGAGAGAGAAGACAAGGGCTATGTTCGAGACCCGGCCCTTGAAACCGCCTATGAAGATATTGAGCGCTTAAGAGACGAGTTGCAAACAGCTAGAGAGCGGGTTTTCAGATTGGGCCTTTATATCACAATTTATGCTGACAACGACAAACAACTAAGAGAAGTTGAGACAATGTTAAGGTCAATGTTAGAGGGTCGGCTGATTTATCTTAAACCGGCCTTAATTAGAGAAAAAGAGGGCTTTATTTCAACTATGCCTTACGCCTTAGATCAGTTAATGGTGCATACCCCAATGAACACTGCCCCTTTAAGCAGTATTTTTCCCTTTGTTTCGCCCGACTTGTCAGCCAATGAAGGCATTTTATATGGCTTAAACCTGCACAATAACTCTTTAGTTTTATTTGACCGCTTTTCTTTAGAGAACGGCAATCTTGTTGTTTTTGCTAAGAGTGGTTCGGGTAAAAGCGTAAGCTTTAAAACAGAAACTTTAGTAAAATATAAAAACGAAGTTAAGCTTACAAAAATAGGCACCCTTATTGAAGAAATTATCAAAAAACAAGGCATTGATTTTAGGGATGAAGATTTAGAGGGTAAGACATTCCCCGGGCTTAAGGTTTGGACATTTGATGAAAAAATGAAAGGGAGCTGGGGCGAGGTTAAAATTGCTGCTCGTAAAAAAGCGCCTGATGTTTTTTATAAATTTAAAACTAAAAGCGGTAGAGAGATTGAAACAACTGGCGATCATAATTTAGTTGCTTTAAGGCAAGGCAAAATAGAGCTTTTGAGGGGCGATGAAGTTAAGGCGGGCGAATACATCCCCTTGCCACGAAGAATAGCTTGGAACACCCAAGAAAATAAAAAACCCTTAAAGTCAAAAGGTTTAGTTGTTAATAGTCCAGAGTTTTTAAGATTGGCTGGTATTATTACAGCTGAAGGTACTATTTTAGATAAAAGAGTGATGATTAGCAACACAGAAAAAGATGTCCTTGATTTTATCAGGCGCGATTTGTCTTGCTTGGGGGTTAGGTTTTCTGAAATGAAAGGAAAGAGTAAAGAGTTAAGAGGTTTTTATACGCTTTTGGGAAGTTTTACTGAAGTAGTTAAAAAATTGGGGAGCAAGGAAAAGTCAGAGGGGAAAAGGGTTTGGCCGTTTATCTTTAACTTAAATAAAGAACAAATTGCTCAATATCTCACTGCTTACTTTGAGGGTGATGGAGGGGTAGAAAATAATAGAGAAGTTACGGCAACCTCAAAATCAGAAAAGTTAATTTCTGATATTTCTTACTTGCTTTATTCTTTTGGGATTGTTTCAAGAATTCATAAAACTAAGAAAAGGGCAACAAATGCTAATTGGGAAGAGAAAAAGGTATATTGGAAACTTTCTATCTCAGGCCAAGATAACCTTCAAAAGTTCCAACGAGAAGTTAATTTTATTTCAAAAAGAAAGAAAAAAGCACTTTTAAACATTGTTAATAAAACAGGCAATACGAATGTAGATTTTATCCCGGGCGTTAATTTAATTTTTAAAGAAATTTACGATTTATTTAGTTGCGGGCTTCACTGTATTCAAGATATTTCTAATATAAAACGGGGGCATTATAGGCCCTCTCAGGTAAAAATTAGGGAAATGGTAGGCATTATTGAAGAAAGAATTGAACGGTTTCAAGACAAAGCTTCTATATATAGAGTTTTAGCCCAGCTACCCTCATTGGCTTATATAATTAATTTAGGAAAAGAAGACAAAGAACTAAACAAAAAGCTTTGGCAAGAACTCGGTCGTAGCTGGCATGTCGTTAAATATAGAGGAGTAAGGCCTAGGTTTAAAAATGCTTCTAAAATTATTCAAACAGTTTTAGGCCAACAATATGATTTAAAAGAATTAAAGCAAGCTATTTATTCTGGATTTAAAGAAACTGATTTAGAAGTAAAACATTTTAGCCCTTCTTTACAAGTAGCGTTAGTTGGAAGGGTTGCAAGCAACACTAATTACAAAATGCTTCAAGAGGCAGCTTCTCTTGTTTGGCAAAGATATGAAAAAATTCTTCTCAATAATATCCCAAAGGTCAGAGAAAAGTTAGAGCAGTTAAAGGTTTTAGCTAATGCAGATCTTTTCTGGGACCCAATCGTTAAAGTTGAAAAAATAGCAAATAAAACAGATGAATATGTTTATGATTTAACCTGTGAAAATAGCGTCTTTTTAGCAGGCAAGGGTGGCATGTTTATCCATAATTCTTATTTTTGCAAGTTAGAAGTGTTGAGGTATTTAATGCAGGGGGTGGCTGTTATTATTATTGACCCAGAAAACGAGTACCAGTATTTAAGCGAGGCAGTCGGGGGCTCTTTCTTTAAAATATCTTTGAACTCACCTACCCATCTTAACCCTTTTGACTTACCAGTGCCTCAAGAAGACGAAGACCCAGCTGATATTTTAAGAGGCAGTGTAATTAACTTAGTTGGTTTGGTTAGGATTATGTTAGGGGGCCTAACCCCAGAAGAGGATGCCATTGTTGATCAGGCCATAACTGAAGTGTACGCTATGAAAGATATCACCGAAAAAAGCGACCCAGCTAATTGGAAAGAAAGAACACCGATAATGTCTGACTTTGAAACAGTTTTAAGTGGCATGGATAGGGCCGAATCATTAGTTGAACGTTTAAGAAAGTTTACTAAGGGCTCGTATGCCTCATTTTTTAACAATAAGTCAAATATTGAAATGGGAAATGACTTTACTGTTTTTGGGATTAGAGATATGGAAGACGAACTGCGCCCCATGGCCATGTTTATAATTTTAAGATATATCTGGAACCAAGTTAGGTCAAGTTTAAAGAAGAGGATTTTGTTAGTTGATGAGGCCTGGTGGATTATGCAAGAAGACGACGGGGCTTCCTTTCTTTATGGTATTTGTAAAAGGGCTCGTAAATACTGGCTTGGGGTAACAACTGTAACGCAAGATGTTTCTGACTTTATGCAATCAGAATATGGCAAGCCCATTATTACTAACTCGTCTTTGCAGTTTTTATTAAAACAATCCTCAGCCACGATTGATGTTGTCCAAAAAACTTTTAATTTAACTGAACAAGAAAAAATGACGCTTTTACAATGCGAGGTTGGGGAAGGTGTTTTTATCGCAGGGCAAAAGCGCGTTGCCCTAAAAGCGATTGCTTCTTATACCGAAGACCAATTTATCACCAGTTCGCCTGAAGAAATTCAGAAAATTAAAGAAGCTAAACGTCGCCTCAAAGAAGAACAACAAGGCATACAATAAATAATAAATCTACGATCGCGAACTTATTCAACAAAGAGTAATTTATTGCCCTTGACAAAAAGGGGTTTGGTAGAATATAATAAATAGTGTAAAGTATAGTTTACATAATTTATGCTAATTGATAGAAATATAGTTTCAATTATTAAGAAATCATTGGCAAAAGAGCCCAAAATCATTGTGCTTTATGGTCCAAGACAAGCTGGTAAAACAACCTTGCTTGATTTGCTTTTGCCCGAAATTAAGCAGAGCGAAATCGCTTTTTTTAATGGCGACGACATTAGAACCCAAGAAATTTTTAGTTCGTCTAATTTAGACACCCTTAAGAAGGCCGTTGGCGAAAAAAAGTATCTTATTATTGACGAGGCTCAAAGGGTTGCTAATATTGGCCTAAATCTTAAATTGTTATTTGACAGCTTAAAGATTAAAATTATTGTTTCCGGATCTGCGTCTTTTGAATTGGCCAATCAAATCAATGAACCTTTGACCGGACGGTCCGCTACTTTCTTTTTGTATCCCATTGCTGTTGGCGAATTAAAACCGCAATTGCCAGATCTTTCCCTTAATCAAAGATTGGAAGAGTTTTTGAGGTTTGGGATGTATCCCAAAGTGCTTACTCTTATTGGCGAAGACGAGAAGGAAAAATATCTGTATGATTTGGTGAACAATTATTTATATAGAGATGTTTTGTCTTTGGAAAAAATCAGAAAGCCAAAAAAAGTTGTTGATTTATTGTCATTACTTGCCTTGCAAATTGGTCAAGAGGTTTCTGTGGCAGAATTAGCCGCTAATTTGGCTTTGTCAAGGCAGGTAGTGGAAAAATACCTTGATCTTTTGGAAAAAATGTTTGTTGTAGTCAACCTACGGGGGCTTAGCCGGAACTTACGGAAAGAAATTTATAAAACATCAAAATATTATTTCATTGACCTTGGTTTAAGAAACAGCTTAATCCGCAATTTTAACCCCCTAAAGATGAGAAACGATGCTGGCGTTTTGTTTGAAAATTTTTTTGTTATTGAAAAAATGAAGGCCCTGAATAATAGCGGGCACTCTGCCAATTTTTACTTTTGGAGAACTTATGACCAAAAAGAAATTGATCTAATTGTTGAAAGGGAAGGCAGGCTGTTTGCTTATGAGGCAAAATGGGCGGAAAGCCAGCTAAAGTCGCCAAAAGAATGGCTGGATAGTTATCCTAATTCAAAATTTTCAGTGGTTAATTCAAAGAATTTTTTAGACTTTTTAAGCCCTAATTAAAGGGATTTCTGTGTCAGACTAGTGCCTGTTGATAGTCTGATATGTGTCCGACACTATTAAAAAATAAGACCTTGGGGGTCAATATGAAAAGTAAAAAAAGAAAATATAAACTTTTAAAAATAGCGTTTTTAGCTGTTGGTTTTTTACTTGTTTTTAAAGGGTGTTTTGCCGCTGACTTACAGTTAGAGCAGACCTACCCAAAGGTACCCGGAATTGATAAAACAGTTGAAGAAATTATTAATCAACCCCAAGCAGAAAAGGGGTTGGGCGAGCTGATAACCTACTTAACCCGGCTTGTTTTCTATCTTGTTTTAGGGGTGTGTTTGGTTGTTTTAATTGTAGCTGGCTTTTTAAGAATGGCTTCGGCTGGCAATGTGGGTTTGGCCATAAAGGCCCAAGAAATGGCGAAAAACGGGTTTTTGGGCTTAGCCATTTTGGCCTTTGCTTTTTTAATTTTACTTGTGATTAACCCCCAATTGGTTTTATTCAACTGGAACTTACCAAAAACAGCCCCCACCCCAGCTAATTTGACCAATGCTGATGAAGACGCCAATAAAGTTGTGCTTTACAAGCTTAACCCTTTATTAGAAGCACAAGTGGCGGTTGCCTCTGTTGGCACAACCCTTAAAAAAGCGGTTAATGGCGTTGGCGACTATGACAATAACTATCAAGAGATAGAGCAAGCCAGCCAAACAACAGCCCAAGGTAACGCTTATTTAGCTTTTAAAAGGAGCTTAAAAGAAAATAAACTTTTTGGGTTTCTTTTCGGGGCATTTCAACCATTGACGGCCTTAGCTGACAGCTCGGGCATAGCTGTAGATGAAATTTTTAAATCAGAACTTTATTTAAGACAAGCCGAGTTGGCTTTAAATAAGGTAATCAAGGTTATTGAAGGCGATATCGCAGGCGATACCCCGCCAGGAAAAGAGGACTTTGGCTTGCTGGATATTATGCGGGATTGCAAGTGCGGGGATGGCAAGTATCATGACGAATGGCATTGGGAAACCAAAGAAACTGAGAAAGATGACGGAACAAAAGAAACAATCAGTGGCTATTATGGCGAGTGTGTCGGGGGCTTGGATATTGTAGGAGCACGACAATACTGGACGGATTTAGGCGTTGAACCAGCAGAGGCAACCAGCCAAGACATTTGCGGGCTTCAATGCCAGGACTGTGGGGAAAGCCGTTTAAGCAATGGCGCGCCTTCGTGCGATATAAGAGAGGTAAGGGTGAGAGTTGTTTCAATTATTGACCCAACAACTAATGAAGTTAAAAATGTTCGGGCTTGGGAAGCAGAACCCTATAGACCGACCTTGCCGAGCCAATGCCAAGAAGGAAATGAATTTTGGGGTTATTATAAAATTGAGCCCTTGGCTGGCGACGCGACAATGTTTAATCCGAATATCGCTTATGAAATAAAAGACGAGGATAAAAAGATTGTTCCTTTATCGGTTTGTGATTATTTGAAAGTAAATGTTGAGCCAAAAAGGTTTATCAGAGCCAAACGGATGGAGCTTCAATCGGCCTTAGCTGACCTTGAAGGGCTTAAAGCTAAGTTTGTTATAGAGCAAGTTGAGCCCTTGGGCAAGGTTTTAGTTAATAATTCAATGGCCTTTTTGTTAAGAAATGCTCATCCGCAAGGTAGAATGTTTGAAAACGAGTTTACGCCTTTTAGCCAAAACTTGCCTAGTGCGTATTCTTTAGTAGTTGAAACCCCAGAAAAGTTTAGCAATACTGCCTATTCTACCATCCCTCTACCGATAACCACTTTAAACAACAAAAGTTTTTGGGAAGGGCTCTTTGATCTATTTGTTAAGCCGACTATGGCCTTTAGTTTTACTTTTTATGATGCGGGTAATTTTTATCTAGCAATGGAAGGGGATGTTTTTGACCAAGCGGTTTTAGAGCATAACCAGTTTGTTTATAGAGAATCAAGCCGAGCAAGTTTATTCTCGGTTTTAACTGATTTATCGTTAGAGCGAATTGAAGGGTTTTTCCAAGAGTGTTTGTCAAGTGCGTTTGGCAAAGCCAATTATCAGGTCTCCCGTGAGCAAATTGACGCTATCTTGCATACAGCCATCTCTAATGGGTCAGCTGACCGCCTAATTGCTTCCTTGGTTGCGAATATCCCGGCCTTAGCTGACTTGGCCTCTGAAAATGTTGCAGAGGGCTACGGGGACGACCTAAAAGACAGGGTTATCGCTGGTTGCGTTGGTAGTTGTGGTGGCCAGAATATAAAGGCCTGCGGGTTTGAGAATGGCAAATGCGTTAAAAATATGAGCATGAGTGCTTTTGAAAGTTGTCTTAAAGAAACAGGCGACCCATGCTTCGCAGAATTTAAAGAGTGCAAGAAGAACAACCTGTCGCCTGACTATATTTCAAAGACATTGCTTAAAACTATTAACTCTCCGATTATAGATTTATTATCAAATTCAGGTGAGTTTAAGGACTTTTTAACCGGCCGACTTAAAGATAAGTTAGACGAAGAATTTAAAAATCATTTAGACACGCAAACCGTTAAATACTATGACGCTATTTTAAATGGGGCCTTAACTACTTCAGTTAGTAAAATGACTAAACTTGACAAAGTCATGGAAACAAAACTAACTGATGTGCCTTTGTTAGGCACAATCCTTGATTTTGTAAGCTCAATAGACAAAGCTGTGGCTTGTAGGATAAATGGTTGTTGTAGAACAATCAACAAAAATGGAGACCCAATTAAAAACTGGAGCGATTGTGATATAACCTTTGAACAACTAACAACTCCTTGTAAAAAGAATAATATTTCTGGGGGGTGCGATGGGTCGGGGCATTGTGTTGGCCCTGGTATTCCTAGTGGAGGAGGGCATGACAATGGCTGTTATAAAGGAGAGATGTTTAAATCTTCAGGGACAGCTGGGCAGTGTTGTGTTGAGGGTTTGAGGGGGAAGATAGCCCAGTATACTAAAAAATATGTGAGCGATTTAGTAACGAAATACACGAGTGGGGCGGTCTCGGAAAAGATTCAGGATTACAGAGAAAGCCACCCAGCTTTGTTTCCTGAATATTCGTCAATACCTGATTGTT
>PFAX01000013.1:14700-15004 GCA_002773495.1 bacterium (Candidatus Gribaldobacteria) CG10_big_fil_rev_8_21_14_0_10_37_21 | reverse complement strand
CTTAAAACCGAGTTTTTTAAAGTCCTGAAACTCGGTTTTACCTGCTTCATATCTTTTGAAGTTGGTTAAAACCTTGGGGCTGAAGAGTTGGTCTATCTCGTTTTGGGCTAAGATAGTGTTAAAAAATCTTTCTTTTCGTTTTTCTTCATCTTTGGTAGCCCCGCCTTCTAAAACGCAGTCCTTAAATGGCCAAACCAAAGCCACCTCTCCTTGCTCGTTTAGAAACTTTTTGTCTATATTTAAACCAATTTTGTTTTTGTATTTTGTGTAAGAGTTTGCCAAAAAGTTTTTGTCGCTTAAATAG
>PFAX01000013.1:0-14643 GCA_002773495.1 bacterium (Candidatus Gribaldobacteria) CG10_big_fil_rev_8_21_14_0_10_37_21 | reverse complement strand
AATGGCTTTGGCCTTGCTATATTTTTTCAACAGCCCCTCTATTTTTTGATTAAAGTTTTCTTGCATAATTTTATTTATAGAACTTGACAAACAAACATAATTTGCTATTATTAACTCAAAGGTACCCCCTTACCAATAAGAGCCCCTGGGCTCTTCCTTTACTGGATAGGCGGGGGGGTCGTTTTTTTATTATATTCGTAATAAATAATTTCTCCTTGCTCAAATATGTTAAACTCGCTTTTGATCTTACCTTGTATTATTTTGTAGGGTCTTATTTCGTTTCTTTCCCATTTTACAAAAACAGCCCAACCGCAATAATCCGCCATCTGACAATTTATATCTGACTTTCCTTGGTGGAAATAAATATATGGCACTATGCCAAATTTTTGCTTGAAATAACCTTTCAAATGCTTCTTTACTAATTCCTGCTTTGTTTTATTGAACAAAACGTCAAAAATAATAATAATCTTGTCTATCGTTGTATTTTGGAAATCCCTATACCTTCTAAAAACCCAACAAATTAAAGTTTCGCTTAATTGAGTGTAAAACTTTTCTTCAACCTGTTTTTTTGTAAATTTAATGCCTCTTTCGCCTTCTTTTTCTTGTGCGTCTATTTTTGTATACAAAGACCAGTTTGTTTTATTCTTTTGAGCCACAACGCTATGGACTTCAAAATCTTTCATTTCCTCTATCAAAGAAAAAATGACATCGCGAACTTTTTGTTTGTCCTCGGTCGCGTGAAAATATTCTTGCTCAATGTCTTCCCCCAATAGTTTATATTTCAAAGACAAAAACTTTTCTCGTTGGTAAATCGGATTAGTAGTGGCAACACAAGTTAAAACAAAGTATTCAGTCCCTTTTGGAGAAAAATCAAAATTTCCTGACTCGTCAACAAATAAAAACAAAGTTTTAAGATTACCATCTTCCATATCTCTTTTTTGGCTTTATATTAGCTCAATCTTTAAGTAAAAGCAAAAACTCAGATTCGGATAAAACTTTAACGCCAAGGGTGCGGGCTTTAGTTAATTTAGAGCCCGGGGCGTTGCCTGCTACTAAATAAGAAGTATTTTTTGAAACACTCTCTGTTACTTCGCCCCCAAGCTGCCGAATTTTTTCTTTGGCTTGGTCCCTTGTCATTGATTCCAAAACACCCGTAAGAACCAAAGTTGTGCCTTGCAGTTTTGCACTATTCGCTTTCTGCCCTTTGCTTTTTGCTATTTTAACCCCGGCTTCATCAAGTTTATCTAAAAAAACGATATTTTGTTTGTTGCCAAACCAATCGTAAATACTCCGAGCGACAATTGGACCAATATCTTCAACACTCTGTAATGCCTCTAAAGATAATTCTTTATAAAAATTTGCCACTTCCTTAATTTTTAATTTTTCATTTTTCATTTTTAATTTCTGTGCTATAAGCACAGATGTCTCAAGGCCTACATTTAAAATGCCTAAAGAATAAATAAACCTTTCTAAAGATATGGATTTTTTTGCCTGTATTTCGGCTATTAAATTGTCAGCTGACTTATCGGCAAATCTTTCTAGGGGAAGTAAATCGCCTTTTTTTAAAAGAAATAAATCAGCTCCGTCTGAAATTAATCCAGCTTCAAAAAGTTGGTCAATAATTTTAGGGCCCAAGCCATCAATATCAAAAGCTGACTTAGAAACAAAATGATAAATTTGCCTTCTGCTTTTAACAGAACAAAAATGGTTTGGGCAACGCCAAATCGCTTGGTCTAGCGGCCTAATCAAAACGGTTTGGCATGCCGGGCAAATTTTTGGCATTTTAAAGGCCTTAGCACCCTTAGGGCGTAAATCTTTTAAAACGTGAAGAACTTGTGGAATAACATCACCGGCCCTACCGACAATCACAGTGTCACTGACCCTTATATTAAGCCGTTTAATTTCATCTTCATTGTGCAAGGTGGCTCTAGTTATAGTTGAACCACCTATATTGACTGGCCTTAAAATAGCAACCGGAGTAATAGCACCAGTTCTACCGACTTGTAATTTGATATCATCAATTATTGTGGTGGCTTGTTTCAAAGGAAACTTGTAAGCTATAGCTCCTCTGGGGGATTTACCAACTATGCCTAATTGATCAAAAACCTGATTATTATTAACTGAAACGACAAGGCCATCTATTTGGTAGGGTAATTTATCTCTTTGTTTTAAGACCTCTTGATAAAAAATAAAAACCTCTTTTAAGGATAGGCAGAAACGGCTTTCTGGTGTTTTAAAGCCATATTCTTTTAAAAGATTGTTCTCAGTAATTTGATCAACAGCTGGCATTAACTGCCAAGCCAAAAAACTTAAACGCCTTTCGCCAACGACTTTTGGATCAAGTTGCCTTAAAGCACCAGCAGCTGTATTTCTGGGGTTAGCAAATAGCTCCTCGCCCTTTTTTGCTTGCTCTTTATTTAATAGAATAAAATCCTTTTTAGTAATGTAGGCCTCGCCCCTAACCTCACAAGAGATTGGTTTTTCTAATCTCAATGGTATACTTTCAATGGTTTTAATGTTGTTGGTTGTGTCCTCCCCGATTTTGCCATCGCCCCTAGTAGCCCCACTAACAAAAACGCCGTCTTTATAAATTAAAGAAGCAGCCAGACCATCTACTTTTACTTCGCAAAAATAGTCCAGCTTTTTTTCTTCTTCTAAGGTAAGTAGTTTTGTTATACGCGTTTCCCAATCAATTATATCTTGCTCGCTGAAAGCATCATTTAAAGAAAACATTGGGGTTGTGTGTTGTGTTTTTGCAAAGCCCTTTGATACTTTGCCTTCCACTCTTTGGGTGGGCGAATCAGGGGTTATAAATTGGGGATACTTTTGTTCTAAATCAAAAAGCTCTTTTTTTAAAGAGTCAAGTGCTGCTTCTGTTATTTCTTCTTTATCTAAAACATGCCGTAGATAACGATGATGATTGATAACCTGTTTTAATTTTTCAATTCGCTGTTTGACTTGTCGCATAAAAAATTTCAATATATTAATAGCTTAGTATTTAACTTCAATTCTTCGTTTAATATTGCGGAATGTTCCTTGCGACCAAATACAAAAATTATCAGCTATGCACTGCCCCCCAGCAAAAACAGATATAACATTATAAGAAGCGTCTTGATTTGGGTCAAAAACACTATTGCCATTTAAATCAAGCCAGCCCGAATAATTCTCTAAAGGGGCTTGCCTATCTTGAAGAGCTTCTTCTATGCCAGTGTCAGCGGCAAAAAAGGCCTTCACTGAATAACCCGCTGTAAAAATAGTTTTCATTTGGCTAACGACAAGGCCGGATAAAGCTAAAACCGAGCCAGTTAAAATAGCTAAAGCCAACATAGTTAGATAAAGGGCCACCCCTTGTTTATCCTTTAAAAATATAAATGCTTTCTTCATAAAACTTGTTTTATTGTGGGATGTCTAGGTCTCTTTGGGAAATAGTTGTTTGAACTTTAATCGGAGCAAACTCTTTATTTAACTCCCCTATTTCAAGAACAAAGGCTACCTTGGGCTGAAAGTCATCTACTTGGCTGTTACCTGTTATACTAAAGACCAATTTTGAAACAACAAGGTTGCTTGCTGTTAAAGGAATCTGGACCCCAAAACCAGTGCTTGAATTTGTTGAAGACCTTCTTAAATAAATAGCTCCAGCAGACAAGCCAAACTCTTGGCACTTTTCATCATAATTTAAAAAACGAATTATAGTTGTATTCCCAATGTTTTCATAGTTACTTTTAGAGGTAATGCAAGTGCCTAATAAATCCTTTTTTGCCATCCGTAAGGCCCTTGAAACATACTCTACAGAATAAGAGGCAGAGCTTAGGGCTTCAGAGTAAGATAAAACCTCATTTTGGGCCTTGAGGGCATTGCCAAACAAAGCAACCACCGAAGATATCATTATCGTAAAAACGACCATGGCAATTAAAAGCTCAATCAAAGTAAACCCCTCTTGTCCTAAAGGACTAAATAAATGCCCTTGTTTTGGTCGTTTTTGTTGTTTATTATTTTTGAGCATTTGCTTACTTTTAATTTCTAATTTCTAAATTCTAAACAATCTCAAATCGCCAAAATTCAAATGTTCGCAACAGAAACCTTTAAAGAAAGTTTGTTTTGGGTTTTGAAAATTAGATATTTGAATTTGTTTAGAGTTTAGATATTAGGATTTAGGGTTTATTTTATCACTGGTTATACCAATCATAAAGGGTGTCAATGGTTGTAAAGGTTTCGTTTTGCCAAGAAACTTCGCTTTTAACTTTTAAAGTATCTCCATCTTGAGAAATGGTAATTTTTCTTTTAAACAAAGAATTAGTGCCTGTTTCATAGTTATAAAAACCATTTGAATCAATTTTTAAATTTCTGTTAAGCCAGTTAGACAGGTCTGTGTCATTATAATCCATTTCACAGCCCGAAGCACAAGAGCCAAGCCCTGTCCGCCAGTCCTGATAAAAAAGCCAATTTTTATCCCTGATATTTCTGACTAATTCTAAGCCCTCTTGAGACAGCTGGCTGGCTTTAAAATTATCAACTACCCCCTTAGTACTTCTCATGGTTGCTGTTAATAACGAAAAAATACCCATAATCCCAATAAAAAAAACAAACATGGCGATGATAATCTCTAATAAAGTGAACCCCGTTAGAAATTTATGAGGATTTCTCTTGGAAAAAGTAAATATTGTTTTCTTGTTTAACATAATAATAAGGATAGAGCTTTAGATTTTTAACGGGGTGAACCCCTGGTTTTTTTGATTAAATTTCATTGTTTTACTCTATCTCTATCCTGCCAGCTGAATTAACCTTTATTTTTTTTGAAATTGAAGAATCGGACTTTAAACAAAGTTTGATGTAAACCTCACCTACAGCTGGTATACCCTGAAAATAAACTAAGGGGTCAGGTGGGGCAAAAACAAGGTCAAGGGCTTGATTACTTGATGAAATTTCACAAATTTGAACATCTTTTGAAAAAACAATTTGCTGGATATTTATATCATCATCAGCTGGTTGCCTTGTCTTGTTGCTATTGCAATCAGCAAAAAACAAATAACTTGCTTGGGGCATATCCTTTTCAACCCTAATTCCGAAAACAAAGGTTGGCCCTTGAGGCTGGCAAATATGTTCGCCAGAGCCCATGGCCATTTCCTGGACCTGCCTTAAGTCCTGAGCTAAAGTAAAAGCGGCTAAGCGCAAATTCAAAACTTTTTCTTGTTTAGGCCGACCCATAAACAAAATTGAAAATAAAATCATCATTACAGCCATAGAGACCAAAAGCTCAATTAAAGTAAAACCCTGTTTGGGACAATTTTCAATTTTCAATTTACAATTTTCAAACATTTTTTCATCTAATTAAATAAAGAAACATATCCTTTCCATAGGGCTTGTCCCCAAAATAAGGCGACAAACGCGCCCGCGATTAGAAATGGCCCAAAAGGCACCTGGCTTGACATTTTCTTTTTACCAGCAACTATTAAGCCCAAGCCAACCAACGAGCCGCTAAAAAAAGCTAACATCAACCCAACCAGTATATTCGGCCAGCCAAGCAATAACCCCAAAAGAAAAGCTAACTTTACATCGCCAAAGCCCATAGCGTGCCCTTTACTAAAAAACCATATTAAAAAGAAAAACCCTGCCGCCCCAATCCCAGCAAGTAAACAATTTTGAAAGTTTGAAAATTTAGATATTGAAAATTGATTGAAAATTGAAAATTGAAAATTGAAAATTAAGGCAATAGCAATTGCCACAAAAACAACTTTATCGGGAATTATGTAATGCTTTAGGTCATAAACAAAAATAATAATCAGTAAAGACCACAGAATGACAAACGAAAAAAAGTCAAAAGAATTTTTATATTTAAAAGCTATTAAAAGAAAAACAAAGGCGGTTAAAACCTCAACCAAAGGATATTGCCAAGAAATGGGCTTGTGGCAATAGCGACACTTTCCCTTCAAAAGAAAAAAACTTAACAAGGGAATCAGGTCAAACCAAGCCAAGGTGTGTTGACAGTCAGGGCAAAACGATTTGCCCTTCAAGATACTTTTGCCTTTGCCAATTTCCAACCTATATATCAGGCAATTCAAAAAACTGCCCACAATTAGGCCAAAGATAAATATAAAAGCTTGAAAAAATAAACTAAACATTATTTTATTTTACTTTATTTTAGCTTAAAATCCTAAAAAAGAAAAGCTAAGTGTAAACCTAACTAAGTGAAGTTTTTTGAAAAATCGTTTAACCAAAAACCGCCCAAAGAAAAGGCGGTTTAAGGTTATACTTTTTAAAGGTTAGTCAGATAAGGTTCCCTGACAAAGGCCGGTTGTAGCACTACACCCTGCGGCCGGAGTTCCTGCTCCCATTGTTCTTCCCGCTTTGCCACTTGAATCAGCACAGTAAAATTGATTTGTAACAGCAGTTAAGGTAGCAGACATACAAGCAGTGGCTGACGCGCCTGACCCGACTTTCACAATACTTAAAGCAACATTGCCATTATTGGCAGCAACTTCAGCACACAAGTTTACCATATCTGTGGCGGTGCATGAAAAATTGGTAAAGTCACCATCATTTGCCTGCATATAAGTCATAACTGTTCTGGCTTGAGCAACAGCCCCAATCACTCTTGAGTCCTTGGCTTTCTTTTGAGCACCGGGGAACGAGACCAAAACGATGGAAGCCAATATACCGATAATGGCGATAACCACCAACAACTCAATTAATGTAAAACCTGTTTGTTTTTTAAATTTCATTTTATTATTTTAAACTAAAACGACCTTTATATATTATATTCATTTATATTATAGCATAAACCCTAAAAAACAAGAACTTCTGTCAACTCCTGCCTGTGGAAAACTCCCCTTTTAAAAAATAGTTGCATGCCTCCTTCTTTAACTTTGAACTTTGCATTTTGAACTTTGAATTTGTCAGTCCAATGTTTCCCCTCCCATACCTATTTTAAACAAGGGCACAAAAATAGCAATCGCTAAGATTCCAACGCCGATGCCTAAAGATAAAATCAAAAATGGCTCTAATAAGGTTGTCAAGTTATCAGCGGTTCGCTCAACTTCTTCAGAATAAAAGCTAACTACATCGCCTAAAACACTATCTAATCGGCCTGTTTCCTCGCCTGTTGAAACCATTTGGGTAACAAATGGAAAAACCTCCCTTCTTTTTTCTTCTAAAACCGCACTTATTTTTTCCCCTTTAGCCACTCTTATTCCGGCCTCTTGAATAATATCCTTATAAACTGTGTTGTCAATGATATCTCTGGTGATACTTAAGGCCTGGGTAATGGGCAAGCCCGCTTTCATTAAAACAGAAAGGTTCTCTGAAAATTGAATTAAATATATTTTTCTAAAAAACTTACCGAAAATAGGCAGTTCTAATATTACTTTATCATAAAACCTTCTTGTTTTTTCCCAGCGCTTCATTAAAATAGGTGAAAACCCTAAAACCAGCAAAGCAACAAAGATTAGAACCCAACCGCCTTGCCTAATAAAATCAGACAGCCACATTAACACTCTTGTGGCAATAGGTAACTTGCCACCAAAACCTTTTAAAATTTCAGTTAGCTTGGGCACAATGAAAAGCATTGTTAAAAGAAAGGCCCCCACGAAAACAACAATGATAAAGCCCGGGTAAATTAAAGCGCCTTTCACTTTTTGCCTTAAGTTATAATCCTTTTCCATGTGCTTAGCTAAATACATCAAGCTATCTGCTACTTTACCCGTAGCTTCGCCTGACTTAATCATGCTTATAAAAAAAGGGTTGAAAACAGAAGAGTGCAAAGCAAACGCCTGGCTCAAAGAACTGCCTGTTTCAATGCTTTCGGCCATTTTTAAAATTCTTTCTCTAAAATTAGGGTTTCTTGTTTGTTGAACTTGACTCCTTAAGGCCTTTAAGGGTGGAATGGCTGACTTTAACATCACGGCAAATTGGCGAGTAAAAATAATTTTATCTTTTTGGCCAATTGTATTTAAAAAAGATAAATTAAGGTTCAAATTTAAATTAAAACCACTCTTTGCTTCTATTAAAGAGGTTGCATAAAGTTCGTTTTTTTCAAGTAAATCAAGGGCTACTTTCCTGGAAGAGGCCCCAATCGTGCCTTTTCTTGAATCACCTTGTTTACTTCTGGCTTTGTAAATAAACTTCATAGGTTTTGCTTTTTGCTTTTTGCATTAGTTCTTTTAGCGGCCTAAACGAGGTAAAAGATCATCTGGGCTTAACGAATAAAAAAGAGCAGTTTCTTTTGTCACAAGCCCCTCCTTAACCAATTTAACTAAATACTGATTCATTGAAATCATCCCTTCTTTAGAGGATGTTTCTACTATCGCTGGAATTTCATGAATCCTATTTTCTCTGATTAAATTACGGACCGCCGGGCTAGCTAACATAATCTCGCAAGCTGGCATAAACCCACCACCCTTAGTAGGCAAAAGCCGTTGAGAGACAACCCCTAGTAAAGCCGAAGCAGTTTGAGCTTTAATTTGCCCTTGTTGATGAGGCGGAAAAACATCAATAATCCGATGGATTGTCTGGCTAGCTGAGTTAGTATGTAGGGTGGCAAAAACAAGATGACCTGTTTCAGCCGCTGTAATGGCTGTTGAAATCGTTTCTAAGTCCCTCATTTCACCAACCATAATAACATTTGGGTCTTCTCGTAACACTGACCTTAAAGCATTCGCAAAACTTAAAGTATCTTGGTGGACCTCTCTTTGTTGAATAATACTTAAATCATCTTCAAAAATATATTCAATTGGGTCTTCAATTGTGACAATATGCTCTTTTCTTTGGTGATTTATGCTGTCAAGTAAGCTAGCTAAAGTGGTTGACTTGCCTTGCGAGGATGCCCCCGTAATCAAAACCAAACCCTGCTTTGCCTCAGTAAACCTCTTGAAAACAGGGGGTAAATTTAATTCCTCTAAAGTTCTAATTTTAGGAGAGATAAGTCGCAAGGCCAAGGCAATTTTTTGCCTTTGCCAAAAAACATTAACTCTAAACCTCGCTTTCTGTTCAAAGTCATAAGCAAAATCAACCTCTTTATCTTTCTCAAACTTACTTTTATTAACCTCATTCATCAGCCCTAAAGCAACTAATTTTGTATCTTCTTCGCTTAATTTACCGAACTCTTTTAGTTCAATTAAGTCAGCTGAAATTCTTAAAATAGGGCCTCGGCTTTCGGTTAAATGAATATCAGAAGCGCCTTTTTCTACGGCCACTTCGAACAAAAGTTTAATTTGTTTTGCGTTTAACATAGTTTTTTTATTTCAGATACAACCTCTGAAGGGGTGTACTGGGACTTAATTAAATATTTTAAAGCGCCCGCTTTAAGACCCTTTTCAATTTCTTCTCTTTGTGATAAATTACTCATAAAAATTGCTTTGATATTTTTTGTTTCAGGGTTAGCTTTAAGTTGCTTTAAGACCTCCCAGCCCTCCATTCCAGGTAAAACCACATCAAGCACAATTAAATCTGGTTTAAAGTCCTTGGCTTTTGTAAGGGCTTTGTGGCCAGTGTCAGCTACTTCAACTTCAAAGCCAGAGCTTTTAAGCTTTTTTTGATAAATATCAATTAGAAACTGATCATCTTCAACCAATAAAATTCGTTTTAACATAATTTTTATGTTTGAGCAGAAGAAATTACCTCTTCTAATGAAGTAATGCCCTCCAATACTTTTAAAATACCATCTTGTTCCATGGTTATCATCCCTTGATCTTTGGCCTCATTAAGCATGGCTCGCTCGGAAAAACTGCCACTTAAAATTATTTCAGCTAATTTATCGCTCATCTCGACAACTTCAAAAATACCTTTTCTGCCTGAATATCCTCTAAAATTACATTTTTTGCAACCCTTGGGCTCGTAAGCAAAAAATTCATTTTTACCTTGCCATTTCTTGATCTCGGCCTTGGGAATTTCTTTCAATCTTTCTAAGACATATTTTTTAGCTTCACCCTCAAGGGCTACTCTCTTCTTGCAAATTGGGCATAAAACCCTAATCAAACGTTGGCTTAAAGCAACATTTAAGGTAGGGGAAAGCAGGAAGGGCTTAATGTCCATATCTAACAAACGAGGGATAACCCCAACGGCCGAAGTTGTGTGCAGGGTTGATAGAACTAAATGCCCAGTTAGGGCCGCCTGCACAGCTAAACTGGCTGTTTCTTCGTCTCTAATTTCACCCACCATGATAATATCAGGGTCTTGCCGTAAAATTTGCCTTAACCCTCGAGCAAAAGTATAGTCAATTTCTGGCCTGACTTGGGATTGATTAACGCCTGCCATAAAATACTCAACTGGGTCTTCTAAAGTGACGATATTCACTTCTTCTTTGTTTAAAATTCGAAGCACTGTATATAAAGTCGTTGTTTTACCTGAACCCGTGGGACCAGTGACTAAAATCATTCCATCTGGCTTAACAATCGCCCTTTTAACAGCTGCTAAATTATTGCCACTTAAGCCCAAGTCAGTTAAAGTTAAAAGGCCTTCACTCGGGTCTAAAACCCTAATAACCACCTTTTCGCCAAACATTGTTGGGAAAGTAGAAATCCTAAAATCAATCCTTCTCCCCGCCATATTAGTTGAAAAACGGCCGTCTTGAGGAACCCTTGTTTCGTCAATCTTTAAACGGCTTAAAATTTTAATTCGAGCTACAATTGCTGAGTGAACTTTTAAAGGCAAAACCAAAGAAGTATACAAAACTCCATCTAAACGATACCTTACCCTTAAATCATCTGTGGTTGGCTCAATGTGAATATCCGAGGCCTTGCCTTCGACAGCTTGGCGCAAAATAACGGCTGTCATTTTAATAATTGGCGCCTCTTCAACTACACGACTGAATTTTTCAGACGTTACAGCTTTTTTACCGGCCTCTCTCTCTGTTGCAATTTCTTCTTCTAATTTTTCAAGGGCTTTTTCAACCTCTTTTTCAGGGGCTCTATATTGCTTAATATAGGTGTCGAAATCAGAAAACGAAATTAAATATATCTTTAAAATAACTTTTTGTTGGCGGGATAAAAACTTTAAGGCCTCTTGGGCTTGAGTATTCTCTGGGTAAACCATACCTACCTCAAGAATCTTTTGTTCTTTGTCAAACCCGAGGGCTGTTATTTTATAATACTCAACTGATTCTTTGGGGATTAAGGCGAATATCTCTGGGGCTATTTCTTCTGGCTTTAACTTTTTTAAAGGAAAGCCTAAGGCCTCCCCTTTGTAACGGAAAAGATCTCCTTCGGGAAGAATTTTTTCTTTTAATAAAAACCGCTCTTGGCTACCTCCGCTTTTTTGCCAAGATTTTAAAATTTCGTTGCCTTTCTCTTTGGTTAAAACCCCATTTTTAATTAAATAAGGAAGAAGATCCATAATATAAACTAAATTAAAAGTTCAAAATGCAAAGTTCAAAGTTAAAGAAGGGGATATTTTTAATTAGGGTTGAGTTGTTGTCGCTGAAGTTAGAGGAACTATCGGAGCAAAGACCTTGGGCTCTAAGTTAGTGGGTGAGAAGGGATAGAATCGGCCTGGGTTTAAAATAACTTCAGAAGAAACAAATGGGGTAAAGTCGCTTAAAGTCATCAATGACTTCGCTAAACAAACTGATCTTGCTCCTTGTTGGTCAAAAACATAAACCTTAGGCAAATAACCTCCCTCTTGCTCGTAAATATGAGAAGGGTTTTGTTCGCTTGAAGTTGCTCCATCGCCAAAATCCCAGACAAAAGCAAGATTTCCCCCTTCTGGGTCATATGCTTGGGCTACAAAGCTGAAAACAAAACTTTTTTGAGTGGTACCCTTGATTGGGTTAACATCGCAAAGCTCAATTAAAGGGGGTTGGTTTTGAGAGGAAACTTCAAGATCTAATAAAATTGCTTTTTCAACAAAACCCTCCTCTTGGGGCGTTACTTTAATCTTTGCCTTAAAAGTACCCTCCTTATCATAGGAACAAAGATCAACGGCTGTATATGATTTTTGATTCAAAAAGTCGCTCTCAAGCTCATATTTATCATCGTTATTACAATCAAAGCTATACTTAAAAAGCCCCTTGAGGGTGCCTTCAACAGTAACGACAAGACCCACCCTTTCTTCTTCTAAAACGTTAGCAGAGCTAAAATTTCCCTTAATTTGAAAAACCGGGTCTTCAATAAAAATTTTAGTGCGTAAAACATCCCAATTTATTTCATTTATTTTAGTGACTGGCAAACTCATTGGTTGAGCGGGTGCTTGGATAAAAACAAAAAGCTTTAGCACAACTAAAACAATGGCTACAAAGATAGTGCTTAAGATCGTATATTTCAAATTTTTGGCTTCTTGGTCATCCATAAATCAGTAGTGGTAAACTTTAGCTTCTACATTAAACTCGGGCATTTCTCCGTCTTCACTCTCAAACGAAGAAACGTTCTTAAAAGAAAAATTATTTACTTCAACCAAACGGCTTGAAAGTTCAAGTTGTTTTAAAAAGGCCTCAAAGTTCTCGATTGAGCCCTGTACTTGTAAAGAAAAATTAAATTCTTTTATTTTTGAATTAACAACTGCTGTCTGCGACTCTATGCCTGGTTCTACAGGGCTTGCTTCTGCTCCTGCTCCAACTGATTCTGTTTCGTTTTGGCCCTCGGAAATACCTTCAAAAATTAGGCCACTCTCTTCGGCCTTTTCTTGAAAAAAACCAAAAAGGTCAGCTGAGAAAAAATCACTAGGTATTGCCGCCTTTAAATTATTAATTATTTCTTTATAATATTCGGCCTCTCTTAAAGAATTTAAAACAAAATTAAGATTATTTTGTTTTAAGGCAAGTTCTTCTTCTTTTAAAGAAACTTCTTGTTTTAAAACACTTAATTCGCTTAATTTAGGCATTAAGAGAAAAAGCAAAGCGCCTAAGGAAAGTAGGATAAAAATTGGGGTTAAAATAAATTTATTCATCTTCTTGTTTTTGTAAAATCACAGGGTCAAAATTTAAAGAAAGGTCAAAGGTTATCTTGCCATCTTTTCCTAACTTAATGCCTGAAATCTTCGGGTTAACAATGTTTTCTTGGTTCTTTAAAATCAAAAGTTGTTCAGAAAGGGCTGTAAAGTTATCCGCCACCCCTGAAAAAGTAGCTGCTAAATCTTTAGTATTCAAGTTCAATGAAGTTAATTGAATGCTTTTGTGGCAAAAATTCCTAATAACTTGAAAAAACTTTGAGGGTGATTGATGGCTATCAAAAAGTGACCCAAAATCATTAATCCTTAAACTTAAGTCCTTAAAGCTCTCCTTTGCTTCTTGATTTTCAGGGTTTGTTTCAAGGGCAACAATTTGAGCTGTTAGGTTTTCTTTCTTTGCCCTTAGTTGCTCTTCTTGGTTTAATGAATAAAAATAAATAATCCCGACAATAATGAGGGGGGCAAAAGACCCAAAAAAAACCACTTTTAACCATTTTGGCGAGGTTATTTTGATTTGAGGAATAATTTTAAAATCTTTTTGAGTTTTTTCAAACATAATTAATCTTCTCGGCCGATTAAAGCTGCCCCAACGGCTACACAAAACGAAGGGCCAATTTGCTCAAGGCGCTTTTCTAAAATTAAAGGAAAGGAAATACTCTTAAAAGGATTGGCTGCTATTATCTCTTTTTTCAAACGGCTCCTAAAATATTCTTTTACCCCAAAAAGCGAAGCTGTCCCCCCAGACAAAACAACCCCGACGACTTCTTTACCTTTTTGTTGAAAATAATTTAAACAAACTTTTTCTATTTCAGAAGCTAAAAGCTCAACTTTGCTTAATAAAATATTTGAAACATCTTCTCTTTCTGGGTCAAGGCCAAACCTAATTTTCAAATGTTCGGCCTCCTCTAAAGAAACTTGCAAGGCGGTGGCTAACTCTTTTGTTAAAGAAACGCTTGAAAAGTCAAAACTAAAACTCTCTCTTAATTTTTTATTTTCAATAATACTGACCGTCGTGCTTTGTTGGCCAATGTCAACGATGACCAAAGGGGCATACCTAAATTTTTCAGGCAAACTTAATGATCTAACAAAACCAAAAACTTCAGCTTCCATGCCCTCAATCTCAAGGCCAGCTAAGCTTGCCATTAAATAATAATTTTTTAAAACCGTATTGGGAATTGCCACTAATAAAATGACAAATTTTTCAGCGCCGGCTGGGGTTGTTTCTTTTTCAATAATTTGCCAATCAAAAGTAACTTCAGACAAAGGGAGGGGAATATGGTGCCTGGCTTCAAACTCAACCGCTTGAGCCACCTCTGCTTGAGGCATTGAAGGCAGGGTAAAGGTTGTAAAAAAAGTTGAAAAATCAGGTAAAGAAAATTTTGCCTTCTTTATTTTTATTTTAGCTCTTTTTAGAACGGCTTGCAAAACTTGAGCTGTTTGCTCGCTTAATAAAAGCAAACTTTCAGAATTAAAAGTATTCACTTTGTTTTGATATAAAGGCAACTTAAACTCAAGGTAGTTTTCTAACTTCTTTTTCTTGCCTGAAATAGAAATTTCAGCTACCTTGATGCTACTTGCCCCGATATCTATGCCTAATGTTTTTTTAGAAAATAATGACATTATAAAATAATTTCTAATTTAAGTTAAATTCTAAACTCTAATATCTAAATACTAAACAAATCCTAAATTCCAAATTCCAAATTCCAAACCAAGCAAAGGGGGTTTTTGTTTCTGTTTGGAATTTGTAATTTGATATTTGTAATTTGTTTA
>PFAX01000036.1 GCA_002773495.1 bacterium (Candidatus Gribaldobacteria) CG10_big_fil_rev_8_21_14_0_10_37_21 | reverse complement strand
ATAAAAGAGAAAGGCATTGCCAAGTTTATTCAAGAATACGAATTTTGAAATATTGTGACTAAGACATGCAAATAGAATACGAGGCAACTTTTGAGAATATTGATAAAAATGAAATTCGTCAACGGCTGAAAAAGGCCGGGGCAATTTTAGTTAAGCCAGAAACCTTAATGAAAAGGTATGTTTTTAATTTGCCAAATAGCCAAGATGGCGAGCCAGGTTGGGCAAGGGTTAGAGATGAGGGTGATAATAAGATTACAATGAGCTTTAAAAGAGTTAATTTTGGGGGAACTGGTAAAATAGAAGATCAAAAAGAAATTTGTTTAACAATTGATAATTTTGACAATGGGGTTGAGTTTTTGAAGGCCTTAGGTTGTAGAGAAAAGGCCTACCAAGAAAGCAAAAGGGAAATGTGGCAGATAGATAAAACAGAAGTTTGCCTTGACGAATGGCCTTTTTTAGAGCCATTTTGTGAAATTGAAGGCCCAAACGAACAAGAAGTTAAAGAGGTTTCAGAAAAGCTTGGCTTTGACTATTTAAAGGCCTTATTTTGTGCTGTGGGCACTTTGTACGCCAGGAAATACGGCAAATATGGCCTCAACGAAATGAAAATAAACAACCAAACCCCAAGGATTGTTTTTGAAATGCAAAACCCTTTTATTGAG
The DNA here is from genome assembly GCA_002773495.1 of bacterium (Candidatus Gribaldobacteria) CG10_big_fil_rev_8_21_14_0_10_37_21. Taxonomy (GTDB): domain Bacteria; phylum Patescibacteriota; class Minisyncoccia; order Minisyncoccales; family CG1-02-41-26; genus CG1-02-37-13. Next base: position 19,327 of record PFAX01000036.1, on the reverse strand, counting down.
TAATTGTTTTTTATTTAGAAGGCGGAGTTAAACTCCTGTTTTTTATTGCAACAAGGGATAAAATATGATAAATTAAGTAAAAGATATATGGAGTTTGCAGAAAATGAAAATAAAATATTGAAGTTTTGGCAAAAAAATAAGATTTTTGAGAAACTTAAAGAAAAAAACAAGGGCAAGGAGCGCTGGAGTTTTTTAGATGGCCCTATTACAGCTAACAACCCAATGGGCGTGCATCACGCCTGGGGGAGAACTTATAAAGATATGTTTCAAAGGTACAAGGCCTTTAAGGGTTTTGATTTAAGGTGGCAAAATGGTTTTGACTGCCAAGGCCTTTGGGTTGAAGTAGAGGTAGAGAAGGATTTGGGTTTCAAAACAAAAAAAGATATTGAGGCCTATGGGATTGAAAAGTTTATCATAAGATGCAAAGAAAGGGTTTTAAAATATTCTAAAATTCAAACCGAGCAATCAATTCGTTTGGGCCAATGGTCAGAGTGGGACAAGGCCTATTTTACAATGTCAGATGAAAACAATTATGCTATTTGGCATTTTTTAAAAAAATGTTCTGAAAAAGGGCTTTTATATAAAGGCAAAGATGTTGTGCCTTGGTGCTACAGGTGTGGCACTTCTATTTCCCAGCACGAAATTTTAACTGAAGAGTATAAAGAGTTAACCCATAAAGCGGTTTTTGTTAGGTTCCCTGTGGCTGGTCAAGAAAAAACCTATTTTTTGGTTTGGACAACCACTCCTTGGACATTGCCAGGAAATGTTGCCTTAGCGGTTAACCCTGACCTTGACTACTCAAAAGTAAAAGACACCAAGGGGGACAATTATATCTTATTGAGGCAAAAAGCCAATGAAATTTTTTTGAAAGAAGAAATCGAAATCGTCGAAACTTTTTCTGGTAAATCTTTGGAAGGGGTTGAGTTTAAGGGTATTTTTGATGACTTGCCTGCCGTTGAGAAGGAGCTAAGCTCCTTCTCAAGAAGGAGCTTAGCTCCTTCTACCCATCAAGTTATTTTATGGAAAGATATTACAGAAGAAGAGGGCACTGGGGTTGTTCATATAGCCCCTGGTTGTGGGCAAGAGGATTTTAGCTTAGCTAAGGATAATAATTTGTCAGTAATCGACTTGTCTGATGAAGAAAGTAAATACAAAAAGGGTTTTGGTTTTTTAGAAAGCAGAGAAGTTTATAAAGAAGAACAGCGGGACTGGATAATTGATAACTTAAAAGATAAAAAGTTAATTTTTAAAGTAGAGAATTATAAACACCGGTACCCAACTTGCTGGAGGTGTAAACAAGAATTGATTTTTCGTTTGGTTGACGAATGGTTTATTTCAATGGATAAATTGAGGGAAGAATTAATTGAATCAGCCAAGCAAATTGAGTGGATGCCGGGGTTTGGCTTAGAAAGAGAGATTGATTGGTTAAATAATATGCATGATTGGCTAATTTCTAAGAAAAGATATTGGGGTTTAGCTTTGCCTATTTGGGAGTGTTCCTGTGGCAATTTTGAGGTATTAGGAAGCAAAGAAGAATTAGAGGAAAGAACTGTTGAGGGCTGGGACGAGTTTGGAGGTAAATCACCCCATCGGCCCCAAATTGATCAAATAAAAATAAAATGTTCAAAATGTGGAGCATTGGCTCAAAGAGTTAAAGATGTCGGCACCCCTTGGTTAGACGCTGGGATTGTACCCTTTTCAACCGTTTCTAATGATAACAGGGCTGAAAACATTCCCTATTTCCACAATAAAAGAGAAGAATGGCAAAAATGGTTCCCGATTGAGTTTATTTGTGAGAGTTTCCCAGGGCAATTTAAAAATTGGTTTTATGTTTTGTTGGTTATGAGCCAGGTCTTAGAAGAAAAGCCACCTTTTAAAAGGGTTTTGGGGTTTGCCAGTGTGGTTGATGAAAAAGGCGAGGAGATGCATAAATCAAAAGGCAATGCTATTTGGTTTGATGAAGCGGTTGAAAAAATATCAGCTGATGTAATGAGGTGGATGTATCTAAAGCAAAACCCGGTCAATAATATGAGATTTGGTTATGGGGTGGCCGGAGAAACAAAAAGAAAGCTAATGACCTTGCTGAATTGTTTTGAGTTTTATAAAACATATACGACTGCGACCCATAAGTCCTATGCGACCCATCAGTCCTCTAAAAACTGCTTAGACAGGTGGATTCTTTCTAAGTTGAATCTTGTTATCAAAGAAGCTACAGAAAATTTAGATAGGTTTGACGCTATGCGAGCCACGGGAGTTATTGAGGATTTTTGGATAAACAACCTTTCTTTGTGGTATATTAGGCGTTCAAGGGGGCGCTTGAGAGAAAGTAAAGAATCGCAAGCGGTTTTCGCCTTTGTTCTATTGGAAATAACTAAATTGATTGCGCCCTTAATGCCATTTTTAGCTGAAGAAATGTATCAAATGCTCAAAACAAAAGAAATGCCAGAATCAGTTCATTTGTGCGTTTGGCCTAAGTACGACGAAAGCTTGATAGATAAAACCTTAGAACAAGAAATGCAAGAAAGGCGGCTCATAGCGAGCGAGCTTTTAGCAGAAAGGGTAAGGATGGGTATTCCTGTAAGGCAACCCCTTATCGCTGATGCCATAAAAAAGCCACTTTCTTTTTCTGCGATTGACCCAGGTAGCACCTTGCAGATTTTTTCAGATGAAGCTAATTTAATCATTGAAGATGAAACTACTATTTTTAAAGGATTTAATGCTATAAGTTCTAAAATCACTGAGGAAATGAAAGAGCAGGGCTTGGTTAGAGAAATTGTCAGGCAAATTCAAACCTTAAGAAAAAAAGCAGCCCTTTCCCCGCAAGACAAGGCCTCGTTATATTTCGCAGGCGATTTTGACTTAAAAGAAGTTATTTCAAGGGCGAAAAAAGAAATTTTAGAAACAACCAAGTGTTCTTCTTTAGAAGAAAGCCCCGAGCATTTAGGTAGTTTTGTCGCTCAAAAAGAAGTTGACCTTGAGGGCAAAAAGCTTTGGCTCGCCTTAGAAGCATGACAAGCATTTTATTGATTAAAATATATAATCTTAGCATTTGACATTTGCACTTTGTCATTTATTTGACATTCGGATTTTGTCATTTGTCATTTTTTGAAGCATATGGCATTTAACATTTTTAATGTTTTTAGGAACCCAAGTAAAGAACAAAAGTATTCTGCAGAAAGAGGAACTCAATATTCCCCAACAAAAGGCGAGACCCCCGGCGATTCCAAGAAAGTAGCTGGGGATCGTTATGCTAGTTTGGTTTCTAAAATGGCTCAAAGAGAAAAGAAGCCAACTGAGAGCCAAGCTAATGTTGATAAAGTAGAAAGTATTTTTGGCAATAAGGGTGGTTATAAATCGCACAAAGAGCTTTTAGAAAAAAGTAAAAAGTTTAGAGATTTTAGCTTAAAAGAAAAAGGTAATATAAAATACCCTGGGCACCCGCAATATCAAGCAGAGGCCCGTAAGAAGGCCCTGGAAAATTTTAGAGAAAAATATATTGGTGATAAGTTGTATTATAGGGAAAAAGATGTTAAAGTGGCCCTAGATAAAGCAAGAAAAGATGCAAACAACCCTTATTTAGAGGGTGGCAAGCCAGCGAGAGACGCTTTAAAAGAGCAAGCAGAGTTTTTAGAAAAGTTTTATGGCCTATCATCATCTTAAAACAGAGGCCTTGTTTTTAAAGAAAAGTCAGCAAAAAGAAGCTGACTTTCTTTTCACTTTATACACTAAAGAATTCGGTAAAATAAAAGTAATAGGTAAAGCTATTCGTAAGGCCAATTCTAAGTTACAATTAGCTAGCCAGCTTTTTTATTTAGCCGAAGTTGAATTTATTGAAGGCAAAGTCGGGAAAATTTTAACTGATGCCCTGCTTTTAGAAAAGTTTGATTTTATCTATCAAAATGAAGAAAAGTTTTTAACAGCCCTTGAAATAGCAAACAAGATAGATCAGGCCTTTCCTTTAGAGCAAAAAGATGAGAAGATGTGGCAATTGCTTTTAAAAACAATTTGTTCCCTTGAAAAAGCCGAAAACCAATTCGCAAAAGATAAAGCTTACCCTTTTTTTCTAGAGGGCCTTCAGAATTGTCTTGGTTGCTCTCTAGAAGATTAGTTTTTTACAAAAAACCTTGCATTTTTTTCTTAGGTTTGCTATATTGAAACCAGCACACTATAATTCCTTAAGCTAATTTAAATGCTAGAGGACGATAGGGTGTTTTTGTTTTTATTTTGTTTAATCAAGGAGGTGAATAGAATGCCGAGTTTATCAGTAGGGATAATGTTTCTAAAAGAGGAGGAGCTCGCCAGAGCATAGTTTGTCCAGATTGTCTCGCACATCCTGTGGCTGAAGTAAGAAAAAAGATCGAATCGGGCGAATTATCCGGTTTTAATCTTGAGCAAGATGGAGAGGGTTGCTATAGGTTGGTGAGAACTTAACCCTTTTTTAGGTAAGTGGTAGTGCCAACAACAAGAAAGGAGATTGAATGTTAAATATAAAGGGCAATAGTCGAGCCACAAGAGGCAATCGATGCGTGCGTAAGCGGAATGGCAATGGAAATTCAAAATTCCATTGCCCAGTTAAGAAGGAGATCAAAAATGGAAAAAGCAAGGCGAAATAATGTTTTTTTTAATATAGGTCTAGTCCTTTGGTACGCGAGAAAACATCGCGTAAAAGTCCCAGGTCGAAACAGGAGGAAACTGCCCGTTGAAATTTAAAGGGTGTCTTGCAGAGACATCCTAATATTTTAGAGCCTTGGGACGGCACTACATAGGTGTCGCCCCTCTTTTTTTGCTTTCAAAACAAAAGTTATTGCACGAGAGAAGTGTTTTGTGGTAAGATAAAAAATACTTTTAAAGAGTATTTAATTTTATATTTATATGAACAAGCCATTATTATTTTTATTTGTTATTTTATTAATTGTAGCTGGCGTTTTGGGTTTATGGTATTTTAAGGGCAATGAGTGGGGTAAAAAAGAAGTTAAAATAGAGATTTTAAACAAAGGAGAGGCCCAAGCCGGCGAAGAAGTTGTCTATACGGTTAAGTTCAAGAATAACGGCAAAGCCGCTTTAGAGGAGGTAGAATTGGCCTTTGAGTTTCCAGAAAACTCTTTGCCTTTAACTAAAAGTGATGCCACCACGACAGAGGGACTAAACGAAGTGGCTTTTAATCGAGCGGTAAAATACCTCGAGACCTTATATTCAGGCGAGGAAAGAACTGTTGAGTTTAGAGCCACGGTTTTTGGCAAAGAAAGCGATATTTTAGAGGCCAAGGCCTTTTTAACTTATCGACCGCAAAACTTAAAGGCCAAGTTTGAATCAAAAACAACTTCATCTTTAAGAATATCAACAGTGCCAATGACTTTTGAGTTTGATTTGCCTTTAAAAGTAGAAAATGGGGAAACGGTTGATTTTTCTTTAAATTATTTTTCAAATATTGATTATGTTTTAGAAAACCTAAGAGTGAAAACAATTTATCCCTCTGGTTTTATTTTTACTTACGCTAAGCCAGTGGCTTTAGATCAAACCGAATGGGTTTTGCCCTCCCTTTATCAGGTTGATGGGGGTAGAATTAACATTCAGGGTTCAGTTGAGGGCAGAGAAGGTGAAAAAAAGATTTTTAGGGCCCAATTAGGCGCCTTTGTTAATGAAAAGTTTATTATTTTAAAAGAAATTGGCCAAGCCGTTGAAATTCAAGAGCCCTCTTTTTATGTTTCCGCCTTAGTCAATGGTTCACCCGACTTTAAGGCCAGTGTGGGAGATGTTTTGCATTATGAAATATTTTTCAAAAACATTGGTAAAACTCCAATTCAGAATAAATTTTTATTAGTTAAATTAGATGGCGATTTTTATGACCTAACTTCTGTTAGGGCCGAAAGTGGGGAAGTTGGCAAGGGCGATAATTCAATTATCTGGGATTGGAAAAATGTTTCTGACTTAAGGTTTTTAGATGCCAGTGATGAGGGCAAAGTTGATTTTTGGGTTAAAGTTAAGTCAGCTGGCACTACGGGAGTCATGAAAAACCCAACTTTAAAAGCCGTTGTTTCAATTGGCGGGATTGAGAAAACCATTTTTAATCAAATCAGCTCAACCGTTGACTTAGCTCAAAAAATATATTATAACGATGAGGTTTTTGGCAATACCGGCCCAATTCCGCCACAGGTGGGGCAAGAGACAACTTATACAATTTTATGGCAAATTAAAAACTCATGGAATTCGCTTGAAAATGTTAAGGTTAAAGCGGTGTTGCCTTCTTATGTAAAACCAACTGGCGATATTTTCCCAGAGGGGGCTAAACTAACCTATGATTCGGTTTCAAAAGAATTAGTTTGGTCCGTGGGCACCTTGCAGCCATTTCAGGGCTATGGCAATCAAATACCTTTAACAATCGCTTTTAAAGTAGTTTTAATGCCAACAACTAATCAAAAGGGTGCAAAAGCCACTTTGATAAATCAAGCTAGTTTTTCCGGTGAAGACATTTTTACCAAAGAAGAAATTGTAGCTCAAGCCAACCCAGTTTTAACGGACCTACCTGATGATAACACCGTTTCTGAAGAGCAAGGCACTGTACAATAATTGACTTTTTGTTTTTTGCGATTATAATAAAACCAATATGGATAATGTTTTTACAATTCCTTCAAGAATCACCAAGGGTGAAGAATTAGTGGTTTTGCCTCGTTCTCTTTACGAGAAATTTTTTGTTTGGCTAAATCAAGATAGCAAGACGAAACAATACAAAGAAATTGAAGAAATTATATTAAGTGGCGATGAGGAGTTCGGAAAGGGGCAAACCATTGTGGCGGATTCTTCCAAAGACGCTCTGAAATTATATGGCAGAAAAAGTCAGTAAAATCCATTATACCTCCCACTATTTGAAAGGTTACGCAAAACTGCCGAAACGAATTCAAGGGAAGCAAGACAAAAAAGAGCAATGGTTTAGAGCCAATCCTTTTGATATTCGTTTGGAAACGCACAATTTGCAGGGCAATCTCAAGGGTTTTTATGCCTATTCTATTACACGAACTCACCGCGCACTTTTTCGTTTTATAACTCCTAACGAGGTTATTTTTTACGATATTGGCACTCATAGTGTCTATAAATAAAAATTATAGACCCGGGGGTCTATGATTCTGCATATTCATATTCTTGCTCTCTTCATTTCAACTACGGCATCCATCCACGCAGATATATTTGTTTCGTCTATAATACAACAACCGGGCTCAGCCTCTGCATAGTCACTCTCTTGATAATTAATTCTCATAGCGAGTGATTTTTGGTTGCCTCCTTCTGTCTCAAATATGACCAAACCCGTTTCTTTATGGATGAAATATAGGTTTTCGTTACCAATGCCAATCTTTCGAAAACTTCTTTTTTCTGCCTCTTCGATTACTAGTTCTCTTATCATTTTTGATTTTCCTTTCAAGAGTGTTCTCTTGCCGAAAAGTGTTTGGCTTGAGGGGTGCGGACACTATTTTCCTACACAACCTTAAACTACCATAAAACCATAAAAAACACAATATGTATTCTATCATCTATAATAGGAGAGCAGAGCTCCCTACGGGGCATGGGTTGCAAGCAAGGATTTTTTAGTTTATAATGAAAATAGAGAATGATAAAGAATGTAAATATGAAAATTCAATACGATAAAATAGCAGACGCAATGTATATTTATTTTAAGAAAGGTGCAGTTGCTCAAACAAAAAAAATAAGCAACCGTGTTTTGCTTGATTTAGATAAGGAGGGCAATGTTTTAGGTATGGAATTACTTGTAGCTTCTTCGCAGATGTCTAAGAAAGAGATAGGCAAGGTTTCTTTTGAAGCCCCTGTTTACGCTTAACCGTTGATTAAATACCAATATGGAAGACAAAATGCAAAAAATAATATCATTGTGCAAAAGGAGGGGTTTTGTGTTTCCGGGCTCTGAAATATACGGGGGCTTGGCAAACACTTGGGATTATGGGTCCTTGGGCGTTGAGTTATCAAACAATATCAAACAGTTGTGGTGGAAAAGGTTTGTTAAAGATAGAGAGGACGTTGTTGGCATATCGTCCGCTATTTTAATGAACCCCAAGGTTTGGGAGGCCTCGGGGCACCTAAAGGGCTTTTCTGACCCGTTGGTTGAGTGTAAAAAATGCCATAGCCGTTTGCGAGCTGACCATTTGCGGGAAAACTATGACAACAAATGCCCAAATTGTAAGGGCGAGGAGTTCACCGATGAAAAGCAGTTTAACCTAATGTTTAAGACATTTTTGGGGCCTGTTGACGATGAAAAATCAGTTGTTTATTTACGGCCAGAAACAGCCCAAGGTATGTTTGTTAATTTTAAGAATGTGCAACAAACAAGCCGTAAAAAATTGCCTTTTGGCATAGCCCAAATCGGCAAAGCGTTTAGAAACGAAATAACCCCGGGTAATTTTATATTTAGAATTTTGGAGTTTGAACAAATGGAAATAGAGTATTTTATTGAAGAGGACTCTTGGCAAAGTGTTTTTGAAATGTGGCAAGCAGAAATGCAAAAATGGCTGGTTGAGGCCTTGGGTATAAAAAAAGAAAATTTTGTTATAAGAGAGCACGAAAAAAGTGAATTGTCGCATTATTCTAAAAGAACAGTGGACTTTGAATATAATTATCCTTTTGGTCAAAAAGAATTATATGGCCTGGCATATAGAACTAACTTTGATTTAACCGCGCATAAGCTGGATTTAGACGGCTACATACCCCATGTTATTGAACCCACCTTTGGCGTTGACAGAACCATTTTAGCTGTTTTGTGTGATGCTTATAGAGAAGAAGGCGAAAGGGTTGTGTTAAAGCTAAAGCCAACTCTGGCTCCCTATAAAGTGGCCGTTTTCCCCCTATTAGCCAACAAACCCGAGTTAGTTAAAAAAGCCCGAGAGGTTTTTAATTTGTTAAAAAATGACTTTATGACTGCCTGGGACGATCGGGGCAATATTGGCAAGCGCTATTTCAGCCAAGACGAAATCGGCACCCCTTATTGCCTAACAATTGATTTTGACACTTTACAAGACAACACGATAACCCTTCGCGATCGCGACACAGCTAAACAAGAGAGAATTAGTATATCTGTAGTCGTTGACTTTGTGAAACAAAAGTTGTAAGATAAAAGTAATCAAATTATGGAAGATGTCATTACAATTCCTAATAAAATAGCTCGTCAGGGCGATTTAGTTTTGCTTCCTCGCATTGTTTACGAGAAGCTTTTGAATGCTTTCAAAAAACGAACGGTGGATAGTGGTTTAGAAGAAGCTCTGAGCGAAGTTAATGCCGGCAAGATTGTAGGTCCTTTTTTAGACAGCAAAGAACTTTTCCATTCTCTTAATTCAAGCTTGAAAAAATGAAAATTTTTTATTCTCCGCATTTTCAGCGAAGTTTTCAAAAGTTTTCTCAAGAAATCAGATTAAAGTTTAGAAAACAGATTGATTATTTGTTGGAGGATATTGGGCACCCATCCTTAAAAGCGAAAAAGTATAATAGATCTCGGCAAATCTGGCAAGCGAGGGTGGATAGAAATATCCGTTTTTATTTTTTAATCAAAAATGGCACTTATATTTTACTTGATATAAGAACCCACCCAAAATGATTTTTTTTTTGACAATTTGATTAAAATCCTGCAAGATAGGTTGTGTTAGGTCTTCTATCGTGACTATTGCTGTTTCCAAACTCTATAGAGGAGGATAAGAAATGTCTGAAGAAAGAAAGATAAAGGTTTTAATCGTGGACGACGCGTCAAGTGGAGGAGGCACCGTCCTGATGAGCGAGTATTTTGAGAACGTTTGTAGGTTTGATGTTTAAGTTGTATCCTATATACAACTTAGAAAGATTATTTTTACGGGAGAAACCCTTGATTTTAATCCATGTGTAGTTGTCATAGACCCATATAAGGACTGGTCTTATCTTTATCATTATCGCGAGTATTACAATCTACGAGAGGTGGGTGTATTTCCTTTAGCCCTCGAGAGAATGTCCAGCGTTACATGGGTTGCTTATACAATAATGGAAGATGAAAAAAATGTGATGGACTATAAGTCATTTTTCAAGAGGTGGTTGCAAAAATCAATGCCTCTTGAGGGTGTCGCAGAGGCCATTAAAATGTTGTTCTGTTGTTCTAATGAATAGGACATGATGGGGGGGGCGAGCAAGTCATCGCGCTCTTTCTTTTTTTAGGAAATAATGTATAATAAGCAAAAGTGATTAAGTGAATAAATGCATAAGTGCATAAGCTAACGACTATGGATTTTAAAAAGATAAAATTGAAAAATGGCTTAAGGGTTATTTTAGTTCCCGAGAAAACTGCTAAAACAGCAGCTATTTTTGTTTTAGTTGGGGTGGGGAGCAAATATGAAACCAAGGCCTTAAATGGTATTTCTCATTTTTTAGAGCATTTGTTTTTTAAGGGTACCAAGAAACGCCCCACGGCTCTTAAAATAGCTGAGACCTTAGACAGAGTCGGTGGTTCTTATAATGCTTTTACGAGTAAGGAAATGACGGGCTATTGGGCTAAAGTTTCATCAGAACACCTTGACTTAGCTTTGGACTTTGTTTCTGATATTTTTTTGAACTCAAAATTAGAACAAAAAGAAATTGCCAAAGAAAAAGGTGTTATTTTAGAAGAGATTAATATGTATCTTGATTCTCCCAGACAATATGTGGGGGAGCTTTGGGAAGATGTTTTATACGGCGACCAGCCGGCTGGTCGGGATACAATTGGCACTAAAGAAAATATTTTAAAATTCAAAAAAAACGATTTTGTTAATTATTTAAAAAATAATTATTCTTCAAAAAATACCATTATTTGTGCAGCTGGTAAGTTTTTTGAAAAACAGCTTTTAGCACAGATAAAAAATAAGTTCAAAGGTATGGCTATTTCGCCAGCCCCTCTCAAGTCGGGGGTTATTGAAAGGCAAACAACCCCCCAAGTCCTTTTAAGGTTTAAACAAACCGATCAAACCCACTTATGTTTAGGGTTTAGAGGGTTTGGCTTGAATAGCGAAAAACGTTTTGCTCAAGAAGTTCTTTCCGTTTTATTAGGGGGCAATATGTCTTCAAGAATGTTTTCAGTTGTTAGGGAAAAAAGTGGCTTGGCCTATTATGTTCATACTTCTTCTGAAGATTACACTGACTCTGGCTATTTAGTCACCCAAGCGGGCGTGCCTAATCTTAAAACCAAAGAGGCGATCGTGCTGATGCTTAAAGAATATAGTAAATTGAAAACAACAGATATTTCGAAAGAAGAGCTTAAAAAAGCCAAGGACTATATTAACGGGAGCATGGTGCTTGGCCTTGAATCATCAGACAAACTTGCTTCGTTTTTTGCTTCTCAAGAGATTTTGGAGAATAAAATTTTGACACCAAGCGAAATAAAAGCGATAATAAATAAAATAAGCCCCAGTGATTTGAAAAATATAGCTAAAGAAATTTTTACTAAGCAAAACTTGAACTTGGCTTTAATTGGTCCGCATAAAAATAAAGGGGAACTTGAAGCAATTTTAAATAATTTTTAACTTTTTTTAAATATGCAAAAACAAGGTATTTTAGATATTTCTTGGGCAACTGTTTTTAAAATATTTGCCGTTGTTATAATCGGTTATGTTTTATATATGGTTAAAGATATTTTGGTTTGGCTGGCTTTTGCTGTGATGATTGGCATTTTGTTTAATTTTATTATTGACCCTTTAGAAAAAAAGAAAATCCCTCGGATTGTTTCAGCTTTATTTTTGTATCTGGCAGTTTTTGCTTTAATTGGTTTTTTTATTTATAAAACAGCCCCAATTTTTGTTTCAGAAATTAAAGATTTTGCCGAAAACTTTCCTTTGTATTTAAGTAAAATTTCGCCTGTTTTTGAAAAATTAGGGGTGCAATCATTTAGAAGCACAGACGCTTTAATTGAGGCCTTACAGTCAAGCGTTGAGCCAGCTGGCAATAGCTTTTTAGGGGCTTTATTTAGTATTTTCGGGGGGGCATCAGCTACTATTTTAGTTGTTATTTTGGCATTCTTTATTTCTGTTGAAAAAAGGTTTGTCGCTAAAACCTTGGAGGCCTTAAGCCCGGCCCATAAACAGGACTATGTTTTAAAGATTTGGCTTAAAGCTAAAAAAAAAGTTAGTGGTTGGTTTATCACTAGAATTGTTGGGGTTTTATTTGTGGCTGCCTCTACTTTTTTGGTTTTACGGATTTTAAATGTTAAATACGCTTTACTTTTAGCCATTATTGCTGGGGTGCTTGATTTTATGCCTATAGTTGGGCCCCTCGTAGCTGGGGTGATGCTGGGCATGGTTGTTGGGATTAATTCATTGCTTCAGGCTGGGTTTGTTTTGTTGGCTTTTGTGATTATCCAGCAACTTGAAAACAATTTAATTTTCCCGATTTTGTTTAAAAAGTTTTTAGATATTTCCCCTGTCTTAGTCTTAATTGCTTTAGCCATTGGTGGCCGGCTCTGGGGGGTTTCAGGAGCCATCTTAGCCATTCCCTTAGCTGCTGTTTTATACGAAATTATTAAAGATTACTTAAAGAAAACCAAAGAGCAACAAAACGAATTAGTTGAAAAAGTGCTAAATTAATAACCTAAAAAGTGAAAAGTGAAAAAATTGAACGATCGTTCAAGTTTTTCACTTTTTCATAATTCATAATTCTTGATACTTAATTTTATGCTTTATATAATAGCCACTCCTATTGGCAATTTAAAAGATATTACCGAAAGAGCCATCGAAACCCTGCGAGGGGTTGATTTTATTTTATGCGAAGACACCTTACATTCAAAGAAACTTTTAAACCATTATAATATCCAAACCCCTTTAATTTCATATCATCAACATTCTAAATTAGCGAAGGTTGATTATGTCGGCTCTCTTTTAAAAGAAAATAAAAATCTTGCCCTAATCACTGACGCCGGAACTCCTAATATTTCCGATCCGGGCGGAAAACTGATAGAAGAGGTTTTAAAATCCTTACCAGATGTTGAAGTTATTCCTATCCCCGGACCTTGTGCCCTGACCACTGCTTTAAGTGCCTCTGGCATGCCTGCAGATAAGTTTTTGTTTTTGGGCTTTCCGCCTGCTAAAAAAGGCAGAAACAAGTTTTTTAGCGAAGTTCTATCGTCAAAGCACACAGTTGTTTTTTACGAATCCTGCCACCGCATTCTACGAACCCTGAAGGAGCTAAGCTCCTTCGTCAATACTTCGAAGGAGCTTAGCTCCTTCCATTCTCCGGAGGTTGTTGTTTGCCGAGAATTAACCAAGAAGTTTGAAATAATATACAGAGGCACCCTCGAAGATGTTCAAGAGCAAATAAAAAAAGACGCCCCGGGCGATAAGCCCAAAGGCGAATTTGTGGTGCTTCTCAATAATTATAGATAATTATTGAGAAAATGATTGCTACAACTAACCACAGAAATATAACAGCAACCATTTTTGTTATATTTCTATTGCTACTCATCATCTGTTTGGTGTGGACAATAGTCAACACCAATATGATGATCGCTAAAACGGTGGATGTTATATCAAACATTTTTTTGCCTCCTGCGTTATTTTACTGCAAGAAATTGATTTAGTTTTATATCTTCTTAAAAGTCAATGTTTTCAAGCCAAAGTTTTTGTGGTAAAATAAAAAATATGCTAAAAGAGTTTATCAAGGGCAGGGTTTTGGTTGTTATAGATGCGGCAAATTTAGAAAGTGCTGTCAAGGATTTGGGTTGGTGGATTGACTATATAAAACTGAAAGCATTGTTTAATGCAGATAGTTTATTTGAGATAAGAGATTATTGCGTTGCTCATAATACTGAAAATCAAAATAATTTTTTCACCTTTTTGAAAAAAAATGGCTATGTTTTGATTACTAAGCCCTTGAAAATAATACAAGAGCAGGATATTGGAAAAGGTAAAACTAGAAAAGCTAACTTTGATGTTGAAATAGCGATAGATGTTTTTGAATTACAAAATAATTTTGATACCCTTGTTTTATTTTCCGGAGATAGCGATTTTGATTGTTTAGTAAGAAAGATGCAAGAGAGAAATAAAAAAGTTATTATTGTCTCAACAAAGCATCATATATCAAGAGAACTAATAGAGAGTGGCAACAAGTATATTGACTTAAAAGAACTGAGGGAGTTTATTGAGAGAGTTAAAGAATAATCAAAAGGCCCGTCTTTTGCAACGGGCGGTTGATAACAGATGGTTTCCCATCTGCAACTATATTATAGCAAAGCATAAAATTATGTCAAGAGCATATATCACAACCAGCATTGCCTACACTAACGCTAAGCCCCATATTGGGTATTGTTTGGAGTTGTTGCAAGCTGATGTTATAGCCAGATACAACCGCCAGCAAGGCAGGGAGGTTTGGTTTTTAACGGGTACAGACGAACATGGCAGTAAAATAGCCAATAAAGCCAAAGAACAAGGCAAAACCCCGCAGGATTTTTGCGATGAAATCGTGACTGGTTTTAAGATGTTAAAACCTCTTTTGGGCTTGTCAAATGATGATTTTATCAGAACAACAGACCAAAAAAGGCATTGGCCGACTGTTTGGGCAATTTGGCAAAAATTAAAAGAGCAGGGCGATATTTATAAAAAGAAGTATAAAGGGCTTTATTGTGTTGGTTGCGAGGCGTTTGTAACCGAAAAAGATCTTGAAGAAGGCCAATGCCCTTTGCATCAAAAAGCACCTGAAATCATAGAAGAAGAAAACTATTTTTTTAAATTATCAAAGTATCAAAAACAATTAAAAGAGATTTTAGAGAAAAACGAGATAAAAATAACTCCAGAAAGCAGAAAAAGCGAAATGCTTAATTTTATCAAAGAGGGCTTGCAAGATGTGAGCTGTTCAAGAGAAAGAAACAAGTTATCGTGGGGCGTACCCGTGCCCGAGGACGAAGAACAGACAATTTATGTTTGGTTTGAGGCCTTGATAAATTATTTATCATCTTTGGGTTATCTAACAAATCAAGATGAAAAGTTTAAGGCCTTTTGGTCGCCAAGTGCTCAGTTTATTGGCAAAGACATTGTGAGGTTCCACAGCTTGCTTTGGCCTGCTATGCTTTTGGGGTTGGGCTTAAAATTGCCTGAAAATATTGTCATTCACGGCTATCTTACAGTTGGGGGAGAAAAAATGTCAAAATCATTGGGCAATGTTATAGACCCTTTTGAGTTAATTGGTAAATATACAGAGAAAATTGGCAACAAGGAAGCAGCCACTGACGCTTTAAGATATTTTCTTTTAAGGGAGATTTCCTCAACTGAAGATGGAGATTTTACTTATGAGAGGTTTGAGGAACGATACAATAGTGATTTAGCTAATGGAATTGGCAACCTTGTTGCTCGGGTTATTACCCTCGCAACAAAAATTTTCAATTTCCAATCTTGCCTATCGGCAGACAGGTTTCCAATTTCCAATCAATTTTCAAATTCTAATTTTCAAATAGAAACAGCAAAGACAAAGAAAAAATGCCAGCGGTTTTTAGAAAGTTTTAAGTTTAATGAGGCCTTAGGAGCCGTTTGGGAGCTAATTGGCTTTTGTGATAAAACAATCAACGAAACTAAGCCCTGGGAAGGCAAAGAAAACGCTCCGCAGGTCATTAGTGATTTGTTATTTGTTATTGATAGCATCTCTGAGATGCTATTGCCATTTTTGCCCCAAACCTCTGAAAAGATTAAAGGGCAATTAAAAACCGGCAAAAGCCAAGCCTTGTTTCCCCGTCTTAACGTTTAGTCACTTACTCACTTATTCAATTAAGCTCTTATGTTTGTTGATACGCATTCACATTTAAACTTCAAGGCCTTTGATCAAGACAGGGACGAAGTTATCAAGCGAACTCTTAAGCAGGGCGTTTTTATGATAAATGTTGGTTCGGACTACGAGACATCAAGGTTAGCTGTGGAAATAGCTGAAAAATACGAAAAAGGGGTTTGGGCCGCTGTTGCCTTGCACCCTATTCATATAAAAGACGAAAAATTTGATTACGAAAAATACAAAAAATTAGCGATGTCGTCTAAAAAAGTGGTGGCGATTGGTGAAACCGGGCTTGACGCAATGTACCCTAACCCTGAACAAGAAAAGATTTTTTTAGAGCATTTGAAATTAGCTAAAGAGCTTGATTTGCCCGTGATACTTCATTGTCGCAAAGCCCATAAAGAAATGATTCAGGATTTAAAACTTAAGGTTCAGGATTTTCAAATCAGGGGGGTGGTGCATTGTTTTACTGGCAGGTGGAGCGAGGCAAAACAATACCTTGATATGGGGCTATATTTGGGTTTTAATGGGATTATTTTTAAATTTGATGTTGCAGAAACAATTAAAAAAATGTCCTTAGAGCGTATTTTAATTGAAACTGACTGCCCTTATCTAACCCCGCCTTTGCCCGCCGAAGGCCACAGGGCGAAGGCGGGTGCTGACGTTCGCAACGAGCCGCTTTTTGTTAAATATATCGCCCAAAGAATTGCTGAAATCCGAGGCGTGCCATTAGATGAAATCGCTCAAGCCACCACCCAAAACGCCAAGCGATTATTTAAGATATGAAAAAAGTCAACCCCGTTAGAAGTTTTGCAAAGTTTCTAACGGGGTCAAGGTTGCAAGCGGAATTTTTTTGTTTTACAATGGAGAATAAGCAATTATTATGCAAAAGTACAATCCTAAAAAAATAGAGCCAAAGTGGCAGAAAGAGTGGGAAAAGCAGGGGTTTTATAGAGCTAAAGATAACTCCTCTAAAGAGAAGCTTTTTTTGTTAGTTGAGTTTCCTTATCCATCGGGTGCAGGGTTGCATGTGGGGCATTGTAGAAGCTACACCGCCTTTGATGTGATAGCCAGGAAACAAAGAATGCAAGGCAAAAATGTTTTATACCCAATTGGCTGGGATGCTTTTGGTTTGCCTAGTGAAAACTATGCCATTAAAACAGGCATTCACCCTTCAATTACAACAAAACAAAGTATTGCTACCTTTACTGAGCAATTGAAAGCAATGGGCTTTTCTTTTGACTGGGGCCGTGAAGTCAACACAACTGACCCTAATTATTATAAATGGACGCAATGGATATTTTTAAAACTTTTTGAATATGGCTTGGCCTATAAAGCAAAAATACCAATAAATTGGTGTTTAAGCTGTAAAATTGGCTTAGCTAATGAAGAGGTGGTTGATGGCGTTTGCGAAAGGTGCGGGGGCGCAATTGAAAAAAAGGAAAAAGAACAATGGTTAATTAAAATAACAAAATACGCAGATCGCCTGATAGATGATTTAAAATTAGTTGATTTTCCGGAAAGAGTAAAAGCCCAGCAAATTAATTGGATTGGCAAATCAAGAGGGGCTTTAGTTAAGTTTCCTTTAAATGAAAGCCAAGACTTTATCGAGGTTTTTACAACCCGTTTAGATACTATTTTTTCAGGTACTTTTTTGATTTTAGCCCCAGAGCATCCTTTTATAGAAAAAAATAAAGTTAAAATTACAAATTTTGAAGAAATTTTGGCCTATAAGGAAAAGTCAAAGAAAATCTCTGAAATAGACAGAGAAAACCAAGAAAGAGAGGTAAGCGGAGTTGCCTTAGAGGGGGTTTTTGCTCTTAACCCAGCCACAAACGAGAAAATGCCTGTTTGGATAGCTGATTTTGTTTTAGCTAATTACGGCACTGGTGCTGTTTTTGCTGATGCCCATGATTTACGAGATTTTAAGATGGCAAAAAAATATAACCTGCCTTTGAAAGTTTCTATTTTACCTGATGATGAGAAGTTAGCTCAAAAAGTAAGAGGCCTTGAAGAGTGCTATGAAGGGGAAGGAATTCTTTTTAATTCAAAAGAATTTGATGGTTTAACTTCCCAAGAAGCAAGGCAGGCAATTGGTGATTTTCTCAAAGATAAGGGCTTAGCTAAAGAGAAAATTAATTATAAGCTAAGGGACTGGGTTTTTTCTAGGCAAAGATATTGGGGTGAGCCCATCCCGCTTATTAATTGTGAAAAGTGTGGTTGGGTGGCTTTAAAAGAAAGCGATTTACCTTTAGAATTGCCCAAAATAGAAAAATATCAACCAACAGACACAGGGGGGTCACCCCTAAGTGCTGTTGAAAAATGGGTTAATGTAAAATGTCCCAAGTGCAAAGGCCCTGCCAAAAGAGAAACTGATGTAATGCCAAATTGGGCAGGCAGTAATTGGTATTTTTTAAGATATTGCGACCCCAAAAATACTAAAAAATTGGCTGACCCTAAAAAATTAAAATATTTTATGCCAGTTGACTGGTACAATGGGGGTATGGAGCACACCACATTGCATTTGCTTTACTCGAGGTTTATTTTTAAGTTTTTATGGGACATTGGCGCTGTACCCAAGGACTTAGGTCCCGAACCCTATAAAAAACGTACCTCACACGGAATGATTTTAGCCGAGGGCGGGGTTAAAATGTCAAAGTCAAAAGGCAATGTTGTCAATCCCGATGATGTTATAAAACAATACGGGGCTGACACTTTGCGGATTTATGAAATGTTTATGGGGCCGTTTGAGCAGGCGATCGCCTGGGACACTAACTCTATCAAGGGGGCGTATAGATTTTTAGAGAGAGTTTACCGCCTTAAATTAAAAATGAAAAATGAAAAATTAAAAACCACAATTAAAAATGGAAAAATAGAAAAACTACTACACAGAACAATTAAAAAGGTTTCAGAGGATATTGAGCAAATGAAGTTCAATACGGCTATTTCGACTTTAATGGAATGCTTAAACATTTTTGAGAAAGAGGAAAATATAGGAACAGAAGATTATTTGTTGTTTATAACTTTATTAAGTCCTTTTGCTCCGCATTTAGTTGAAGAGTTATGGCAGCAAACAGGCAAGAAAACAAGTATTTTTCAAGAGCAATGGCCACAATATGATGAAAATTTGTTAAAAGAGGAAGAGGTAAATATAATTGTTCAGATTAATGGCAAGGTGAGGGGCAAAATAGAAGCAGATAATGATGTTTCAGAGAAGGAAGCCAAAAAGCTTGCCTTAAAAGACGAAAATATTATAAAATGGTTTGAGCAAAAGCCAATCAAAAAAGTCGTTTTTGTAAAGAATAAGCTTATTAACTTTGTAATATAATTTTTAAGTTTCTTTTTTAATCATTAAGATTTAATCCCTGAAAATTGATTAAAAATTAAAAATTAAAAATTAAAAATTAATGATTAGCAAAGTAGTCATCGCAGCAGCTGGGCAAGGCACAAGGATGAAGCATTTGTCCCAAAACAAAAGTAAGCACTTAATTTGTGTTAAAGAGAAGCCGTTTTTGTGTTATTTAATGGATAATTTAATTAAAGCTGGCTATCAAGACATTATTTTAGTGGTCGGGTTTTGTGCTGATTTAAT
>PFAX01000028.1:542-11027 GCA_002773495.1 bacterium (Candidatus Gribaldobacteria) CG10_big_fil_rev_8_21_14_0_10_37_21 | reverse complement strand
TTTTGTTTAAATCTTGATATTACCGCTTTTCGTTTTTTCTTCTTTTAGATGCTTTTAATTCAGATAATTCCCGCTTTTTTTCTTGTATCTTTTCTTCTCTTGAAACGCCCCAAGTTCCTTTTGTTTGTTTTAATAATAACAAATAATTATTTCCGGTTGCCTTAGGTGGTTTTTTTAATTTTAAACTTTGCATTTTGATTTTTAATTTATCTTACTCTATCTCTATTTCAACTTTCTTTTTTTCAATTTTCTTTTTCGGCATTGAAACCAAGAGAATACCTTTTTTAAACGAGGCCTTAATTTTCTGTGAGTTAACATCTTCGGGCAAGATTACTTGCCTAGAAAAGGGGCCAAAATAACATTCTTTAAAAAAATACTTTTTTTCTTTATCCGCGTCTGGTTCTTTTCTCTCGCTTTTAATAATTAGCATTTCGTTTTCCACAAATATCTCAATTTCATCTTGGGAAACCCCAGCTACTGGCGCTAGTATGAAAAACTCGTCATCTGTTTCGTAAACGTCAGCAGCTAATTGCCCTTTACTTTGGGGCCAATCAGCTAAGTGCTTTTCTTTTTTATCTTTTTTTGATTCTTTTTTTACCTCTTCTTCCTCTTCACCTTCGTCTTTTTCTATTTCTTCGTTCGGCTTTTTCTTTTTTGAGTCATCTTCTTCAACGCCTAAATTGTTTTTTAATTTTCTAAATAATGCCATATGTTTTTTAATTTTAAAGGTATAAATTGCAAACACTTTTATATTTTTTTATTTTTTTAATGCTTAATGAAACAAAAATAGCTGAAATTAAGAGCAAGCTTGCCGGCACTAAAAATCTTGGTAACCCCCTTAAATTCATTATAGCGAAGTTATACAAACCATGCAAGAGCGAGGCAATTAACAAGCCCGTGACAAAGTAAAAGTAACGCATTTTACTTCTTAGTGCCCCAAAAACCATGAAACACCCCCAAATACCTGAGGCCAAGGCGTGTAGAAAAGTAGCTGAAATAAATCTCCAAAACATTAACTGAAAAGCCATTGAGCTATTTAAAACAGGGTGAAAATTGCTTAAAACCAAAATATTTTCTAAAGCGGCAAAACCCAAAGCAGAAATTATCATATACAAAATAAGGTCAATTGGTTCATCTAATTCTTTGCTGTGAAAAGTGCCAATTTTGGCGGCTAAGGCCTTAACAATTTCTTCAATTAAAGCCCCACCCAAAAAGATAGCCAAAAAAGAATCAAGGGCAAAGCTCGCTAAAAAAACATTTTGGGTGGCTGATTGAAAGCCCTTTTCTAAGAGAATGGCAAAAAACCCGGCCATTGCCCCCAAGAAAAAAACCCTTAAAACCATGCGATTGGGTTCGGGGTGTTTGTCTTTTCTTAAATAAAACAAAAGCCAAATTAAACTTGGCATTAGCCCTAAAGGATATAAAAGAAAGGTTATGATCATTTTTAACTTTTAAATTAAATGTTTAAATTACCGTTAGCTCGAATATTTTTAAAAGGAAATTTTTGTTTCTTTTTAAGATTGCAAAGCCCAGACAAAGCAATCATTGCTCCGTTATCAGTAAAAAAGCCGTTTTCAGCTGTTAAGAGGCCTAAAGAAGGTTTTTCAGCTTTTAGTTTTTCAGAGAATTGTTTTCTTAACTCTTTGTTGGCTGAAACACCCCCACAAAGCAAAAAACTTTTTGCTTTAAAGGTGCTCGCTGCTCTTATCGCTTTATGAAGCAAAACATCAATAATCGCTTGTTGAATTTCATGGGCTAAAGCAGTTTTCATTTTGCTGGTTTTTTGTTTTTGAGGAATTTTTTGCCAAGTATATAAAACTGCTGTTTTTAAACCTGAAAAACTAAAGTCAAAGTTTTTTGAACTCATCATTGGTCTAGGTAGGTTATTTGGTATTTGGTAGTTGGGAGTTGGCAGAGAGGTTGCCTTTGCTGCCAAAGTGGCAATTTTTGGGCCACCTGGGTAGCCCAATCCCAAAATTCGGGCGGTTTTATCAAAGCACTCACCAGCTGCGTCATCTAAAGTTTGCCCTATAATCTTATAATCGCCTATTTTTTTAATTAAAACAAGTTGGGTGTGCCCCCCTGAAACGATTAAGCCCATTGCTGGCCAAATTTTTTTTTGAAAATTGAAAATTGAAAATTGAAAATTTTTTCCTGTTTTTTGCAAAAAACAGGAAACAAGGTGTCCTTCAAGGTGATTAACAGGGATGATTGGTATTTCCCACATAAAAGCTAAGGCCTTAGCAAAATTAAGCCCCTGCCATAAACAGGGCTCAAGCCCGGGGCCAATTGTTACAGCAATGGCCTCAATTTTTGGCTTTTGGTATTTATTTAAAAATTTAAGTAAGTTTTCTTTTAAAAGTGGTTCCCTTTCTAAAATCTTGCTTAAAGTTTTTTGTTTTTTTTCTGTGATTTTTTTACCATTCCCGTTCTCTTTTTGTCCTATGCTTTTTGCCTCTTTCAGGGCTTTTTCTAAAACAAAAACTAGGTTTTTTTCGTGTTCTCTTTGAGCCATTGCTGGCCAAACTCCGCCGTATTTAGCGTGGAGCTTTTCTTGGCTTGAAACAACACTGCTTAAAACCTCAATATCTTTGATTTTTGATTTTTGATTTTTGATTTTGAGCGTAGCGATTGAAGTATCGTCGCACGAAGTATCAACGCCGAGTATAAGCATAAGATTTTGTTTATTAATCTTACAGGATTTCTTGCCTTTTTTCAATTTTTTTGGTATTATTCGCTATTAGCCCTTGGCTTTACGCTTTTTGCTATTTTAGCTGGCGCTATCATCTAGTGGTTAGGATTCCTGATTTTCAATCAGGCCACCGGAGTTCGACTCTCCGTAGCGCCGCAGTTTTAAAAGACAAAAAAGGTCGGTTGTGTATTGTTAAATTAATTATATATTATGAAAAAAGTTTTTTTTATTGTCCTGATTTTAGTCGTTATTATTGGTGGGGTTTTGGTTTGGCAATTATCAAAAAATGAAGCAGAACAATCTAACGGATTGCCAACAGGAGAAGAAAATGAACAATTAGCGGATGAGTTTGTTGGATGGGAAACTTACCAGTTAGAGTCGCCGCTGCTTGGGTTTGTTTTTAGTTTTCAATATCCGTCAAGCTGGTTTATAAAAGACAACGAGCAATGTCAAGGGTGTATAGCGAATTTATATGCAGAAAATATGCAAGATAAAGTAGTGGTGGCTGGAGAAGGGCCAATCACCGAAGAAGGCAGTTTATTTAGGGTGTATGTGTTGGGCGATATTGAAGATAAAACCATTGAAGAGTGGATTGGGGGTTTAGACATCCCAGAGCAAGAAAAAACTAAAAGATTAGGAGAAATACAAACAATTAATCTCGAAAGTTCAGATGTAAGTGCCTGGAAAGGATCAGGAGATATGAGTCAGGGAATAGAATTTATTTATAACGGAAGATTTTATAGAATTAATTATATGTCAGGCAGTCAAGAGCAGTTTACCAAAGATTTAACTATTTTTGAGCAAATGCTGGCTAGTTTAAGAATTGTTGATTAAGCTATATGAAGCTGGGGTTGTTTCTCCACAGGGCAAAATATTTGACAGGTTGCGATAAATTTGCTATTATATAACTACTATGAGCACTACCCCTGCCTCGGCAAGGGTAGTTTTCTTTTTGTTCTTATGCTAACATTGAATTATGATAAAAGAAAAAGTAGTCATTTACATAGACGGAAGCAATTTTTATAAATACTTGAAAGATGAAGCGATTAATCTGCAAAAGGGGGTTAAATTTGATTTTTCTAAGTTTACTGATTTTTTAGTTCAAGAGAGGGTCTGCATTTCTAAAAGATATTATGTTGGGATTGCAAGAAATTTTGACGATACTGAAAAAAGTAAGGCAATAATAAGCGGACAACAGAAATTTCTTTCACGAATTAAGAATGAAGGATTTTGCGTCAAGCCAGGCAGATTAATGTATGACAAAGATAGAATTAGAGAAAAGGGAACTGATGTAAAAATTGCTGTTGATTTAATTATCGGAGCCGTGGATGATCTATATGATACAGCGATTTTGGTAAGTTCTGATACTGACCTGATCCCAGCGATAAAATATATTAAACATAAAGGGAAGAAGTTAGAATATGTTGGGTTTTCGCATGCCCCTTCTTTAGGAATGCAAAAATATGCCAACCTTTCTGTGCTTTTAAGGCAAAAGGACATCAATAACTTTAGTCAAACTTTATGATGACAGTTATTAACTTAAAAACCCTTATTTTTTTAGAAGGATAAGGGTTCTTGTGTCGGGGACGATTTGTCTTTTAAAAGATTACAAGTCAATGTCATTGGGGGAGGTAGAGGAGGTGGAGGTTGAGGTTTCATCATCTGGGGTTGTTTCAATGTATTTGCTTAAAATATTTTCAAGTTTGTCTTTACTTTGGAAGCCAGAAAGTGCCTCTTTGTTAATAATCATTAAGGGTAAGGTTTCGTTTGGCTGGATTAAATAAATTGATTTTAAAGCGTCAAGGGCCGAAAGGTCTAAATTAAAGTCAAAAGAATAAACCCGTAAATCAGGGTATTTTCTTCTTAAATGGGTTAAAATATACCCTTGATTATCACAGTCAGGGCAGGTTTTTTTATCAGCGTAGAAATAAATAATAAAAGTTAAAGGCAGGCCACATTCTTTTTTGGCTCTCTGTAAAAGCAACCAGTGTTTAATTTCTAAAATAGAGTAGTATTTTTTAAGTTGTAAGTAATAAGGGTTATCTTTGCCAACATTATTGCCCACGGATGTTAAGGTTTGGGCGATATCGTAAAGTTCTTGGGTTAGGGTTGATTCGTTTAAGTTTTCGCAAGGGGTTTGGTTTAAAATAGAAAATTGGGTTTCAAGGGATAAAATATCAACCCTTAAGTTTTGTTGCAAAGAATCTAAGCTTTCTAGATTTTTTTTGCTAATCAAATTAGCAAAGAAAAAACCCAAAGTAAAAATTAGCCCTGTAAAAAAAAGAACTAATAAGTATTTTTGCCAATCAATTTTTTTAGCTTGTTGATTTGTCATGGTTTAGTTCCAAACGAGCTCTCTTTTGAATATGGCCGACCAACCAGCCATTACCCACCACATAGCATTAAAGAAAGCATAAAAAAGAAGATAAAACAAGGCCTTTTCTTTTAAGCGGGTTGTGTCAAGGGTAAGTTTTTTACCTAAAAGAAGAAAGCCCAACATTACCACTAAGCATAAAGAGCTTAAAATCAAGGTTGGCTTAGGGTTAAAATGAGGCAGAACAAACCTAAAATCAGCTAAGTAGGGGTTGAAATCAAAGTTAATCAACACGGCTTGATTT
Source organism: bacterium (Candidatus Gribaldobacteria) CG10_big_fil_rev_8_21_14_0_10_37_21 (assembly GCA_002773495.1). Taxonomy (GTDB): domain Bacteria; phylum Patescibacteriota; class Minisyncoccia; order Minisyncoccales; family CG1-02-41-26; genus CG1-02-37-13. Next base: position 5,717 of record PFAX01000028.1, on the reverse strand, counting down.
ATTTTCATAAACACAAAATTAAACAAGCGAAACAAAGAATAAGCGGTTATGCTAACTGAAATTAAAATGCCAAAAGTGTTGTAAGCTAAACAAAAAGCTAAGTTGCCATGTTTTTTTAAATTAAGCAATCCGGGATAATCCCTTAAATTAAGCAGAAAGCCCCGTCTCCACCTTAAACGTTGCTTAGTTAAGCCCTTCATTGTTTTTTCCCCTAAAGTGTAAACAATGGCATCTAAGGCGTAGTCAATTTTCATATCTTTTGATTGGGCCCTAAAAGCTATTTCTAAATCCTCGGTTTGATGCGCTTTTTTATAAGGCCCTAATTCTTTTAAAGCAGATGCCCTAAAAAGAGTGAGGGGGCCTGAAGTAACTGAGATGCTACCTAAAAAACCAAAGACCTTCTTAAAGAAAGCCGAAATAATATATTCAACATACTGGATGCCCTCTAATATATTTTTTGGGTTAAGGATTTTAATCGTTGAAACCACAATCGCTGTTTCTTTATCTTGAAAGTGATTAACCATTCTTAAAATAGCGTTTTTTTCCACAGTGCAGTCAGCGTCAACACAACCCACAATTTCGCCCTTGGCTTTTTCAAAACCTAAATTTAAGGCGGTGTGTTTGCCCCCATTTGGCTTAGAGAAGGTTTTAATTATTGCTGGATATTTTTTTTGCCAAGCTTTTGCTTTTTCAAAGGTTGCATCTTTTGAGCCGTCATTAATAATAATTATTTCTAATTGTTTTTTAGGGTAGTTTAAATTAAGCAAAGATTGAACTACCATATCAAGATTGTGAGCTTCGTTGAAACAAGGCACAACCAAAGAAACCAAAGGGAAGCTTTGTTTTGTTGATTTTAAGTATGTTCTTTTTTTGTTTTCTATGGCTGTGATTAAAATAAAAACACTAAAATACAAAGCAAAAAAAATTCCTATATAAATAAATATTTCTATTGTTGTTACCATGAATTACTTCATCTTACTCTAAATGGGCGATTTTTTCAAACCGAGCAACGGCTTCCCTTAATATAGGGTATTGTACAAGATTTGGAGAATTTGTCAAAGTTTCTTTGGCCTGCTCCCTTGTTTTCTCGACTAATTTTAGATTTTTTAACGCCAGCATGGCTAAATCAGGCAAGCCCCATTGTTTAACTGAAGTAAGCCCACCAGGGCCCCTTATTTGTAAATCGTACTCGGCTAACTCAAAGCCATTTTTGGCCTTAAGAATGGCTTTTAAACGTTGTTTTGTTTTTTGAGAGTTTGATTCAGTGAATAAAAAGCAAAAGGCCTCTTTTTTGTTCCTGCCAATTCTGCCTCTAAATTGGTGTAATTGAGCTAAGCCAAATCTTTCCGCTGATTCAATTAACATGGCGGTGGCTCCCGGGATGTCAACACCAACTTCAACTACCGAAGTTGAGACCAAAATATCAAACTTGCCTCGTTTAAAATCAAGCATTATTTTTTCTTTTTCTTTGGGTTTCATCTTGCCATGGAGCATTTCAACCTTAAAGCTCTTAAAAAAAACTTTAGAAAGTTTGTCGTATTCTTCTTCAACGGCTTTAACTTCTGCCCACGAACTTTTTTTAGCACTCAAATTGCCTTCGTTTTCCTCTGGAAGTTCTATTCTAGGGCAAATTACAAACACTTGGTTGCCCTGTTTTATTTCTTTTTTGATAAAAGCATAAACCCGTTGCCTTTCTTTGGGGGCAACTATTTCAGTGGTTATTCTCTTTCTGCCTTTAGGCATTTCATCTAATAAAGAAAGATCCAAGTTGCCATATAGAGTTAAAGCCAAAGTCCGGGGGATCGGGGTGGCTGTCATAGAAAGAAAGTGAGGTAAAAGTTTATTTGACTTGCCTGTCACAAGTTTTTGCCTTTGTTTAATGCCAAACCGGTGTTGTTCGTCAATTACAACTAAGGCCAGCCCGTTTTTTTCACTGGTGTTAAATTTTACTTTTTCTTGAATTAAACTATGCGTGCCGATTAAAACATTAATTTCACCCAGCTTTGTTTTTTCTAAAAGCTTTATTCTTGAGATTTCCATTGTTTCGGGCTTAAAGCCTTCCCTTGTTTGGTAGCCAATTTTTTGAGAAATAATTTTATCTTTTTTACCCGTTAATAAAGCAATTTTAATTTTAAAGGGTTGTAAAAGTTTTGAAACCTCATTAAAGTGCTGTTGGGCTAAAATTTCAGTTGGTGCCATTAAAGCCGCTTGAAACCCGGCCTTACAGCACGAAAGCATCGCAATAACTGCCACAACTGTTTTGCCCGAGCCCACATCCCCCTCTAACAGGCGGGACATTGGCCTTTTTCTTTCTAAGTCCTTTAAAATTTGGAAAGAACACTTTCTTTGAGCGTCAGTTAATTTGAAGGGGAGCTTGGCGACTAAGTCCTTAACCAATTCAACTTTAAAAGGCACAGAGGGTGCTTTTTGTTTTTGCACCTTTAATTTTTGTTTTAAAACAGCTAATTGGATTAAAAAGATTTCTTCAAAGCCAAACCTTTCTTTAGCCATTTCTAATGTTGCAAAAGAAGAAGGGAAGTGGATTTCAGTTAAGGCCTTTGAAAGGGGCAGAAGTGCCTGTTGTTTCAAGATATTTTCGGGGAGTGTCTCTTGAATGCTTGGCAAAGCCGCTTTAAGAGCTTGTTTAACTAAATATCTTAAATACCTTGACGAAATTCCTTTTGTTTCAGGATAAATTGGGATAATTCTGCCGGTGTGGGTTAAGTTTTCTTCTTCAAAGACCTTTTCATAAGAAGGGCTTTGCAAAAAAATACCGCCCTTATCCATAGCAACCTTGCCAGCTAAACAAACTAGATCTTTTTCTTTGAGGGTTTGGGCTAAATAGGGTTGGTTAAACCAGACCACCCGAAGGCAAGCTGTCTTGTCTTGCAATAAGGCCTCGGTTAAAAATAGCCCCCTTTTAAAGGTTTTTTTAGTTGTAAATTGGCTAATTGTGCCACAAAAGCAGGCCTTTTCATTTAGTTTTGCTTGTTTAATCGGGGTAATTTGAGAAAAGTCCTCGTATCTTTGCGGGAAATACCACAATAGGTCTTTAATTGTTTCAATCCCAAGCCCACAGAGCCGTTTACTAAATATCGGCCCCACCTTAGCTAAAGTTTCAATTGACGAATTAAAGTTTAATAACATTTTGTGTCTCCGGGAGGGCTCGAACCTCCAATCTTTTCCTCCGCAAGGAAATGCTCTGTCCAATTGAGCCACGGAGACCAAAGCCAACCGACTCGTCCTTTTTATTTAACAATAGCACATAAGCCCTTTATTCTCAAGGTTGATTTTAACCTTGTTTAATGCTACATTAAAGCTAAACAAGAAAGAGACCAGGAGGGGTGGCTGAGCGGTCTAAAGCAACAGGTTGCTAACCTGTGGCCGAGAAATCGGCCCCGTGGGTTCAAATCCCACCCCCTCCGCCTTTGCCCGCCATAGCGGGCTTCGGCGGACTGCGTCCGCAGGAGAACGCGACGGCGGGATATTAAAATTATGTATACAGTTTATATTCTGAAATGTGCCGATGGGAAACCGTACACAGGTTGCACAGAAAATTTGGAAGAAAGACTAGAAAGACTAGAAAGACTAGAAAGACATATTGATGGCTATGTTCCAGCGACCGAAAATAGGCGTCCCGTTAAATTAGTTACATATATTGTGTTTAATGATAGATACAAAGCATTTGAATTCGAAAAATATTTAAAATTTGGTTCAGGTAGAGCATTCTTAAAAAGGCATTTTCTATAATCTTTTTTCGGGGCGAGAAGTTGCTCATTTAATCAATTCTTCCTGATTTAATAATTATGTTTCCAATATTTGACAAATTCGTCATCAAAATAATTTAAAGCTAAATAATTAAACCATTATGAAATCAGTTGTTATTTTGCGAGAGTTTGCTAACGACGAGCTTTGCCGCGATGTTTTGTATAGAGAAATAATCGCAAGCCCCGAGGGCTTAATTAAAAAGCTATAAATCATAATGACTCTTTGGAAAATAAAAATTAAATGGTGGTATTTTATACTTGCTTATTTGCTTTTTACAGGTTTGATTATTTTAATTGAAGCAATTGTCGCTTCAAAAATTGGCCTTTAACTTTTTAATAAAATAAAAAATTACCATAAATCTTGACGATCGTCCAAGTTTTTGGTAATACAGAACAAACTTTCTTTTAAAAGAAGAAGTTATGTCATATGGCAACAAGTCAAGAAACGATAAAACAATTAAAGAAATTAGCTAACCCAAAGAATGTTGAAGGCATGGAGAGGTTTGGCATAAGCCCAAAAAATACTCTGGGGGTTTCGATGCCAGAGGTAAGATTGATAGGCAAAGAAATTAAAAGATCCTTTGGTCGTTTTGGGCAACCTCAGGACGATAAGGGCTTGCATAAATTAGCTTTGGATTTATGGGGAAGCGGGATACATGAAGCGAGGATATTAGCTAGTATTGTTGATTTACCAGAAATGGTTACAGAGAAACAAGCCAATGAGTGGGTGAAAGGTTTTGATTCGTGGGATGTTTGTGACCAGGTTTGTATGAATTTATTTGATAAAACTCCTTTTGCTTTTAAAATTGCCAAAGAGTGGCCCGAAAGAAAAGAAGAGTTTGTCAAAAGAGCCGGCTTTGCTTTAATGGCTGCCTTGGCAGTGCACGATAAAATAGCCAAAAACCTTGATTTTATCCCATTTTTAAGTATAATAAAAAAGCATTCAACAGATGAACGCAACCTTGTTAAAAAAGCGGTTAATTGGGTGCTTCGTCAAATTGGCAAACGCAATTTGGCCTTAAACAAAGAGGCCTTAAAAATGGCTAAAGAAATTGCTAAGCTTGACTCAAAGGCAGCTCACTGGATCGCTCACGATGCTATCAGAGAGCTTTCAAGCGGGGCTGTGCTTGCTCGTTTGTTTTCTTAGCTACTTACTACAAACTACATACTACCAACTAACAAGGAGGGGTCGGATAACGGCTATTCCAGCACTCTTGAAAAGTGCCGTCCGTAAGGACATGCGAGTTCGAATCTCGCCCCCTCCGCCACTTTTCACTTTTTGTGAAATCGTAAAAAACATCCTCGGTGCAAAGCGCCTTGGCATGGTATTTTTCTGCAATTTTGAAGGCATTTTTGAAATCCAAAACCAAAGTGCGGTCGGCAATGCGGAAGTTCGAACATTCTTTGA
>PFAX01000028.1:0-512 GCA_002773495.1 bacterium (Candidatus Gribaldobacteria) CG10_big_fil_rev_8_21_14_0_10_37_21 | reverse complement strand
AGGAAGGGGGTTGGGGGGAAGGAATTTTTGCCCGCCCTCGCTTTCCGCCGCCGCCGAATTTCGTGCCAGTGAAACTGGCGCGCCGCCCTTACTATACTATTATTTTTTGTAATTAACTTGAATAGCAAAGTATCTAATTTGTCTTGGGTCTAATCCATTTGTAGATTTCTGTGGTACGATTTTACCACCATCGGTCATATCAAGAGCATGTTTTACTGCCGTCCATTCGACTTTGATTGCTAAGGGCAATCGCTCAACTTTTACCTCATAATTTTTGTGCTCGGCGGCAAGCTTTTGATCTAAATCCTGCAATTCTTTTCGTACATTTATTGTAAGCTCTCGTAATTTTTCTACAGTACCGTATGTTGTACCACCAATCACATAATTGGTGTCGTATCGGCGATGAGTATGGTGTCTATTGCCCCGCGCACGATCAAGATTTTTTAAAAAAGAAATATCACAAAGGGTTTCAAGTTTTATACTCGCAAGATTGTTATATGCTTTTATACACT
>PFAX01000020.1:14856-15131 GCA_002773495.1 bacterium (Candidatus Gribaldobacteria) CG10_big_fil_rev_8_21_14_0_10_37_21 | reverse complement strand
GCCCTTGTCAGCAATGGCAGGGGAGTGAAACGGCTAAATCCTTACCCAGCAGCAAGAGCAGCGTTCAGAGCTATTTACATATTGAGATGGTTACAAAACTGTTTCGTAGCGAAATTTTGGATTTTCAGGCGAGGCAAGGAAGACGAGCAAAAAGGTTTGAAGCCGTAGCTGAGCTACGGTGAAAAGCTTTTTGCGAAGCTCTGACGAAGCCGTAGCCGAAAAGATAAAATTGCAGCAGGAATAGTTTTGTAACCATCTCATCAGCTTTGTTCGAA
>PFAX01000020.1:4193-14826 GCA_002773495.1 bacterium (Candidatus Gribaldobacteria) CG10_big_fil_rev_8_21_14_0_10_37_21 | reverse complement strand
CCCGCAAGGCAACTTGCGGGCTAGATAAATGATTGCCCAAAACAGAATTCGGCTTACTGCTCAGTTGAACACCAAAAAACTCCGCTTTTTAAGGTGGAGTTTTTTGTTTTTCTGAAGCTCGGCTTATTATTTATTATGATGCCCAACATCGCGACAATTTTCGCAAGAATCCTTTCTATCTTTGACTATGGTGTAGGTTAGGATAGAGGTGGCAAGTGCCATAATAGCCCCGATAAGGTAAAATATTTCTAATCCCATATGTTTTTATTTTATTAATTTTATACTTGCTACCCAAAAACAAATAGCAATGAATAGTCCGGTAAAAACCATAAGGATACCTGACAGCCCTTGTGGTTTTAGCCAAAATGGCAAAGCCACAGAACCAAAAAAGATATGCCCGACATTGGCGGATATTTCTGAAATTGCTTTTGTTTGTTCTTTTGACAGCATATTTTCAACCTTTCCTGTATTTTAATTCTATGTCTGCCAAAAGTCAAGTTTTTTGCTTTATTATCCCAGTAGCTTGCCACGCCAGTTCAAAAATCTGCTTTTGGGCTTTGGCTATTTTTTCGCTTTCAATTAAAATGCCCAAGTTTTCCGCCCAAGACACCATCATCACCTTGTTGTCGTAGATATTAATTTCAATTTCTAAGTCAAGTTTTTCTTTGGCTACCAGCCGGCTTTGCCGCAGTTCTTTTCTATCGTTTTTAACAATTTTGTGCATAAAAGACGTATCAGGCATTATACCTCGCGCTTTAATGCCTTTGGCAATTCTTTGGGGCAGGTATTCAAAGTAAAACTCCGGTATTGATTTTTGCATTGGTTCAGCGCAAGCGTAACCAACGATCTCGCTTTTGGCGGTTAATGTGTCCTCAAACACCTGTTTAATGCCTTCTTTTCCCTCATAAAACTTAACAATTGGTCTTTCTTTTTTTCGGTAAATTGATTTTAATTCCGGCGCTAATTTTTTGGCTTCAAGTAATATGGCTTGAGCTTTCTTGATCTGGTTTTCGGCAAACCCCACAATTTTTTCTGGGTTTTCAGCCACATATTTTTGCTTCTTGCTTTTGCCAAGAGGGGACACCAGGCCTTCAGAAACCAGCATTTCTAAAATATCATAGCCAGTGGTGCGGTTTATGCCAGCCCGTCTTGATATTTCACTGACCGCTGACGGCCCCAACTCCAGCAATGCCAAATAAACCACTGCCTGTTTGTCGCTGAACCCGATGCTTGTAAGTTGTTTTTTGTTTAACATATAAAATTGTCATCCTAACGATAATTCCTTGTCATCCTGAGCCAGCAGGCGAAGGATCTCGTAGTTGAGATACCTATTGCTATCATAGCAAAATTAAAACGCTGTGTCAATAGCTTTCCACACTGCTTTATCAACAAGCCATTTTATCCTGTAAAAATAGCCAAAAATTGACCAAAAATCGTGGCTACCTGTTGACAAATTAAAACCAATATACTATAATTCAGGCAGAACATTATACATTTAACAATAGATAATAATAAAAGCAAAAACAGGAGGAGTGAATAATGGCGGAAAAGTATTATGACCCAAATGAAGTAGTTGTGTTAGAATTTGACCCTAACGAAGAGATGCGTGACCTTCCGACTCGCGAAAGAGAAATACGTTTCACGCTTATTGAGCTGTTGGGCGATACTGGCGGTGTAGTTGTAGATTTTTTGCAGAGTGGTCCAGCGCGTTTTATTATAAGGGGGACTTTTCGCCTGCAGAAGGATTTTGATATTTACAGTGATTTTGCAGTGGGCGCAATGAAGCAACATCCGGATAATTACTTAGGAATTTGCGACAAGGGAGGGCTGATAAGTGTAGATGATGAAAATAAAAGAGTGCAGGCAAGGGGAACCTGCCCCTGTTTGGTGCTTGCGCCAAATGGGTGGGTAGTGCAATATTTGTTGCACGGCCATTACGATTACGAGGTGAACTGTGAAAGAATGCCGTTATAGATATAGTCAGCGCCCTGTGCACTGGCTTACAGAAAAAAATTAGTTGACAAGTCAATACTCCGCAACGACTTGCCAACTCTCGGCTTGGCAAACTGTTTGTCGGGCCGAAGATGGAAAATTAAGAATGGGTTGTGAATATGCCTGCCGAGTTTCAGTAGAAACGAGGCGGGCTTTTTATTGCGAAGGGCTAATCGCTTGACTTTGGCGGGGAAGGGGTGATAGAATAAAAGTAATATGACCCAAGCAATTTTAGAAAAAATTAATAATAGTATTTTAGAGCTAAAAAGAGAAACCGCGGTTTTGCGGTCTTTTGTGGTGGGCACGGTTGGCAGAGACGAGGAAGGCGAGTATCGGCCTGAGTTTGTCAAAGAAATTTTAAGCTCATCCAAAGACGAAAAAGTGTTTGTTTTTAAGAGGACGGACTTTCTGAAAAAATTGCGTTCTTAAAAATATGCCTCTTGAAATTGTCTATACAAGCGATTTTTTGAAAACAGCTAAAAAATTGCCTGTAAATGTCCATAATAAATTAGCGAAACAAATCGGAACACTTGAACAAAACCCGTTTCATTCTGTTTTGCATACTAAACCGCTTACCGGGCAATTAGCTGGTTTTTATTCTTTTAGGATTACCCGCGACTGGCGGGGTTGAAAGGCGACTGCTCGCCTTTCAACGGGAATTTTAGGTTTAGCATCGTAGCGAAGCGGAGCGCTAAACCGTTAAAAAATTCCCCGGGCGTATTTTAAATGAATTCTCAATTAAGTTGATTAGGGTAGGACATCGTAAAGATATTTATCGATAAAATAATTTGATAAAAGACCACTTGTTGCGGGGGTTTTGACTTTTGGGCGAATAAAGGTAAAATAGGGTATGAACTTGTCTAAGTCAAGTTCACCTCAAAAATAAAACCTCACACATCCCGTGCGATCACACTAAATAAATATAGTTAAAGGTTAGATGTTAAACAAGATTTTTCATTCAAAAACTAAGACCGTTTCGTTTGCCGCTTTAATTTTGGCCTTGTCAACTATTGTCAGCCGTTTTTTGGGTATTTTAAGGAATAACTTTTTAGGCAATATCTTCCCCCCAGAACAAGTTGATGTTTATTTAGCCAGCTTCCGTATTCCTGATTTGGTTTACGGGATTTTAATTACTGGCGGGATAACAGCTGCCTTCTTGCCAGTGTTTTCGCATTATTTTAAAGAAAACAAAGAGGAGGCCAAGAAACTAACCCAAAATGTTTTCTTTACTTTTGTTTTAGGGCTTTCGTTGCTTTCGTTTGTGATGCTTATTTTTTCATCTAAAATTGTTAACTTAGCTTTTCCTGGGTTTTCAATATTTCAAAAGGCACAAACAACAGACCTAATGCGAGTGATGCTTTTAAGCCCGATTGTTCTTGGTGCCTCGGCCATTGTTTCAAGTGTTTTGCAATACTTTGATTTCTTTTTGGCTTACTCATTAGCTCCCATTTTTTATAACTTAGGCATCATCTCGGGCATTTTATTCTTTTCTAAACGTTTTGGGTTATTGGGTTTAGCTTTTGGGGTGGTGGCTGGCGCTGTGGCTCATTTGTTGATTCAACTGCCTTCATTTTTCAAAACAGGTATGACACTAAGGCCAGTTTTTAATTTAAAATCAAAGGGTTTGTATAAAATCTTGACAATGACAATCCCCAGAGCTATCGGGAGTGCTGGTTATTATCTCAATTTGCTTATAATCACTGGTTTGGCTTCTTTATTGCCCGCAGGCAGTATCTTGGCCTTTAGCTTTGCTAATGATATTTATGGGGTGCCTATGGGCCTGATTGGCATTTCGTTTGCGGTGGCTGTTTTCCCCCAGCTTTCTAAATGCTTTGCCCAAAAAGAAGAAGAAAACTTTTTAAAGAGTTTTAAAAAAACCTTTTCTGATATTTTATTTTTTGCTTTGCCTTTATCTGTTTTAATGTTTTTATTAAGGGCACAAATTGTCCGGCTTTTATATGGCACACGAATCTTAGGGGAAGGTTATTTTTCTTGGGACTTAACAAGGCTTACTGCAGCTAGCGTTGGTATTTTGTGTTTTTCTATTTTCGCTTCTTGTTTAATCCCTTTTTTATCTCGAGTATTTTACGCTTTAAAAAACACCAAAACCCCAGTTATTATTTCGCTTATTTGCATTGTTCTTAACTTGGGGCTTTCTTTTTGGCTTATTAGTGTTTTAAGAGGGGATAACTTCTTTATTCAATTTTTAATTTCTTTTTTAAAGCTACAAAATTTAAAAAGCGTGGCTGTTTTGGCCTTGCCCATTGCTTTGACAACCTCAACCATTCTCCAAACATTTTTGCTTTATTTACTTTTAAAGAAAAAGATTAAGGGTTTAAAAATACCTTTGGTTTTTCCTAAATGGTTCCGTTTAATTCTGGCTAATTTATTGATGGGCGTTTTCCTGTTTTTTGCTTTGCGATTTTTTAATTTATTCTTCAATACCAATAAAGTGTTGGGTTTGTTTTTTCAGGTAGGCCTGTCATCGTTTTTAAGCTTTGTTGTTTATCTTGTTTTGGGCTGGGCATTTAAGTGCTTTAAACCCTCACGCGTTCTAATTTGCCTTAAAATTCACTTTTAAAAATGTAAAAAATTGAACGATCGTTCAATTTTTTACATTTTGGAAACGATCGTCTCCAAAATGTTTTAAGTAAAAGTTGGGCTTGACAACTTGTTTCCGATACTATACTGTTTTTGTATACTATCGGAAACAGTCAACTTTTAAATCTAAGCCACCCTGCAAAGCGAAATTAAAGCTAAGCTTTAACCTTACTGGGATAAGCAGTTGTTTCAAAGTGAAAGATAAGTAAAATAGAGAATAGGCCTTAGAAACGAAACAATTAAAGTATGCTAGAAAAACCAAAGATAATAAATTTTTGTATAATTGCTCACATTGATCATGGTAAGTCAACTTTAGCTGACCGGCTTTTAGAATTAACTCATACAATTGAAAAAGGCAAACTCAAAGAGCAGTTTTTGGATTCAATGGATTTAGAAAGAGAGAAGGGGATAACGATTAAAATGCACCCCTGCCGCATGCTTTATCATCCCCCGAATATAAGACCTATTAGTCCTATCAGTCCTATGGGTCCTATAATTTTGAACCTAATTGACACCCCAGGGCATATTGATTTCTCGTACGAGATATCCCGCGCCTTGGCCTGTTGTGAAGGGGCTTTGCTTTTGGTTGATGCTACTAAAGGGGTACAAGCCCAAACTATTTTTAACTACGAAAATGCTAAAAAGCAGGGTTTAAAGATTTTAGCGGCTATAAACAAAGTTGACGTTGCCACCCCTGACCAGATTAAAGAAACAAAAAAAGAGTTAGCCGTTTTAGTTGGTTTGCCTGAAAACGAGATTATGGAGGTTTCAGGTAAAACAGGCCTTGGGGTTGAAGAATTGTTAGAGAGGATTGTCCAAGAAGTTCCCGAAGCCAAAGAAGAAAGCGAAGCCCCCTTGCAGGCACTTGTCTTTGATTCAAAATATGATTCTTTTTCTGGGGTGGTGGCTTATGTTCGGGTTTTTCAAGGCAGAGTTAAAAGAGGAGATAAGCTTTTATTAATGGTTGAAAATAAAGAATGCCAAATAAAGGAAGTAGGCTATTTTACCCCAACTTTAAAAGCTAGTGAAGAATTAAAAGCTGGTGAAGTCGGTTATTTAAAAACAGGCATTAAAGAACCGGGTAAGGTTAAAGTAGGGGACACTATAACGATTGCAAATAGCAAACGGCAAATGGCAAATATAAAAAACAGCCAAGAAAAAACCGCCCCAGAAAGTAGCCAATCTTTTTCGAGGTGTGTTAGTCCTCTTCCAGGATACAAGGAGCCCCAGCCGGTTTTGTATTTAAGTTTATACCCAGCTTCAGCTGATAATTTTGATCTACTCAAGGAGGGCTTATTAAAATTAAAACTAAATGATCCGGCCTTAAAATTTGAAATTGAATCAAAAATGGCCTTAGGTCGGGGTTTTCGGATTGGTTTTTTAGGCACCTTGCACGCTGAAATTACCATTAAACGTTTAGAAGCCGAATATGGCATGGACTTAGCGGCTACTTCCCCGCAAGTTGTTTTTGAGGTACACTTAAAGAACGGGGCCAAGAGTTTAATTTCCTCACCCGCTAATTGGCCCGAGCCAGCTAATATTTTAACCACCAAAGAGCCCTTTGTTGAAATGGAAATCATTTGCCCGAATCAATACTATAGCCCTGTTTTTAAATGCTTGCAAAGCTTTGAGGCCATCCTTACTCAAACAAAGGCCTTCACGGAAAACAAATCCCTTTTTATTGCCTTAGCACCCTTACGAGAAATTATTTCAGGTAATTTTTACGAGGCCTTAAAAAATGTCAGTTCTGGCTTTGCTTCGTTTAGCTTTAAAGAAGCCGGTTTTGAATCAGCCAAATTAGTTAAGGTAGATATTTTCATCGCGGGGAATAAAGAAGATGCTTTTTCAAGAATTTTGCCTGAGTACAAGGCCTTCACTGAATCAAAGAAATTTTTAGGCAAACTTAAAGATATTTTACCCGTGCAACAATTTTCCGTGGCTTTGCAAGCAACTATTTCAGGGAAGATAATTGCTAGAGAAACCCTCAAATCATTTCGCAAAGATGTGACCTCATCACTTTACGGGGGTGATGTCACTAGGAAAAGAAAGGTTTTAGAAAGGCAGAAAAAAGGCAAGAAAGAGTTAAAGAGCAAAGGGAAAGTGTCGATCCCTGCTACTAGTTTCTTAGAAGCGTTGAGATAAGTTAGTTTAGACAAAAAATTGAATTAACACAAATTGTGACGATCGTCGAGATTTATGTTAAATATTAAATATGCACAAAACGATAAAAATAATTTGGATAATTACAATTTCTATCGTGGCCTTTAGTATGCTTTTTTCTTTGCTTTGGCCTTTGTTTGTTTAACCTTATGAAAACAAGAGAAAAACGTAACCTAAAGCATTTTTTCTTTGCTTTAGCTTTATTGATAGCTTTAGTTTTTTTTAGTGTGGCTAATTTTTCTATTTTTAAAAAAGCCAATAACCTAAAAGAGGCCTTAGAGATTTTTAAAGAAAAAACAGCTAAAATTTCTCAAGAAAAAGGAATTCTTGAGGGGAAAATAAGTCAAGCCACCTCTTCGTTTTATTTAGAAAAAATAGCTAGAGATGAATTAAACTATAAAAAACCGGGCGAGCAAGTTGTCGCATTCCCGATAGTTGACAATTCAACTAGTTCTATTAAAATGGAACTTGAAAGCAAGGACTTTTGGTATTGGATATTGACGAAGATAAAATAGGCGATAATACATTTTGCGGGTGTCGTATAACGGTTATTATGATTCCTTCCCAAGGAATAAACGGCGGTTCGACTCCGCTCACCCGCTCAAGGCAGAATACACCCCGGGTTTTTTACGGCAAATGAAACATTTACCTAAAAACCCCTGAAACGACAAGACATTGTCATTTTAGCCGGAGTAGCTTTAAGGGTAGAGCAATCGCTTCGTAAGCGAGAGGTTGCGAGTTCGATTCTCGCCTCCGGCTCCGTTTTTATTTTTAAGGTTTTTATTATTAAACCTACGCGATCGCAGGTTTAATAATTGTTTTTTAAAGCTTGCGGTTTTTTATTTTTTAAGCTAAAATATAAAAGATGAAAGAGTTAAACGAGAAAATTGAAGAACTTTTTAAAAAGCTCCTGCCCTTGGAGCAATGCCTTTGACTTACCCAAAATTACTCAATTAGAACAAGAAGTGGCCTCGCCTGATTTTTGGAATGATCAACAAAGAGCAGCTGTTATATCGCAAGAGCTATCTAACTTAAAAGAAGAGGCCACTTCGTTCGCTATTTTAAAAAAGGATTTGACTGATTTAAGGGATTTGCTTTTGCTTTTAAAAGATACCCAAGAGGAAGCACCTGAAATTAAAGAAATAGAAGAAAAGCTAACTCGTCTTGAAAAAGAAATCAACCAAACAAGTTTATGCATGCTTTTAAAAGGGGAGTATGACAAGCTCTCTGCCATTACAACTATTCAATCAGGCGCTGGGGGTAGGGAAGCCGAGGATTGGTGTTTAATGCTTTTGGAAATGTATCAAAGATATTGCCAAAAAAAGGGCTATGGCTTTAAAATTTTAAGCGAAAGTTTTTCTGAAGGGGGCGGGCCCGATGGCAGGACAGGGAGGAAGGAAGTTACTTTTGAAATAAAAGGGAAATATGTTTATGGTTTTTTAAAAAATGAAACCGGCGTGCACAGATTAGTTAGAATGTCGCCGTTTTCAGCGAATAATTTACGGCATACTTCTTTTTGTAAGGTTGAGGTACTGCCTAAACTGGAAACAGAGGATTTAAAAAATATTGAAATTAAACCAGAAGATATTAGAGTAGATACTTATAGGTCGCAAGGTAAGGGGGGGCAAAATGTTAACAAACGAGAAACAGCTATTCGGGTAACGCACTTACCAACTGGCATTGTTACTTGTTGCCAAATGGAAAGAATGCAAGCCAGAAATAAAGAAGTGGCCTTAGAAATGCTCAAAGCCAAGTTAGCTACTAAAAAAGAGCAAGAAATGAAACAAGAGCAAACTAAATTAAAAGGCGAGCAGGTTAATGTTGAGTTTGGCCATCAAATTAGAAGTTATGTTTTTCAGCCCTATCAGTTAGTTAAGGACTTAAGAACCCAAGTTGAAACACCCCAAATTAATGATGTCATGCAAGGCGATTTAGATAAGTTTGTTGAAGCAGAGATAGGCCTATAATCAAAATCTTAAACCCTAAATCCTAAACAACCTCAAATGACCAAAATTCAAATGACCGAAACAAAAACCCTTTAAGGAATTCGTTTTGAATCCTGCCTATCGACAGACAGGTTTTGAAAATTAGATATTTGAATTTGTTTAGAGTTTAGATATTAGAATTTAGAATTTAAATTAGGTATTAGTTTATGTTATCTTTTAAAAACATTACAAAAGTATTCCAGTGTAAGGGCAGGGAAGTTCGGGCATTGAACGAGGTCTCCTTTGAAGTAAAAGAAGGGGAGTTTGTTTCGTTTGTCGGAAAGTCGGGGGCGGGCAAAACAACCTTGGCTAAAATTTTAATCGCTGAATACAGGCCAACTTCAGGCAGGGTAGTTTTTCAAGGCGAAGACATCCATAGTTTGCATCCAGCTGACTTGCAAAAATTAAGAAGAAAAATCGGAGTTGTTTACCAGGACTACAAATTACTTTGCGACAAAACCGTTCAAGAAAATCTGGAGTATATTTTACAAATTTTAGGCGCCTCTGACGAATCAATTGAAACAGATGTTTTAAAGGTTTTAGGAATAGTGGGGCTAGAAGAAAAACTTGACATGTTCCCCTTAGAGCTTTCTGGGGGCGAGCAGCAACGTTTAGCTATAGCTCGGGCACTTATTCATCGCCCCGAATTAATAATCGCTGACGAGCCAACTGGCAACCTTGACCCGTATAATACTTACGAGGTAGTTAACCTTTTAACGAAAATTCACCAAATGGGCACAACCGTTTTGCTCTTTACCCACAACAAAGAAATTATCAATAGCTTAAAAAAGCGGGTTTTAACTTTAGAAGAAGGCAAAATAATTCGTGATGACCCCAAAGGCAAATTCTTATTGTGAAATGACGAATAACAAAACTAGAATGACAAATTCAAGGCATTAGTTATTTGGGTTTTGTTATTTGTTCGTCATTCGGATTTTGTCATTAAATATTTTACATCAATAATTATGCTATTAACATTTAAACGAGTTTTAAAATTCGGCTGGCAGGGCTTTTACAGAAGCAAGGCGTTAACCGCTCAAGTTGTTTTTATTTTATTTGTTTTAGTCTTTACTACAACTTTTTTGTTTTTATTCAACGAGTTTAGTAATTTTTTGATTTCGCAAACCCAAGAAAAAGTTGATATTTCGGTCTATTTTAAACAAAACGTTGAAGAGGCCAAGGTTTTAGAAATTAAAAACGAGCTGGAAGGGATAGTTGATAAAGTTAAAAAAGTTGACTATGTTTCAAGAGAAGAAGCTCAGAATATTTTTATTTTAAAACACCAAAATGATCCAACTTACCTTGAAGCGTTAGAACAAGTCAGCGACAACCCCTTCTTTTCTTCTTTAAATATTTCAGCTTTCAGCCCAGATCATTATAAATATATCGCTGATTTTTTTGAGGTAGCCCCCTTGGTTGATTTAGTTGAAAAGGTATCTTACAATCGAAACAAACTTGTCATTGAAAGGTTGTTCGCTGTTATCTCTAATATTAAAAAAGCTGGCTTGGGTTTAACCATCTTTTTTGCTTTGTTGGCCTCTTTGATAACTTTTAACACGATTAAATTGTCTATCTTTTCTTTGAAAAGAGAGATAACCACACGCAAATTAGTCGGTGCTGATAATTGGTTTATTCGCGGGCCATTTTTAGCCCAAGCGGTTTTGTATGTTTTAACGTCGCTTATAGTTTTTGATGTTTTATTTATAAGTTTAGTTTTATTTTTGAATAGCCAGCTAAGGCCTTTACTGCTTGATTTTGATTTGTTAAACTCTTTGGTTATCCAGAAGGGGATTATCCTTGGTTTGATGCAACTTGGTTTTGCTTTGGCTGTGGCTCTAATTTCGTCTTGGTTTGCTGTGCGTAAATACCTTAAGATATAGCAAAAAAGGCCCCCA
>PFAX01000020.1:0-4141 GCA_002773495.1 bacterium (Candidatus Gribaldobacteria) CG10_big_fil_rev_8_21_14_0_10_37_21 | reverse complement strand
TGTTTCATTTTCCGTTAAAAACCCAGGCAACCATGTCCGTAGGTAACCACTTAGCTTTGCGTAAAACAATTTAATCTTCGGAGGTCGTCTAATGGTAGGACGTCGCGCTCTGGACGCGTTAATCTTGGTCCGACTCCAAGCCTCCGAGCAAATTAAACTCCCCATTTTTGGGGAGTTTAATTTGCCCTGTGGTAGTAGTTGAGAACCTCACCCCCGAATGACTCTTGTGCTAAAGGCATAAACCCACTTGTCCTTCTTCTTTCGCGTTGCTTCAGGCGACCTTCGGCGGACAGGTCGGGCAATACCTTTGAATCTTCGCCTCTGAGCAAAAAGTTTCACATTTTAGCAATATCTTTATTCTATATAGTAAGTATCGGATAGAATAGGTGATATGTCGGGCGAAATAAGAAAAAGAGCTTCATAGCTAAGCAGAGCTTGAAACATTGGCATATCGGATAGCTAATAATTAGCCAAAAAATTGCTATTTTCTTTAAAATTTGCTATCTTTACCTTGAACTTAACTTAGTTAGGTTTACTAAAGAAATAAAAATATGCGAAAAATAGATTTTGAAAACAATGAGTATTATCATATTTATAATCGTGGTGTTGATAAGCGGGATGTTTTTCTTGATGGCAATGACCACTGGAAGTTCTTTGACTGCCTGCGTGATTTTAATAATAAGACATACTATAAAGAGCGTCTTTGCGCCTTGGGTATCTCAAAAGACAATCCGAAGGAGCTAAGCTCCTTTGAGAGTTCTTTCGAGAAGAATAGGTTAAAAGTTATCCACAGAAGGGGTTATTTAAAGGGCTTGACGAGTTGTATCGGATAAGCGATAATAAATAAAGGATAGTTAATTTTTCGTTTGGTTGTGGTAGATTTTTACCATAACTATAGTTAAAAAAATATCCTCAGGCCTTCAATAAAGTCAAATTAAAACTCGTGCTTTTTTTAAAGTCAAGAATTAGTCAAAAAATACTTTATTTAATGTTTCAAAATGAGAAACAGTTTTTTTATATTAACGAAATAGCCCGCCTAATTAACGAAGATCCTTCCAATACGCATAAAAAACTTCTCGAGCTTAAGAAAGAAGGTGTTTTGATAGATAAGTTCCAAGGCAAGGAAAGATTTTTTCAATTAAATGTTAAGTTTAAGTTTTTTAAGGAATACCAAAGAATTATTTTTGCTGAAAACTCTGCTTTGGGTTTAATTCGTGAGTTTTTTTATATGCTTAAAAAAGAAAAGAAGGTGGCTTTTGCTTTTGCTTTTGGGAATTCGGCCAGAAATAGGTTAAGCAAGGGAGAAGTTGAACTTTTAATTGTTGGGAGTATTGAGAAGTTAGTTTTAGATGAAAAAATAAAGGAGCTAAGCAAACAAACAAAAAGAGAGTTAAGTTTTATCCTTTTAACAGAGAAGAGCTTTCAAGTAAAAAGAGCTAAAAAGGATCCTCTTTTAGAAAGTATTTTTAAGAAACCAATTTTTAAATTAGTAGGCAGTTTTAACCTGACTAAGCCAGGTCAAAATAATCCGAAGGAGCTTAGCTCCTTCGAGAAGAATAGGTTAAAAGTTATCCACAAGAGGGGATAGATAGGGCTTGACTGGGGGTATCGGATAAGCGATAATATATATAATACATATTAACTCTTAATTGTCACTTTAAATTATGCGCCTTGGGGGCAAACTAAAAAAACAGAATGGGCCTGTAAAATCAAGCCAAAATCAAGTATCGGTTGAAGAACAAACCGAGTTTATTTCGTTACAAGAGGCAGCAAATTATTGCAAAATTTACAGCCAGGAATATTTGAGCTTAAGAGCTAGGCAGGGTAAATTGCAAGCAATTAAAATGGGCCGAAATTGGGTAACAACCAAGCAGTGGGTTGACGAGTATTTAGCCCAAGTCAATGATTATAACAACAACAGAACTAATGGGAACGGCCATGGTAATGGCCATAGCAACGACTCCACTGCCCAAAAAAATGAAAGCGAAAAAGCAAACCTTGAAGATGAAAAATCAGCGGGGGTAGGCATTCATTCTTCAGAGGATTTAAAAACAAAATGGCAACCTAATTTTCAGCCGGTTTTAACAATTTTTAGTCAGGTCTTTACTAAGCCCCGCCTAAAAGCCATCGCTGTAGCCACTGTTTTGGTATTTGGTTTAGTGGGCGTTTCATTTGGCTACCAAGTTTTTCAACCCCAATTAACTAAGGTGGCACAAAAAACAGAGGCCTTGCTTTCACAAGTAGTAATTGAATTAGCTCAAGAGGGTTTTGAAGCCCCCCAAAATATTTTAGAGTTTGCCCAGCAAATTAAAGCCAAGGCCCAATATGCCAACCAGGCCTTTTTGTCATTTAGCGAGATTTCAACGAAAGGTGCTTTTTATACCGTTAAACAATCAGGGCAACTAATTAAAAAAATATCTTTCAAAACAAGCGACTTAGTTTTATCTTCAGGAGAAACCCTTCAGGGTTTTATTGCTGAACCCTCAAAAAGAGTTAGTGAGTTTTTTGAGCAATTAGCCCAAAGTAGCCAAGGCATCGCCTTTTCTTTACAAGAATCAGCCAGTGCGATTGCTAAAAAAGCGGTTTGTTATGTTGAACAAACTCCGCAAGTGCCTAAGTATCTAAAAAACTTTTTTGTTTTTACCAGGGACTTCTTTGTGGGTAGTTTTCAAATTTTGAAATATAACGTTGAACAAGAAACAATTAAAGAGCAAAAAGAGCAAGCCCAAAGACAGCAAGAAAGGGACTTTCAACTTTTAACCCAAAAAATAAAAAATGCCCTTGGAGAAACCCAAGAAAAAACAAACTTTTTAACAGAGGGAGCTTCAGGCATTGCCAATGAGGCCTTGGGGCAGGGGAGTGTTGGCTGGGAAAAATTCACTGGTTTTATCGCCGGGTTTTTTGACGCAACTAAAAACCTCGTTTTAAATATTAAAGATAATGTTGTTGAGGGCGCAAGGTTTGCTTTGTCGCCTTGGCTTAGAGATGAAGAGCAACAGAATTTATTTGTTTACCAACCAGAATTAATAACTAATAACGAAAACCCTCTTTTAAAAGAAGAAGTTGTTTATCAGCCAATCAAGCAAGTTGAGACAATTAAGCAGGTTTTTACAATTGATAACACACGGTTGGTTTTATTAGAAGAAAGCAACATAAAGTTGCAAAACCAAATCGCTAATTGGCAAGGCGACATAAACAACCTGCGGGATTTATTCGGCAAATTGCAAGCCCGCCCCCCAGCCACGCCCAGTTCTGTTAACACTTCCCCCGTCTATATTTCTTCGCCCGGCTTAGAAATAACAGGCAACGCGGTTTTGTCAAGTTTAAATGTTTCAGGCACAGCTGGCATCAATGACCTTGGGGTGGGCAACTCTTTAACTGTCGGCTCAACTGACAACAACACTTTAACAGTCCACGCCAGCTCTGACTTTATTGGCCCAGTCAACTTAACTAATTATTTAACTTTGTTAAAGGGTTTGACAGTTGGCACATCAACTGCTAACCAATTAGTGATTGACTCGCAAGGCAACTTTGACACTACTGGCAACATAACAGCGGGAGGCAATTTTGATTTGTCGGGCGATATGGCAATCGCTGGCACTTTAACCGTTGGCGGAGGTGCTGGTTACTCGGGAGCAGTCGCCTTTACAGCAAGTTCTTCGGCGGCTGCTTTGTCGGTTGACCAAACTGGCACCGGCAGCATTGTCGCTTTTAAGGGTTTTGGTAACACTTTATTTGAATTAACTAATGCTGGGGTTTTAACTTTAACTTCAACCTCAACCCCGCAATTTAATTTGGCCTATGGCTCAACAACCGCTTTGACAATCGCCTCGGATGCTTCGGGCAACATAACCCAAATAGCCACAGGCGACTTAACCCACAAGTTCGCGACCACCTCAGCATATAGCTTATATCAGGGCGAAACAGTTCGTTTAGCCATTGACACTTCAGGCAATATTGGTTTGTATTCTTCTTCAACTATAACTTTAGCTGGCGGGCTCATTGAGCATATTGGCACAACAACTTTAGCCACAGCCACCATCGCCTACTTAGAAAACACGCAAGGCGCGCATTTCAGAGACACTACATTTTTTGACGCCACTTCAACCCTGGCGACCGCGACCATCGCCTACCTTGAGAA
>PFAX01000019.1 GCA_002773495.1 bacterium (Candidatus Gribaldobacteria) CG10_big_fil_rev_8_21_14_0_10_37_21 | reverse complement strand
GTTTTTAACGGCAAATGAAACATTTGCCTAAAAACCCCTGAAACGCCAAGACATTGGCGTTTCAGCCAACTGAGCTACGTCGGCTTATTGAAAAATTACACGCAAAACCACACCAAAATAACAATTGATAATTTTTCGTAGATTAATAATAGTCGCGGGGTCCCGAATTGCACGGGAGTCTCTAGGTTATGAGCCTAGCAACCTACTACTGGTCCACCCCGCAAATTTTTCTTTTTTACTTCTTTAAAATTATCTTTAGTAATAATGCCCAAATAAGCCTCTCTGTGATGGTTAGGGCAAAGCAAAACTAAATTACCAGGAGAATTATTGCGATAGCTCCTATCCCAGTAATGCACATCGGTTGATACCGTAACTCTCATAGGAACGCCATATCTTCTCATTGCTCTTGCTACGGTGTCATCGCTAACTCTAAATTTTTTACAAATTTTATCTATTTTAATTTTTGGATCTAAATGCATCGCCTTCATTTCCTCAATTTCATTTTTAGCAAACTTATATTTAGCAGGCATAAAAATTTTATATCTTTTATCTTAACCTAAAAAATGACAAATTACAAGGAGTTTAAGGCCTGTAACGAATTTTCAAAGATATTAAATTTACTTAAGGCCTCTTCTTTAGAAATCTTATAATCAGGGTCACGGATAATGTCTTGACAAGTTTGATGCGCCTCCATTAACCGAACAATACTTGGCACATCCCCTTCTTTCAGGTGCTTTAACCGTTGCTCTAAATCCTCACCCCCTAAGCCCATTCGTTTTAGAACCTCATCTAAAAAGTTCTCGGCTTCAATCAGGCCTAGTTTTAAATAGGACTCAGACGGCTTTTGAAACCTTAACTTTATCTTTTGCCATTGCTTTTGAGCTTTTTTAAGACCTAAGTCCTTATAACTTTTGCGGTCTTGAATCTCATCGCCAGAAGTTGAAACAAAAAAATCAAAGCCATCTTTTTTTAAAATAGCAAAAATTAAAACTAAAAACAAAATAGAAACAAAAATAGAACTCCACTTGTACCAAAAAAGCTTATCTTGAAGTTGTTTTGAAACCAAAAAATCCAGTTCCCCTCTTAGCCCCGAAACCGCTGTTTGCAGGTTTTGCTCGTTTATTCCCCCACCTGGGGTTGTTAAGTCAATAAAATCAGGCACAATAGGTCAAAATGACAAAACTTATACCAAAATGAAAAAATAATTTCTTAATTCGTCATCTTAGTTTGATTTTTAATCATTTTCTAAGTTTATTTTTCTAAAGTTATTTCGGTTTTTTTTGCTAAGTCAAAAATCTTATTTTCAGTAAAATGTGGGCCAATAATTTGCAAACCAATCGGCAGTTTTTCTTTATTTAAGCCGCACGGCATTGATAAGGCCGGTAAACCAGCTAAATTAATTGAAACAGTATAAATATCAGCTAAATACATTTGCAAGGGGTCATCTAACTTCTCACCTAGTTTAAAAGCACAAAAAGGTGAAGTTGGCGTTATTAGTAGGTCAACTTTTTCAAAAGCCAAAGCAAAATCTTGTTTAATTAACTCTCTAACTTTTTGAGCTTTTTGATAATAAGCATCATAATAACCAGATGATAAACAAAACGTCCCCAAAATTATCCTTCGCTTAACTTCACTACCAAAACCCTCGCTCCTATCTGCTATATAATCTTCTAATAAGCTATTCGCTTTTTGCTTTTGACTTTTCGCTCTATGCCCGTATCTTACCCCGTCATATCTAGCTAAGTTAGCTGACGCCTCTGAAGTTGAAATAATATAGTAGCAAGCCAAAGCATAGACAGCATGAGGCAAGGAAACTTCTTTCACCTGGCAACCCTGTTCTTCTAAGCCCTTAACTGCCTTTAAAACACTTTCTTTGACCTCCTCGTCTAACCCTTCTCCAAAATACTCCCTCGGTATCCCTATCTTATAATTGGTAGTCCTGCCTGCCACCTGCCTGCCGGTAGGCAGGTTGGTAGTTGGGAAAGACAAGGCAACCGAGGTGGCATCTTTTTCATCTTTTCCTTTAATGGTATTAAAAACTGTTTGGCAATCTTCAACATTATTAGCTATTGCGCCTATTTGTTCTAAAGATGAACCATGAGCAATCAAACCATACCTTGAAACAGCGCCATAGGTTGGCTTTAAGCCAACCACGCCGCAAAAACTAGCTGGCTGGCGGATACTTCCACCTGTATCAGACCCCAAAGAAAAAATGTTTTCGCCAGCTGAAACCGAAGCAACCGACCCACCTGAAGTGCCTCCAGGCACTCGAGTTAAATCCCAAGGATTTTTTGTGGGGCCAAAAGCAGAATGTTCTGTGGAAGAACCCATCGCAAACTCGTCTAAGTTTGTTTTACCTAAAATAAGAGCACCTTGCTCAACTATTTTTTTAACTGAAGTGGCTGAATAAACCGCTTTGTAATTTTTAAGCATCTTTGAACCAGCCGTACATTTCAATCCTTCTACCATTATAGCATCTTTTACCGAACAAGGCACGCCAGCTAAAAGTGTTAATTTTTCTTGCTTAGCTATTTTTTCGTCAACCTCTTGAGCTTGCTTTAAAGCCATATTTTCCGAAACTTCCAAAAAAGCATGGATATCTTTATCTTTTTCTTCAATAACTTTCAAATATTTTTTGGCTAATTCAACCGCTGAAAAATCTTTACATTTTAAGCCCTCTTGAATTTTTTTAATAGTAAAATTATCTTTTATCATGTTAATATTTTTTTAACCTTAAGATAATCGCCTTGTTTTTCAGAAAACTGACCAAGAATGTCTTGCCTTGTTCCTTCTGAAATGCTTTGCACTTTATCAGGCCTTAAAAAATTCTCTTTATTCTTAGAGCCAAAAGAGGCCTTAACTAAAGAAACATCAGCTTTATTTAAAAGGTTAATGTATTCTAAAATCTCAGCTAAGTCCTTTTGCATTTTAGCTATTTCTTCTTCTGAAAGACGTAGCCGAGCTAGATCAGTTATTTTTTTAACATCTTCCTTTGAAATCATAACATTTTATATTTGACATTTTACATGTTATCTAGGCGTGTCTGTGCTTTGGATATCAGCTAAAACCTCTTTGAGTTCATCTAAGTTTTCAAGCACTATCCCCCCGCCCCGAACCACAGCTGTTAGAGGGTCTTCAATAATTTGCACCCTCATTTTAGTATTTTCAGCTAATAAAATATCAAGCCCCTTAAGTAAAGCCCCGCCGCCAACCAAATGAATGCCATTTGTCATTACATCAGCTAAAATTTCAGGCGGGGTTGATTCAATGGTTTGTTTAACAGCTTCAACGATTTGATCTAATGAGCCCTGCATCGCATGCCTTATATCTTCGGAATTGACAATAACCTCTTCAGGCAAACCCGTCACCAAGTTTCTACCCCGCAGTGGAAATTCTTTCTTTTCTTTAAATGAAATGGCTTGACCAATAGCTATTTTAGCGTCTTCAGCGGTACGTTCTCCAATCAAAAGCTTAAAAGTTTGTTGCACATAATTAATAATATCTTCAGAGAGCTTATCACCAGCTATCGTTAAACTTTGGCTTGTAACAATCCCGCCCAAACTTAAAACAGCAATGTCAGTTGTGCCCCCGCCAATATCAATAATAAAATTGCCTTTAGCTTCTTGAATAGGCAACCTGGCCCCAATGGCGGCCGCCACCGGTTGCTCAATTAAAAAAACTTCTCTCGCCCCTGCTGACTTAGCGGCATCTTCAACTGCTTTTTTCTCAACTTCAGTCACCCTTGAGGGTATACCTAAAATAACTCTTGGCCAAGCTAAAGAAATAAACTTCTTTTTATGGGCTTTATCAATAAAATGCTTTAACATTTGCTCGGTTACCTCAAAATCAGAAACAACCCCCCGAACCAATGGCCTAACTGCTTGGATATGAGCTGGAGTTCTGCCTACCATTTTTTTAGCTTCCTCTCCCACAGCTAAAATCTGGCCAGTTCTCTGGTTAACCGCCACAACCGAGGGTTCATTGATAACAATGCCCCTGCCTCTAACATAAACAGCTGAATTGGCCGTGCCTAAATCAATCGCAATATCTTCGTTAAAATAACTTAATAATTTGTTAAACATATTTTCTTTAAAATTCCTCCAAAACCTTAGGTAAATCTTTTATTTTGACAAGTTCTCCTTTCTCACTTAACCGCTCTTTTATCTCAACATTGTCTTGGCTTAAGGTTTTTTCGCTAAGAATAACCCGTAAGGGCAACCCGATTAAATCAGCATCAGCAAACTTTTCACCAGATGAAACATCTCTTGCATCATACAAAACTTCCTGATTTTTAGCAAGTAATTCTTTATATAGTTTATCAGCCATAACTCTTTCTTGATCTCCCCCTAAACAAAGTAAATGTGCTTTAAAAGGAGCAACTTCTTTAGGCCAAACTAAACCCTGCTCATCAGCGTATATTTCAACAATCACACCCATCAACCTACCCAAACCAATTCCATAGCAACCCATTTCAACTAAATCGTCTTGACCTTCTTTGGTTCTAAATTTTAAAGCAAAACTCTCGGAAAATTTAGTTCTTAATTTAAAGATATTACCCACCTCAACCGCTTTTTTAACTTCTAAAGAAGAATTGCCGCATTGAGGGCAAGTTCTTTGTTCAGTGATTATTTCACTATTTATCGCAATGCCACACTTTTCGCACAAGTGAATTATATCTTCGCCAGCTTGACAAATCGTTTGAAACTCATGCGAATACTTGCTAAAGGCCCCACCAGAGGCAAAAGTTAAAACAGTTTGTTCTTTTAAACCAACCCTTTCAAAAATATTAAAATAATTCTCTTTTACCTTCTCGTAAAAATTTTCTAAATCATTTTCATTTTGATGAAAAGAATAAAGATCTTTCATCATAAACTCTCTTGTTCTTAAGATACCTGATTTAGCCCTTGGTTCGTTTCTAAACTTATTTTGAAACTGAAAAGTAGAAATTGGTAAATCCTTGTAAGAAGAAATATATTTTTTCATTAAAGGGGTAATCACTTCTTCGTGGGTCGGGTTTAAAACCAACCTTGACTTATCTCGGCCTTCTAAATGAAACAAAACATCCATCTCGGCTCTTTTGGTTTTCTCCCAAGAACTTTCCGAGGTTAAACTAGGCATAAAAATTTCAAAAGCGCCTAATTTTAACATTTCTTCTCTTATAATCTGCTCTATTTTTTTCAACACCAAAAAACCTAAAGGTAAGAAAGTGTAAACCCCTGCCATTTCTTTAGCAATATAGCCAGCCCTTTGTAATAAAATAGCATTTTTGCTCTCCTCGCCTTTAGGGCTTTGTTTCTCTGTTTTAGTAAACAACTCTTTTTGTAACATTTTATTTTAAAATAAATTAATAATATCTTTTATGGAAAGTAAAACCATCAAACCAATTAAGGCCAAAAAAAAGTAAGTATTAATACTTTGTTCAACTTTTTGGTTCATTGGCTTTCTTCTGACGGCCTCAATCCCCAAAAACAAAAGCCGACCGCCATCTAAGGCAGGGATCGGAAATAAATTAAATAAAGCCAGCCAAATAGCAATCATCCCCATTAAAACCAAGAAATTACCCAAGCCACTTTCAAAACTTTGCCCCAACATTTTGCCAAAACCAATCGGGCCAACAATTTCAATCCCGCTTGTTTTTCCACCTGTAATTTTTGTTTTTAGAGCTAAATAAAGGTTCAAAGGAATGGCCTTAGTTAATCTACCTGTCAAAACCAAGCCCTCAAGAGGTGCTTTATACCAAACAGTTTTAATTTCAGCTACCCTTACCAAGCTTACCCCT
Organism: bacterium (Candidatus Gribaldobacteria) CG10_big_fil_rev_8_21_14_0_10_37_21; assembly: GCA_002773495.1. Taxonomy (GTDB): domain Bacteria; phylum Patescibacteriota; class Minisyncoccia; order Minisyncoccales; family CG1-02-41-26; genus CG1-02-37-13. The sequence continues at coordinate 5,057 of PFAX01000019.1, read as the reverse complement.
ACGCCAACTCGGCCTAAATCAGCGACTTGTTTAGGTGTTACTTTAGTTTCAATTTGTTCGTTATTTCTCTCTATTACAAAGCTAATTTCTTTTTCTCCAGCTTCTAAGATAAATTCTTGAACTTCATTGGTTTTATTTGTCTTCTTAAGTTCTATTTCTTCTGTTTTAAGGGATAAGATAGTGTCCCCTGGTTTTAAGCCAGCCCTTTGGGCGGGAGAGTCAGCCATGACAGCGATAATTTGAACTTTTGCCCCGGGCATTTCGGTTGTATCGGGTACGGGGGAGGGTATACCAAAGATGCCTGCAACAATAGTAAAAATTAAAAAAGCAACCACCCAAAAAACAGCGACTCCAGCAAACAAAACAATGGCTCTTTGCCAAATTGGCTTTGAAGTAAAGCTATCGTTTAGTTTTGCCTCGCCATCTTTTGAGCCATCTTCACCTTTAATTTTAACAAAAGCACCAAAAGGTAAAAGGTTTAAAGAATATAGGGTGCCTTTAATTTTCTTGCCAATAACTCGGGGCGGGTAACCTACCCCAAACTCTTCAACCTTCATCTCGAATTTTTTAGCAAATAAAAAATGCCCTAACTCATGCAGAGCGGTTAATAAAATCAAACTAAATAAAACAATAAAAATAGTTATTAACAACATGTCTTTATAAAAGCAACAAAGCAAGGGGGTTATTTTTTAAGCTTAGGGTGCCGGGGGGACGGGTGTTTCTGCTTAAAAAATAACCCCCTTGCTCTGTTGCTAAGCCATTATTTCTTTCTCCTTGTTAATTGCTATCTCTTCCATTTTATCACGCTGTTCTCTGGTGAATTCGTCTAACTTGTCTCTGCCTTTAAACTTATCATCTTCTCTTAGCTCACCAGTTTGCCCTTTGTCTTGCATAGTTTTCCAGACCTTATCTCTTAAACGTCTTAATTCTTGGAAAAACTCTTCTTTTTTCTTATTCAAGACCAAAACCAAATTTTTTCTTGAGTCCTCAGTTAAAGCCGGTGCTGTTAAATAAATGTTGGGGCCATCAATCCTAACTGAAAGGCCCAAGCCCGCTTGTTCAATACCAGCTACAGCCCCTTCTACATACGACTTGTCCCAAGTTGTAAATAAAAGCTCTCTTTGCCCAACCGAAGAAATACTACCCATTTGCTTTAAGGGCAACAAAGAGCCAAAACAATTGGCCTCAATATCTTCAATTAAAGCTGGCGACAAGCGGCCCGTTCTTAATTTCATTAACTCGGCTTTGTAGTCAGCTAAAAGTATCTCTATCTCGGGCCTGATTGAATTAATTATTTCTTGAAATTCCATAATCTTAAAAAAATTAACGAAACAGCGAAGGGATTAACTTCAAAGAGTATAAAAGTATCACAAGGTCTAACCACTTATTGGACTCTTTGAAGTTATATCCCAGAGCTGTTGAGTTAAGTTTTACTAATTTAGGTTTAGGGCAGTTGAAGCATTAGGGTTTCAAAAGCCAGCCTTTTATTTATCTTAAAGGTTTCAAATAAAAATTGCAACTCCTCGGCCTTTCCTAAAACCCTTTTTAAGGTCAGCGGATCATACTTTTCAGAAAAATCAAACAAAACAGCCCCCTCTGAAAATTGCTTAACCCCCTCCCTGGCAAGCAAACCCCAGCGCAAAAAACTAATCAATTCTTTAATAAAGTCGCTTAAGTTAAAACTTTCTTCTTCGTCTTTTCTTTCTTTAAAAACTTTTTTAGACAAATTAAACCTAGAAAGCAAGTTAGTTTTAACAACCTGATCGATAAACTGAAGCTTTTTTTGTTGTTTTTCAAAAAGATCTTTATTCTCAAAAAAACTTAAGGCCATCTGGGGTCGACCTTGGGCTAAAAAAAGAATTTCTTTAAAATTTTCTTGGCTTTTATATTGCTCAAAAAATACCACCATTTTTTCAAAAAATAAAGGGAAAAACTTTATTTCTTGACAACGAGATATTACTGTTTTCAATAAAACATTTTTTTTCGAACTCAACAAAATAAAAATCGTTTTTTGATTAGGGCTCTCTAGGGTCTTTAAAAGCCGATTCTGGGCATCTTTATTCATCTTGTCTGCCTTATGGATTAAAACTGCCTTAAAATTAGCTTGAAAAGGGGTTAAGGCCAGCTCTTTTTGCAAGTTTTCTATTTGCTCAATTGAAATAAAACCCTTATTGGGCTCAACTTCAATTAAATCAGGCACTTTAAGCTCTTGCTTATTATTCAACACCCTCAAAAGCAGGAGGGCTAATTCTTTTTTACCTAAGCCATTTTGCCCAGAAAACACAAAACTATGGCTCATTTTGCCCTGTTTAATCGCTCCCATTAAATAATCCCATTGCTTGTTGTGCCACTTGATTACTTGCTCTTGCATATCCTATATTTTAGCATAATTCTACCTAATAAAAAAGACGAAGCCCTGGCCTCGCCTTTATAAAGTAAAAAATAAAAATATAACTTTAAGGGCTACAGATATATTTCTGTAGCCCTTATTTATTTCAATTTATCTTACAATTATTATCTTACTTTTTGGTCATAATTGTTTTCTTGTAAATATCAAGGTTTTCTAAAACAACCCCAGTACCTTTAACCACGCAAAAGAGGGGTTCGTCAGCCACAAAACAAGGCACACCCGTGGATTTAGCGATTAATTGATCTAATGCTCGCAAAAGTGCGCCCCCACCAGATAAAATCATGCCTTTGTTCATAATATCAGCTGAAAGTTCAGGGGGTGTCTCTCGTAGAACATGCTTGATGCCCTCAATAATTTTTTCTAACACAGGAGCGACTGCTTTGGCTGTTTCATTGGCTGAAATTTTAATATTGCGGGGCAAACCCTTTATTAAATCCCTGCCTCGTACTTCAAAGGTCTCTTCTTTTTTAAAAGGCAATGCCCTGCCAACTCGAATTTTAATTTCTTCGGCTGTTTGGCTCCCGATGGCTAAATTGTATTCTTTTTTGATAAATTCAGCTATTTTTTCATCCATTTTGTCACCAGCCGCTCTAACTGAATAAGAAGTAACGATCCCGCCCAAGGCAACAACCGCAATTTCAGCAGTGCCTCCGCCAATGTCAATAATCATATTACCTTCAGCTGAGTTAATCGGGATACCAGCGCCAATCGCCGCTAAAATTGGTTCTTTAGCTACATAGGCCTCTCTCGCCCCAGCTGACTTGGCCGCCTCAATCACTGCCCTTCTTTCAGTTGAAGAAGCCCCGACCGGAATTGAAACAACTATTTCTGGCTTTAAAAAACCAAACTTGCTTTTGCTTTTTTTAATAAAATAGCGCATCATCGCTTCTGTTACTTTATAATCAGCGATCACCCCATCTTTTAAAGGCCTATAAACAACAATATTGTCAGGGGTTCGACCAATCATTGATTTAGCTTCCATGCCCACAGCTAAAATCTTATTTTCTGGCTTAGATACTGCCACAACCGAGGGCTCATTTAAAACAATCCCCTTCTTAGGGACAAAGACCAAACAATTACATGTGCCTAAATCAATGGCTAATTTGCTGTTAAACATAATAATAAAATTTAATCTGACGCTCTCTTAATATTGGCCCCTATTTTTTGCAACCTTTCTTCTAATTTCTCGTATCCTCGGTCAATTTGGTTAATGTGGTTTAGGGTTGTTTTACCCCCAGCCATTAACCCAGCGATAACCAAACTCGCCCCTGCCCTGATGTCCCACGACTCAATTGAGACCCCTTTTAAAGGTTTTTTACCTAAAACAAATGCTCGGTGAGGGTCAACAATTTCAATGTCAGCGCCCATTTTTCTTAATTCGTTAACATAATTAAGACGATTCTCATAAAGCGGGTCATGAATTAAACTTTTTCCATCTGCTTGCGTTAATAAGGGGACAATTAAAGGCAAAAGGTCTGTGGGAAAACCAGGAAAAGGCAAGGCCTGCACCCGAATGGCCTTTAAATTAGGCGAAGGCAAGCTTGTTAAAGAGTTTTCCTTAACCTCAAAACAAGCACCTAATTCTTTAAGTTTTGAGAAAAAAGAGTCCAAATGCCAAGGGATAACATTTTTAATCGTAATTTGGCTTTTAGTTGCTATCCCTAAAATTAAAAAAGTGCCTGCCTCTAAATAATCGGGGATGATTTCGGCCTTAATCCCTTTTAACTTGCTCCTCCCCTCAACAATTAAAGTGTGCGTACCTTGACCTTCAATTTTAACCCCCATTTTCTTTAAAACATTAATTAGCTCAAAGACATGGGGCTCTTGGGCGGCTAACTTAATGGTTGTTTTGCCTTCAATTAAAGAGGCAATCAAAAGTAAATTTTCTGTAGCTGTAACTGAAAATTCAGGCAAGGCAATTTCAGCTGGTTTTAACTTCTTTCTTTTAAAAGTATAAAAACCTTTGCTCTCAACCATTTCTATGGCTAACTTTTTAAAGGCCTCTAAATGCGTTGTAATAGGCCTTAGGCCAATTCTATCCCCCCCAGGCCGAGATACCCTCAATTCATTAAAACGAGCCAATAAGGGGCCAATTAAAAGCACAGAAGTGCGAGCCATGGAAAATTTTTCAAAATTAAGCTTATTAGGGTCAACATTCTTGGCTTTTATTCTAACCTTTCTTCCCTCAACAAATTCAACCTCACAGCCCATTTCCTTTAAAATATCTAAAAAATTAAGGACATCTCGAACTAAAGGCAAGTTAGAAATCAAACACTCCTCGCAAGTTAACAAACAAGCAGCCAAAATCGGGGCTGTTGAGTTTTTAGAACCCCTTACTTCTATCTCACCTGAAAGAACCTTCCCCCCTTCAATCACAAACTTCTCTTCTGGCTCTTTCGCCATCTCTTTTGTTTCTGCTTTATTTTCCATCTTCTTTGGCTTCATCATACTAAAAACAAAACAATTTAGCAAGTATCACCATTTATTCCCCTTTAAAGCAACAAAAAAAACCGGGAAAAGAGCCAAGCACTCTTTTCTTTACTCTTCTAATACAGCACAAAACTATTCTTATGTCAAGGGCAAATCTGGAATCTTAGGTAATGTGTCAATACATTTTGTGATTTTTGAGCATTAAAAATAGATTTAA
>PFAX01000023.1 GCA_002773495.1 bacterium (Candidatus Gribaldobacteria) CG10_big_fil_rev_8_21_14_0_10_37_21 | reverse complement strand
TTGCTTTTGAGTTAAGGCCAATTTTTTAGTTCTTATTTCAAGGTCAGTTGCGCCTTCTTTCAAACGTTCAAAAGAAATTTGGGCCTCTTCTAAAGAGCTTTCTTGATTAATAAGTTGGTCTTTATTGCTTTGCAATGAATTTTGAGCTGATAAAAGAGAACTTAAAAAGCTATTAACTTGGGAAATGTCTGCCTTCAAGCTGTCTTGGTAAGTACTTACCGTTGAAAAAACACTTAGCCCTTTAGCTGTTCTTTGGTCAACCCAGTAATCAAATAAGTTAGCTGTGTCTTTTAAGCCATCAGAAATTAAACGAACGGCCCCAATATTCAAAGCCAAAAGATCTTCTTTTTCTTGCTTTGAAGAAGCTCGGCTCATACTTTTATAATTAGCAAAAGCTAAATCATACTTTGCTTTAGACAAAGCATAAGAGCTTTCTGTTTTTAAAGAGAACGCCTCTAAGTGGTCTTTGCTTACATAGTCGCTATAAAGCAAGCTGTTATACAAAGTAGTAATATTTTCTGAAGTAGTTAGTTTTTCTTTTTTAGCAATCTCCTCGCTATAAAGCGTATCTCTAAAGTCAGTCATCACTGAAGGCAAATTCAAAAAAACATCAGAAACTTCATTGAAAATATCCTCATACGATTTTTCAATACTATCCTTTGTTTTCTGAATGTTTTGTTCTTGTTGGGTTAAGCTATTTTGGGCCTTTAACACATCCAGCTCGTCGGGTCCAGCCAGTAAATCAACTAATTCTAATTGAGTTGTTTCTAGGCCTATTTGAGCGCTTTGCAGATTTTTTTGAGTAACAGTTGGATCAATTTGGAAAAGTAAAGCGCCTTTTTTAACTCCTTGGTTCGCTTTTACCGCAACAAAGGTTACCTCGCCTGGCTCTTTGGCCTTTATCTCAACTTGGTTTTGGGCTGCCACTTGCCCAGAGGCCGATAAAGAAACAACCAAATTACCTCGCTTTATCAGAGGCCTTAACAGACAAGAAAAGGGGGTTGTGTTTAAAGATATACCAAGACCTTCGAACATTACACGACGAGCTTAAAATATCAATTGCTCAGTCCTTTGATTTACCTCAAAGACAGAAAACAAAATCCTTGTTTTTGAATAAGCTTGAACATATTGCCCAAGTTAACCAAGCAGACCCCGAGAAGTTAAAAAGGATTAAAGAGATGGTTGCAAAACAGACAAAGGCGCGTTCGCTTTAAGTGTTTTGAGTAGTGAGCAAGTATATTTTTGGAAATTAAAAGCAAGAAGCGTGCTTGCAAAAGTTAAGCTTTACTGCGAAAATAAGGAAATGCAAAAGAAAACCAAGCAACTCATTTTTATTTTAGCTTTAGGCCTTTTTATTTGTTTAGGATTTTTAGACCTTAAGGCCAAAGAACTTAATGTAGAATATCAAAAAAGAGAGTCGGCTAAAATATTAGACAGAAACGGAGACCTCTTTTTTTTAAAAAGAAATAGCGAGGGTTATTTTTCCCAATATTTAACTGAAACACCTCAAGAGTTAAAGGGGCTCGTTTTAGAACAAGAAGATCACTGGTTTTTTTGGCATTTTGGCCTAAATCCTGTTAGCATGCTTAAAAACTTAATTTCAAACATTGGCCTTTCAAAGAGGTCAAGCTCCAGCACCTTAACCCAGCAAACAGCTAAAATCCTTTTAAAAAATGAAAATCAAAGAACTTTTAAAAACAAAATCAAAGAAATCTTTTATGTTTTAGCTTTAGAAATTAGATTTAGCAAAGAAGAAATTCTTTTAATGTATCTTAACTCGGCTTACTTGGGCAATAACCTTCAGGGGTTTGAAACGGCCAGCCAGGCCTATTTTAAAAAAACAGCTGGCCTTTTAACTAAAGAAGAAACCTCGCTTCTTTTGGCCTCTTTAAGTTCGCCTAGCTCGCAAAACCCTTTAACTCTAAAAAATACTGAAAATACGCCAAGCCAAAAAGAAATTTATCAAAACTTTCTTGAGTATACTTCTCAAAAACCAGAAACCTTAGAATTAAATGAATTTCCTGAAGTAACAAGCTTTACCTTAGATAAGGTTTTAAATGAAAAAATAAGAGAAATTATTTACAGAAATCTTGAGAATTTAAGCTTAAAAAAAGCTAAGAACGGAGCCGCCGTAGTTCTTTTACTGCCTGAAAACGAGATACTGGCCTTAATCGGCTCGCCCCAGCCGTTTTCTTTTGAAGAAGGTATGCAAATTAATATGGCCCCTGTCAAAAGAGCGGCTGGCTCGACGATTAAACCTTTTATTTATTTAAAGGCCTTTGAAAAAGGTCTGCGCCCCTATACCTTAATTGATGATAAAGAATATAAATATTACACAGAGTTTGGTTTTCCTTTTTACCCCAAAAACTATGACAACAAATATCGGGGCCTTGTTTCAGCTCATTATGCTTTAAGTAATAGCATTAATGTTGTTGCCTTAAAGGCCTTAGAGTTTGTTGGGGTTAAAGAATTTTCTGATTTTTTAACCAAAACCCTTAAACTTCAAACAACTCAAAAGATTGAAAGTTACCAATTAGGCATCGCTTTGGGGTCATTAGAGACCAGCTTACTTGAACTATCAAGAATTTTTTCTATCTTCCCTAATGAAGGTGTTTTAAAGAATTTAAAAATTGCCCAAAACGAAAAAAATACCGAACAAAAAGTTGCCAATAAAGAATTTATTGCTTTAGTAAACAAAATTTTAAGCGATCGCAAAACCAGCCAAGACCAATTTTCTTACCAAAGCCCGCTTAACTTACCTTTCTCAAATTACGGTTTAAAAACCGGCACTTCTCAAAACTATAAAGACAGCTGGGTTGTGGGCTACACATCTGATTTTTTAGTTGCTGTTTGGGTGGGTAACGCCAATAACACAAAAACAGAAGGGCTTTCAGGGCAAGAAGGGGCCGGCCTTATCTGGAGTGAAATTATGGAATTAATGTTTACTTCAAAATATAACCAAAAAAGAGAGTTTGATTTTTCTTTAATCAAGGAATTTCAAGATAACAATTCAATTGAATTTGGCTTAGAAAACGATAATTTTGAAAAATTAAAAAACCTTTTTATAAAATAATTTATTCTATTGTAATATGTTCGCTTGAAGTTCTGCCAAAATTTTCTGGCCGGTACATTTCAGCCACCACCGCTGGCAATCTCAAAAATGTCCCTTTGATTAATGGCCTGACAAAATAATCAAACTCGTAAACACCTTTTTGCAGCGTGCCTGCTGAAATAAAGGCCTTGTCGTTGCGGATTTCTTTAAAGTCGGGCTGAATTTCAAAATACTTTACTTCTCTGTCAGTAAAATTTAATTGCTTTGATTCGGTACTTAAGCTTAGGTCAACTATCTCAACCCCAGCTGGGATATAGTCCTCAATAAAAACAAAGGAACTTTCTTGGGGCACAATAATTTGCAAATGTTCCCTAATTACTTCCCCCACCTTTAAGTTGGCCAGCGGGCTTTCGTTCTTTTTGTCGCTTAAGGCAAAGAAGTTTCTTTCAATCGTAAAACCCTCGTCTCTGGGGGCAACTCTGCCTGAAAGATAATATTTAAAGGCAATATCATAATAAAGGCCAGATTGGTTGGCTTTGCTAAACTCAAGATAATTATAAGCAGCTGGCTTTAGCTCCTGGATTGGAATTACTTTCCTTACTTGGTCAAGAATGGTTTCTTGGTTAAAGCCATAACTTAAAATTTCTTTTTCGTTTAGCTTTACTTTAACTTCAAACTCTGCTTCTGTTTCTTTTTTCCATTTCAAAAACTCAACAAAGGCCTGAATAACCTCTAAGTTGTTTTGGGTTGAACCAAAGGAGCCATCCTTTTGCCTCGAAGCAAAGAGCCACCTAACTGTTCTATCTAAAAGAGAATTGTCTCTCTTGGATAAGGCCAAGGCCCTTAAATAAAGGGCGGTATTTGAAACAGTGTTTTCGTAAAAGAAGCCCTGATTTTTATTCTTTTCTAAAAAGGCCCCTCTTGAATCGATATTTATCCGATTGTCTAAAAGATTATTTACTGATATGATGTTAAGTCCTGAATAAGAATTAACAATTACCCCTAATTGAGCTAAGGCCTTAGAGCTTAACTTGTCATTAAGAATACTTTGATTGGCAATAATCTGATTTAGTTTTTGAACTAAATCAGCACTTTTTTCAGGAGCGGCCTCTAAAAGAACTAAAGAATAACTTATAATTTGTTCAGAGCTTAAATTCTTATTTAATTCTTGCAAAAGATAACTAACTGCCTGATTAAATGAATTTTGATTGAGGGGTTGTCCTATTTTCTTTAAAGCATTAAACATATCTAAAACAGCTAAAGTGGCTGAAATGTTTGACTGACCTCCTGGCCAGAAAGAAAACCCCCCGTCAAAGTTTTGCAAGTTATAGACCTCGCTTAAGCCAATTTTAATAACTTCGTCTAAGGTATACTCTTGGTTGTTATAAATAATTGGTTTTAAATTAAACTTATCTGCTAAGTTTGGCACCTTAAGCCCTAACTTAATCACCGCGATTGATTTTAACTTACTTGAAATTTGTTCTGAACAGCCATAAGGAAAGCCCAATAAATCATTAAGGGCATTGGTCATAAAAACAGCTAAAGTGGCTGAAACCCCAACTTCAATTTCTCCTTTTTCTTGGGAAATGTTCTGGGGAAGATAAATTGTTTCAAAAATATTTTCTGCTGTTGTATAGCTTGAAAGGGCGGTTGTTTCGTAAGTTAAATTTGGTTTTACTTCAATCGCTCCTAAAACAATGTCCTCAATGCCAGCGCCTTGAGCTGAAATTAAAAATTCAGCCCAGTTGCCCTGAAAATCTACGGGCAACTTAACCTTAAAGAAAACTGTTTTATTTTTACCTGTATCAAGGGAAATGGTTTGTTCTCTTGATTGATTAACCAGCTCAAGGCCCTTAACCTCCAATTTAACTTTTATTTTCTGACTTTTAGCGCTTTGGTTAAAAACTTGCGCCCCTATTTCAAAAAAATCACCCGGTAAAATAAATCTTGGCTTTAAAGGGGTTATCATTAAGTCCTTTTGAGTTTTAAACTGGGTATAGGCCACCCCCACTTTTGTATCCGAAGTTATGCCCAGGGCCTCTGCTTGCCAAGTTGTCAGGTTGTCTGGCAGTTTGAAAGAAATAACCGCCTTGCCTGTGGTATCTGTTTTAATATCGCCTTGCCAAAAAGCAGTTTCTTTAAACTCTCCTCTGGCCTTGCCATCTTTATCTAAAGAGCCCCCTCCCCCTTTTGTTGGGGATTCAGCTATATCAAGTTGTTCTAAAACAGCTTTTAAGTTTGAGTAAGTGCGCACTGTTAAAGGAAAACCATCATAAAAGAAAACAAAGGGGTCTTTTTTGGGATTGCCCTTTAAGGCTAAAACACTTAAATCAACAACCGCTAAAGAAAATTCTCCTTGAACAGGGTTGCCCAAATTGTCTTTAGCTAAAATCTCCAAAGTAATGTCTTCCCCCGGAGAATAATATTTTTTATTGGCTCCGATATCAACGGAAATCTTTTTGGCCTCGCTATTAACAGTAAACTCTGTTTGGCCAAACTTTACTTCCCCTTCTGGCGACTGAAGCAAAACCGAAACAAAGAAATTTGGTGCATATTCTTCTTTGGCCTCAAAAGTATAATTATATAAATTACCTCTTATTTCAACAATTTGATATTTAGAGACCTCCCCTCTTTCAATCGTAATTAAGGCCTTGGCTTTTTCAAAGGGCGACTCAATCACAAGGTTCCCCTCTTCATTAGGGCTAAGGGCTGTTTTTTGAACCCTTAAGTTGAGTGTAGTATCTGTGGTGGGCAAAATAGAAACCTGGCCCTGGCCAAAAATATAAAAACTTGTTCTTGATTTAACTAAATTTCCCTTTGAATCTTTAGCCGAAGCATCAATTTCATAATGACCTGCTTCGCTTAAAGCAATTTCGTTTTGATAATCCCCTTCTGCATTAGTGCTAAAATTAAATTTTTTACTTTCAATTCTATTCTTTTCACAAGAATAGCTATAATTAGAGCCCCCTTCTTGGCGTTTTGAACAATCCCAAGAAACCTTATAGATTTCAACTTCTCCCCCTTTGACCTGTTTTTCTTTGCCCGCTGTATCCACCGCCTTAACCTTAACAGTTAAGGGCTTTCCCTTTTCTTGCCCCCAAGGTGTTGTTTTAACCCCTAAATAAAACTCACCCGCATGGACTATCACAGAGTTTTGAGCTGAAACAGATCGGCCTTGGTCGTTTTTAACCGTGATGTCGCTCTTTATTATTTTACTTGTAAAGCAGTCCTCTTGATTTAATAACACCTTTAAATCAGAATTAAAATTAATTTCCCCAATTCCATCTTGGTTTAAAAAGCCATTCCCCCTGCTTAAAAATTTATCCCCATAGTAATATCTCCTGTAATCATAATAATCATCGCTAAAACAACCAAAACTATAGTATTCGCCTTGATATTTATCAAAATAATAATTTTGGGCGCTTAAAGTATACTCCATTTTACCTTGCTCAACAGGAACGCCAAAATAGTAATTACCTAAAACTGCTATATTAACATCTTCTTTTGAAATATATTCTTCTTTTTGAGAAGTGGCCTTAACCTCAAAAGCAGCTGGCACATACTCTTGGAGGTAAAAATAATAACAACTATAACTTCCAGCTAAGCAAGCTCGCCAAGCGCCTAAAGGGGCTTGGGTCGGAATCTTAAACTCTTCGTTAAAAGTGCCCAGAGCATTTAAAGAGACCTGCTTACTTAAAATAACTTCATTTTTTGGGCTAAACACCTCTAAAAGATATTCTTTATCAAAAATTTGATAATTTCCATCATAGCCAACCCTCACAATGCCTTTTAGGTTAACTGTTTGGCTTGGCTGGTAAAGGGGCTTATCTGAATAAAGATAAAATTTTGAAACATTATTGGCTTGCGAGCTATAATTAAGCTGATTCCTCCAACCAAAAATAGGGGTGCTTTCTTCGCCAAAATTTACCACAACAGCGTCAAGGCCTGCTTGAGGTGAAGAAAAAGCAATTCCGCTTTCGTTTGTTATGGCCCTTTCTTTAAAAATACCGTTTGCGTAAAGGTCAACAAAGGCCCCTTTGATGGGTTCTTGTGTTTTAATGTCTGTTACCCAGTAAAGGTTAGAGAGGTCGCTTACTTGAGAGGTAGTTAATTTTTGGTAATCAGGCCTGGCTAAACCACTGTAAAGATTAATTCTTTTTTCAGCGATAGCTAAATTAGTCACAGAAACATAGGTTTTAAGTATGGCCAAAGATTTATCCCAGTTTAAATAAGCAGGGTGGCTTAAAGTTAAAACATAATTGCCCAAGGCCTGGGAAAAATAATCTTTTAAATCAATTTGAAAATAATTATTAATCCAATATCTATCAGAAAGGTCAAGCTTAAAGTTTTTTGTTTCCAAACAAGCAAGCCCTTGTTCATTGTTAAAATAACTTTCATAAAGAGAAAGGGCACTTACTTTACAAACTGAAACATTAACATAATTTATATTCCTTACGGCAAAAGAAAGCTTAGTTTTGTCTGGGGTGGTTAGATTATATGTTTCTTGCAAAGAAAAGATTGAAACATTTTCTGCCTCCATTTCCCCTGAAAGGGCCTTTAAAGAAAAAGAAACATCTTGGTTAAAACTGTCTTTTAACTTAAGCTCTATTTGATAATTCTTTTCAGGCATAAAACCAGCCTTAATTATTGTTGAAAACTGCCCTATTGAACAATTAGAAAGCCTCTCTTTTATTTTTTGAGAAGTTTCCTGAGAAGTTTCCATTGAAAATAACTCGCAATCAAGATTGCAAATTATTTTTTCTTTTAACTCTGCTTTTTCAAAACCAAAGAGGGGGTTATTTGAACAAACCTCCATTGAGGTTAAATCTTTCAAAAAAGCAGAATAAATCTTAGGGGCTTGATAAACCTTAATTTCTTTGACTATTTGGTTTGGATTAATTTGAAGACCATCTTGGTTAACTATTTTTTCAAAAATTATTTTAAAGGTTTCTCCGACTTGAAACTCTGCTTGATCAAACTTAAAAATTAAAATGGTTTTATCATCTTCTTTTGGGCAATTCGTTGAAAAATAACCCCCAGCGCATTTTTTAGCATAAGTGGCCTTACCTGTTGAAGGGATTTTGAAAGAAGATTTTCCTAAATCAATTTCTTCAAAAAAACTTACTTGGATTTCTCCCTGGGGGTCAAAAAGGTCAATGCCCGTGTAGTTTGTTCTTTGGGATTTACTTTGCCAATCTTTAATTAACCCACTTGTTGAAAAACTAATCTTTTTCTGTTCGCTTAAGTTAATATTCCCCTCTTCTGGGAAGGCCCCTGTGATATTTAATTCGTATTTTATTTCGGTATCCCAAATTTCTTTTCTTTTAAACTGATCTTGAGTCAAATAAACTGCTAAAGAAGTTTTGTCTTCTACCATCTTGTTTTCGCCTATCCCAATAAAGGCCTGCAGGAAATTAGGCAGAAAGGAAAAACTATCCCCGGATTTTATTTGAGAAGAATCTTCTAAAACTTCTCTTTGGGTATATTTTAAAATAAAATCTTTTTTCTGATTTTTTGTTTTATCAAAAAGAGATATCTTGCTTTTTGTTTTTTCTAAGTTAACTGGCTGATTAAAAGAAATTATTAAGGGTTGGCTATAAACTAAAGAGCCCCCAGAAGAAAAACTTTCTTCGAGATTGTATCTTAACTTTCTTGTCTGAAAGCTAATTGTTTTGGCCTCGATCTTTAAACCATCTTCTGAAGCAAAGCCGGCTTTCACTTTAACCGTATAATCCCAAGAGCGCAATAACCTTTCCTTTGGCTCAAATTGAAGAACATTCGTGCTTAGCCACCTAAACTTACCCGCTGTTTGGGGTGTTATTTCAACTGGAATATCCCTTTGCTCTACTTGTGAGAGAGTAGTTAAAGGGACCATCGGGCGGTTAAAGGTAATCGTTATTTTTGATTCTTCAGGGGCTTCTGAATTTTCAAGAGGAAAAATATTAGATATTTTTGGGTCTTCAACGGAAAGAAAGTCCGCTTTAAGCTCTGTTTTTTCATCAAGGGCTAAAATAACACTATAATGCCTGTTTAGTTCAAGGGGGCTATCTGGTTTAAAAAATAAGAAATTATCAGCGGCTTTTGCTTGAGGGACTAAAGATATCCCCCTATTTTGCCACGACCCTTCAATCTTTGGCTCAAAACTAATCGCTTCTTTTGAGGCACCCACCCCTTGAGGTAAATTAATTTTAAGATACCCGGAACGAGAGACCTTTTCGGGCACAAGCCGCCATGGTTCATCATATTTTTCAACCACAGAAACATTCTCTTTATTTTGCAAAATAAAAAAAACAGCCCCACCAGCCACTATTAAAAGAACAAGAGCTAGTAAGGCCTTAAGAATCATTCCTCTTTTTGATTCTTTGACATAAAATTGAGGGGCAAGTTCATTTTGATTTAACATATTTTATTGTTATTTTAATAAATGTATTTAGCTTTATTAATTAAGTGTTCATCAAAGGTCTTAGCATAAAAAATTTCGCCCTCATTGGAAGACAAATAAAACCAATAGGATGTTTCTTGAGGTAAAAGAGCGGCCTCAATACTTGCTAAAGATGGGTTACAAATAGGGGTTTCGGGCAAGCCCTCTCTCTTGTATGTATTATAGCTTGAATCTAATTCTTTTAAAAGCGGGTTTGAATTTATTGTTTGCCCCCCTGAAGCAATAAAATAGTTTAAGGCGCTATCAACCTCAAGCAAAATCCCATTGTCTAACCTTTTCCATAAAATCCCAGCAATTATTCTTTTATCTTCTTCTGTTTGAGCTTCTTTTTCTAAAAGAGAAGCCATTTTAACAGTATCTAAAAGAGACCTTTCTTCAAAAGAGAGGCCTTTGGTTTTTAATTTAAAATTAGAGCGCATTCTCAAAACAACGTTTTCTAGCGCTTCTTGAGAAGCTATTTGGTAAGTATCTGGGAAAAGAAACCCTTCAGAGCTTGTGCTTAAAAGAAATTCTAAAATATCTTGGCTATTGCCAAGCCCTTGGGCTTGGAGTAAAAAAGCGACATCTTTCGTTGTTTGGCCTGGAATAATGGTAATTTCAAGAAGAGTTTCTTTGCCCCCTTTTATTTTATCTATTATCTCTTTTTCGTTTTCATTGGTAAACTGGTAAGTACCGGCTTTTATTTCTTTATATTCTTGGCTTAAAATGGCCTTTAAAGCAAAACGAAACCTATTTTTAATTAAGCCATGTTCTTCAAGCAAAAAAGCGGTTTGTAAAATGTTCTGCCCTTTTTTAATCGTCAGGTTGCTTGCTAACCTTTCTTTGTTTGAATTATATCCAAAAAGGAAACTCACCCCCAAAACAACCAACAAAACTAAACTCAATAAAACAATTGAAACTTTCTTTAACATGCTTATATTTTTAAAAGAAAAACAAAGCTTTTTATTTATTTGCTTGAGGTTGCGAGGGTTTTCGGCTTTTCATATTTTTTATTTTATTTATTATTTATTGGTTTAAAATGGCTTGCTTAAGGGCCGTTGGGTTGGGCAATTGTTGAAATAAAAACTTGTTTTGGTTACCCGCTGTTTGAATTTCTAAATCGCCATAATTTAATAAGTTAGCCAGAATGCCTTTTTGTAAAACCGAAATATCTTGAATTTTAGATAGCTCTAAAGTTGCTTCTTTAAAATTGAAAAAACCAAGTTGCTCCCTTTTAACAATTCTTTGCTTGGTTAAAATAAAAATATTAAGTAAATACATCGTTAAATTATAAAAAAACAAAAACCATAAAATTAAATAATAAAGCGCTGTTAAAAACCAAAATAAATCAGAGGCCACTTGAAACCAGCTTGTTCGCGAAATCAAACCATAAACAACAAAAGGCAAGAAGGTAAAAAGAAAAGTAACAAAAATGTTTAAAGCCAAAAAAAACCAATGCCTTCTTTTAAGTAAAACAACCTCTTCTTGAGGCAACTGCCCTTTAAAGCTTAGGCCTGATGGGGAAAATAAAGAAAAAATGTTTAACATAAGGTTTTTTTAAAAAACTTTAAAAATAGGTACAATAAGGTCACTTAAGTTTTGCCAGTTTATCTTAAAAAACAAAGCAATAACTAAAATGACCAAACAAAAAGAACCGAGAAAAAAAACAAGAGCGATTATTTTAGGGGCATTGCCAATGCTAAAGCGAATCAAATGATAAATTAAAGTAAACAAAAACCAAAGATAAAGCACCCCAGCTATAACCCCTAAAATTAAAAAAATAGTATTTAGCATTTTAACTTAATTTAACAATAACATTTTTTAGTTTTTAAAGTAAAGATAATTTTTCTTTACGGGAAAAACGCTTAATTTCAGTTTCTCTGGCTCTCGCTTTGCTTAAGGTTTTAAATTCTTCAAAATACTTTAAAACAACTGGCCTTCTAATTTTAGTATAGTGCGCTCCCCTCTTTGATTCATTGTGCTGCTTTACCCTTTTTTCAAGGTTGTTAGTACAGCCCACATAAAGGGTTTTGTCTTTGCATTGAAGGATATAGACAAAGTGTTGCATTGTTGTTTATTTCGTCTTTTATTTTATTAATAATACCAAATTTCATAGAAAACAACAAAAGTTAGCCCATCATTACTTTATTGTGTTTTCTATTTTAATGCCTATGGATAAGTTGTGCCTTGATTTTCGGTTTTTTTTCGGTTATGATTAAGCAATTTCTACTATCCATGAGCATATTGATTCCCTTAAAGCAAGCGGGTATATTCTAAAATCTAAAAATTCTACCCGGGGCATATCTTTAATGAAAAAGATAAAATCTGTTCGAGAAATTCCTATTATTGGGAGAATTTCCGCAGGACATCCAATTGAAGCGATTGAAAACATTGAAGATACTATTTCCATAGTTAATCCAAAAATAAAAACAACAGAGGGATATTACGCTTTGCAAGTTAAGCCGTTCAATAATCGCTTTGGGTCTAAAATCAAACCTCGCTTTATCAGAGGCCTTAACAGACAAGAAAAGGGGGTTGTGTTTAAAGATATACCAAGACCTTCGAACATTACACGACGAGCTTAAAATATCAATTGCTCAGTCCTTTGATTTACCTCAAAGACAGAAAACAAAATCCTTGTTTTTGAATAAGCTTGAACATATTGCCCAAGTTAACCAAGCAGACCCTGAGAAGTTAAAAAGGATTAAATTGTCTTTGTCAAAAAACAAAGACAAGTATTTTACTTGTCTTGACTTTGAAGGCATCCCCACAACCAACAACAAGGCGGAAAGAGCTTTAAGGCATCTCGTTTTAAAGAGACATAACTCTCGGGGTTGCAAAACAGATAAAGGTGCGTTCGCTTTAAGTGTTTTGAGTTCTGTTTTGCTTTCTTTGTGGTGGTCAAAACCCATCAACTTTTTTGAAGAGTATTCAAAAATGCTCACCGAGGCAAATTCCCAGTGAGCAAGTATTTTTAACTTATTCCCTTTAAAACAAAAAAACTTGATTTACAATGATGATCGCTTCTTGGTAAGATTGCGATCTTATCCTAGAGGCGAATTCAAGCTTTTTGAAACTGCGGCTACAGAAACTCCAATTTTGCACTGTGCTCTACTGAGCCCAGTATCTTCTTCACCTTCGTTCATCGAGCTGCCGGGCTTGGACTCGAACCAAGATTGAGGGCTTCAAAGGCCCCTGTGCTACCATTGCACCACCCGGCAAGGGATTTAATGTGTTTTACGCATTGTTGCGTGGCTTTCCACGAATGTGGTTGCCGGGGAATTTCTTTACGG
>PFAX01000031.1 GCA_002773495.1 bacterium (Candidatus Gribaldobacteria) CG10_big_fil_rev_8_21_14_0_10_37_21 | reverse complement strand
GTTTCTGCCTTTAAAACCCCATCTTTTAACACCTCCTTGAAAACCCTTTCCTTTAGAAATACCGGCAACTTGGACAAGATCGCCCTCTTTAAAAATATCAACCCTAAACTCATCACCTAAATCAATCTTTTTGGCAAGTTGTTCCTTTAAATCAACTTTAAATTCTTTAATATGTTTAAATGGTTTTTTATTATCTGTTTTCTTTAAATGCTTTGTTTTTTGTAAAAAACCAAGCTGCACCGCATCATAACCATCCTTGCCCGCAGTAGCTTTAGCGGAGGCGGGTTTGTCTTTGGTTTTTATTTGCGTTATAACGCAAGGCCCTGCTTGTAAAAGCGTTACTGGAACGGCATTCCCTTCTTGATTAAAGGTTTGCGTCATTTCTATTTTTTTTGCGATTAAAAAAGCCATATTTCTTATCTCCTAACAAAAACACTGGCAAACTACCCAGTGTTTTTAGAGCTGGCTGTAAAATTATTTCTGCTGTAATTTTATATTTTCGGCTCCAGCTTTGTCAGGTTTCGTAAAAAGTTTTTCAATGTAGCTATGGCTACACCTTCAAACCTTTTTACTCACCTTCCTTGCTTCGCTCGAAAATCTAAAATTTCGCTACGAAATAATTTTACAGCCACCTCTTTAGTAGTAATCTGTTCTTTAGAAAAAAATGTAATTCTCTCAAAGCTTTAATGTTTTTTAAGCATTAGTGCTTTGAACCATATTCTTAAAATTGTTGTGTTAAATGTCCTACCTCTGTCCTATGGACATTTTTTATGTCCTACTTATGTCCTATCCTTGTCCTACCTCTTAAACGGTTTTAATTTCAATTTCTACTCCCGTTGGTAGGGTCAAGTCCCTTAGCGATTCAATAAACCTTGGATTCGGGCTTCGCACTTCGACTAATCTTTTATGCACCCTCATTTCAAACTGCTCCCTGGCATCTTTATGAACAAAGGTTGACCGATTAACTGTATACTTCTTAATTTCAGTTGGTAAAGGCACTGGCCCCACTATTCCAACAGCTGCTCTAGTAGCAATTTCAGCAATTTGCCGGCATGAAGCGTCAATAACCTTACTATCATAAGACCTTAACTTAATCCTTAAAACAGGTTTGTGCTCTGTTTCTTTGACTTTCTCTTTATTTTTTTCAGTTTCTTCTGGCATTTATTCGATTGGTAGTTAACTTAAAGTCAACTTGTTAATAATTATTTAATAATCTTAGTCACCACACCAGCCCCGACAGTTCTGCCACCTTCTCTAATAGCAAATTTCTGTTTATCTTCTAAGGCAACTGGAGTAATAAGCTTCACTGTAACATTCACGGTATCACCCGGCATCACCATTTCAACTCCTTCAGGCAAGATAACATCACCAGTTACATCGCAAGTTCTAATAAAGAATTGAGGTTTATACCCTGCAAAAAATGGGGTGTGCCTGCCACCTTCATCCTTAGTTAAGGCATAGATTTCAGCTTCAAATTCAGCATGAGGGGTAACAGATCCAGGTTTAGCTAAAACCTGACCCCTTTCAATATCTTCTTTCTTTAAACCTCTTAACAAAATACCCACATTATCACCTGCCCTGCCTTCATCAAGGGTTTTTTGGAACATTTCAACTGAAGTAGCCACTGTTTTAATTGTGTCCTTGATGCCTACGATTGCTACTTCCTCGCCTGCTTTAATAATACCTCTTTCAACTCGTCCTGTAGCCACCGTGCCCCTGCCTTCAATAGAGAAAACATCTTCAACAGCCATTAAGAAGGGCGCATCTATCTTTCGAGGTGGTTCTTTAATATATTCATCTACTGCCTTGATTAATTCAGCAATCGGCTTCATCGCCTCATCGTCAGCTGAAGTAGCTTCTAAGGCCTTCAAAGCTGAACCCCTGATAATTGGGGTGGTATCTCCCGGAAAGTCATATTTCTTTAAAAGCTCTCTTAATTCTGATTCTACTAACTCAATCATTTCTGGGTCATCAACCTGATCAACTTTATTCAAAAAAATCATTAAAGAAGGTAATCCTACCTGATTAGCTAATAAAACATGCTCTCTGGTTTGAGGCATAGGGCCTTCAGCGGCCGAAACAAGCAAAATGCCACCATCCATTTGTGCCGCTCCTGTAATCATATTTTTAATATAGTCAGCATGACCAGGGCAATCGATCAAAGCATAGTGCCTCTTTTCTGATTCAAATTCAGTATGACAAATATTAATAGTAACGCCCCTCTCCTTTTCTTCTGGGGCTGAATCAATTTCACCAACGCCCTTATCAGACGCTTTCCAACCCTTTAACTTAGAATACTTTAAAATAGCGGCAGTTAAGGTTGTTTTGCCGTGGTCAACATGACCAATCGTGCCAATATTTAAATGTGGTTTTGTTCTTTCGAACTTTGCTTTTTCAGCCATATATTTTTTGTTAATTTTAAACCCAAATGATAAAATCAAAATGACAAAACAAGTTTAAAATCCCAATATCCAATGAAAACATTTAGCATTGGGGCTTGAAGTTTGATTTGACATTTAGTTTTTAAACTTTGGATTTTTAATAAAAATAAAATTGCAGATATTATAAAATCTACACTCTTATCTTAATAATAAGCAAATAAAATAAAAAGTCAAGGTTTTTTTCTTAAAAAGGTAAATCATCTAGGGTAAGTTCTGTTTTTTCTTGGCCTTGCATAGTAAAACCCTCTTCAGGAATTACTTCATTATTTGTGCTAATTTCTTCCTTAGGTTGTTCTGCTTTTTCTTTGCCTGGCTCTGTCTGGTTTTCTTCTTTGGTTCCTGACATTTCTTGATAATCCTCAAAAGAAACTAAAACTGATTTAGGAGAGCCCTCCTCAACAAAAATAATTCTTTCACCATTTTTAGGAATAAATTTTTGAAATTGATTAAAATTCATATTTTTAAACTCTTCTGCCCTCAATTATTTGTTGCGTTATATTCTCTGGGGTTTTATCATAACGCTCAAACTCCATTGTAAAGCTTCCTCGGCCCTGTGTCAAGCTTCGCAAAGAAGTTGCGTAACCAAACATTTCAGACAAAGGTACTTTGCCCCTAATTACCCTAGCTCCCACTCTTTCTGTTGTTTCTTCAATTACTCCCCTTCTTCTGTTTAAATCACCAATCACATCACCAAAATATTCTTCAGGAATAGTTGTTTCAATTTTCATAATTGGCTCTAAAAGACCTATCTTTGCTCTTTTAACGGCCTCTTGTAAAGCCATAGACCCCGCTATTTTAAAAGCCATTTCTGAAGAATCAACTTCATGGAATGAACCATCATACAAAATGGCCTCTATATCAACTAAAGGGTAACCAGCTAAAACACCTTTTGCCATGGCCTCTTGAATGCCCTTATTAACAGCTGGGATATATTCTTGAGGAATAGCCCCCCCTTTAATTTGGTTAACAAACTCATAACCCTCACCCCTGTCTTTTGGTTTAACTTTTAAATAAACATGCCCATATTGGCCTTTGCCTCCTGATTGTTTAATGTATTTTGTTTCGGCTTGCGCTTCCCCAAAAATTGTTTCCTTATAAGCTACTTGGGGCTTGCCAACATTTGCTTCAACATTAAACTCTCTTTTCATTCTATCAACCAAAATATCTAAATGCAATTCTCCCATCCCAGACATAATTGTTTCCCCTGTTTCAACATCTTCTTTAACCCTAAAGGTTGGGTCTTCTTCAGAAAGCTTCTTTAAAGCCATAATTAGCTTTTCCTGATCAGCTTTTGTTTTTGGCTCAATTCTAATAGAAATAACGGGCTCTGGGAAAACTAATTGTTCTAAAATAATTGGCTTCTCTTCATCGCAAAGAGTATGGCCAGTAATTGTATTTCTTAAGCCAACAGTAGCTGCAATATCCCCGGCATAAATTTCATCAATTTCTTTTCTTGAATTAGCGTGCATTCTTAAAATTCGGCTAATTCTTTCTTTTTCTCTAGTTAAGGGGTTATAAACATAAGAGCCCTTTAAAAGTTTTCCTGAATAAACTCTAAAAAAAGCTAAGGTGCCCACATAAGGGTCAGTCGCTATTTTAAAAACTAAAGCCGCTAACGGCTCGCCATCGCTTGGTTTTCTTTCTATTATTTGTCCATTATCAGGGTCAATGCCTGAAACAGGAAGCAATTCTTGCGGTGAGGGTAAATACCAGCAAGCAGCGTCTAAAACTTTTTGAGTGCCTTTGTTTTTCAAAGCACTCCCCGTTAACACAGGCACTAATTTAACTGCAATCGTTGCTTTTCTTAAAACATCTTTTAACTCTTTAATTGAAATTTCTTTACCTTCTAAAAACTTCTCTAAAAGAGTATTATCTTCTGAAGCTATTTTTTCAATCATTTGGGTCCTCCATTTGCTTGCCTTTTCTTTTAAATTTTCTGGAATTTCTTTTTCTTCAATAACTTCCCCCTTTTCACCTGAAAAATAAACTGCTTTTTCAGTCAGTAAATCAATCACCCCTTCAAAATCTTCTGCCTCTCCAATAGGAATTTGCAAAGCAACTGCATTTTTAGTTAATTTTTGGTAAATACTCTCTAAGCTCTTTTCAAAACTAGCACCCATTCTATCCATTTTATTGATAAAACAAATCCGAGGCACTTTATAACCGTCCGCTTGCCTCCAAACTGTTTCTGATTGGGCTTCAACGCCGGCAACCCCATCAAAAACAACAACTGCCCCATCTAAAACCCGCAAAGACCGTTGCACTTCAGCTGTAAAATCAATGTGCCCAGGGGTGTCAATAATGTTGATCCAGTACTTTTTATTATCTTCTCTGGGTGTCCAAAAACAAGTTGTAGCGGCCGCTGTAATAGTGATCCCTCTTTCTTTTTCTTGCTCCATCCAGTCCATTGTGGCCTCACCCTCGTGAACTTCGCCTATTTTATGAGAAATGCCCGTGTAAAACAAAATTCGCTCTGAAACTGTTGTCTTTCCAGCGTCAATATGAGCGATAATCCCAATATTGCGGGTTAGGTCTAAAGGATGTTCTCTTGGCATAAATTATCTTGCTAAATAAGCAAAAGCCTTATTGGCTTGAGCCATTTTATGAACATTGTCTCTCTTTTTAATCGCCTCACCCTCGCCCTTGGCCGCTGTTTCTATCTCAAGGGCTAACTTTTCTGCTAGGCCCTTGCCTTTTTTCGCTTTAGCTGTATCTAAAATCCATTTTAAAGCTAAGGCAAAGGCCCTTTTTTCTTTAACTTCTCTGGGTACTTGATAAGTTGCCCCCCCAACCCTTTGTGGCCTTACTTCAACTCTTGGGGAAACTTCACTAATTGCCTTTTCAAAAACAACCAATGGTTCTTGTTTGGTATCTTTCTCTATTTGAGCAAAGGCCTGATAGGTAATTGCCCGAGCAACTGACTTTTTCCCGTCTTTCATAATTGTGTTAATCAACTTGGCTACCATAACACTCTCAAATTTTGCATCAGGTAACAATTCTTTTGTTTTAAACTTGTTTGCCATATTTTACTTTTTTGCTTTTTCTTTTTTAGCGCCATACTTTGACCTTGCATTTTTTCTGCCAACAACCCCAGTTGTATCTAAGCGACCTCTAACAATATGGTACCTTACTCCCGGTAAATCTTTAACCCTACCACCCCTAATTAAAACCATTGAATGCTCTTGTAAGTTATGGCCAACCCCTGGGATATAAGCGGTGACTTCCCTACCATTAGAAAGCTTCACTCTAGCTACCTTTCTTAAGGCCGAGTTTGGCTTTTTAGGGGTGGCTGTAAAAACTTTTGTGCAAATCCCCCTTTTAAAGGGGGAGCCAAATTTAATTGGCCTGTTTTTTAAAACATTAAAACCAAAAGTAAGACCCTTCATTTTGGTCTTTTTTTTGATTTGCTTTCTTTTTGTTTTAACTAATTGGTTGATTGTTGGCATCCTAATATAAAAAATTAAAAAATAGAAACGCAAAAAGCGTCCTTCTTAATTAATGTAGCAAATAAAAAAAGTTATGTCAACCCCGTTAGAGGTAAAAAACAAAAACCCTTTAGACCTAATGGTTCTAATACTATAAACCTCTAACGGGATCAATAACCTTTAAACAAAAATTCTTTAAAGCCCGGTGATAAAATTAAACAAAAAAGAAACAATTGGTGAAATTAAAGGGAAAATTAAAAAAATATAAAGAAAAAGCAAGGCAAAAGAGTATCTTGTCAGAAAAACCTGTGCTTCTTTGGCTTTTCCCCCTAAAAAAGCAAACAGAATATGCGAGCCGTCAAAAGGAGGCAGGGGGGTTAAATTGAAAACAGCTAAGACCAAATTAATCAAAACAATGAAAACAAAAACAGTTGAAACAGCCCCAAACCAAGGGTAGGGTAAATGGACAAAACGCAAAATTAAACCAAAAAATAAAGCAACGATTAAATTACTTAAGGGCCCAGCGACAGCTACCTTAGCTTCGCCATATTTTTTATCTCGCAAGTTCCAAGGGTTAACTGGCACTGGCTTAGCCCAGCCAATAATAAAACCAGTATTTAGTAAAAATAAAGCTAAGGGTACGAAAAAAGAACCAACTAAGTCAAGATGTTTTAGTGGGTTTAAAGTTAAACGGCCCGCCCTTTTAGCTGTGCCATCACCTAATCTTTCAGCCATTAAGCCATGCGAAACCTCATGGATCGTTACCGAAAAAAGCAAAACCGAAATTTGTAAAACAATTAAATAAATATCCATAAAAATACTTCTAAATATCCCAAAATTTACTTTACTATTTTCATTTTAACAAATAATAAGCATTCAATAAAACACATCCTCGCAATTCATTAAGCTTAAAGAGTATCTGCTTAATTGAATTTTATACCACCATTCGTAACTTAAACATACCCTTATATTGTCTCGGAAAATCATTCTCTATCAAAAATAATTTTATCTTGAATAACTCAAACGATGCGTTATTTTTTATCGTCAATAAAAGAATCGTCGCTTATCATGGAAACTCTAGCTATATGACTACCCCTATTAGATGGCAAAAAGTCAAGACGCATTATTTTTTTTTCTTTTTCCAATTGTTCTCTAGAAAATATTGTCATTAACTTTTCTTTCCTCTTATTCTCATCCATCTGCAGGGCATCAACTATCATATGATGAGCGGCTCCTATAACAAAACAAAAGGTTGGTTTCTCGCCATCTTGTTTTCCCACACTGGTAGCTATGGTCTTGCATTTTTGCGCCATAAGATATTCTCGGCCAAAAGAAACAATATCTCCCTTAAATAATAAGCGCGGAAAATCTTTTAAATCTGGAGTTTTCTGAGAGTTTTCTAGAATCATTTTAGATGTCTCATTGGGCTCTATGTGATAATAAGATGCGGCTAAAACATCAAAGACATTACCAATGGTTGGCAATTGCACTGAAAGCCCAAGAGTTCCCGCTCCAACTATTTTGGCCATGCTTTTTATAAAATCCCGCCTGCTTATTGACGCATTTCTATTCGCCTTTATTTTTTCTAATTCATTTTTAGAGACTTCTATCATTTTCAACCCAAAAGCCGCGCCCAACGCAGCAGGAATAAAATTGCTCAACACTTTTTTAAGTTTTGCCCTTTTTGGTAAGGTAGCAGATGAAATGTCCGGGAAAAAAACTGGAATATTGTTTTCAACCGCTTTTTGGTAAATATTCTTATATAAACCTTCCGAAGAAAAGTCAGCAACACTTCCCCCTGGAGGATCTGCAGTCAATATTCTTTCTAAAACAAAACCGTCAACATCAGGCAATAATTTAGCCGATATGCTGCCAATATGGATGTTATATAAAATAAAAAACTTAGCATAAGGCGTCTCCACTTCAAATAATAATTTCTCCGCCTCCTTGATTTCGCCTCGAGGGTTCTTTTTTTCGCTCTTCAATGTAGGTTCAAAATTTTCCCGACCCATCATATATTTATTGTGTTATCTCAAAATAATTGCTAATAAAAAATTACTTTTTACATAATTTATATTTTAGCAACTATTCTTGCATTTTAACAAATAATAAGTTAAGATACAACCATAAATCCTAATTTCTAAATCCTAAATCCTAAACAAATCCAAAATTCTAATTTCCAAAACTTAACTGCCGATAGGCAGGATTCAAAACATACTTCCCTTAGAAGGTTCTTGTTTCAAACATTTGGATTTTGAATATTTGAGATTGTTTAGAAATTAGATATTAATTTTTAGAATTTAACTTAAATATATGGCTAAACAATGCGCTGTTTGCGGAAAGGGTTCGCTACTTTTCGGCAAATATAATAAATTAAGGGGCAAATACAATCCAGCCCCAAAAGTTCGCAAGTATCCAAACTTGCAAAAACTTTCTGTGCCTGAAACCACACCTAAGAAACTGTTTCAAGAATGTAAGGGCGAAAAAGTGCTCGCCTGCTGTAAATGTATCAAGGCCTTATCTAAATAAACCCTAAAACTAACAATTCTGCTTTTTCTTTTAAGGGCAGAATTATTAGTTTAACTCACTAAAACGGGGCATAGTGTAATGGTAACATACACCCTTGGGGTGGGTGCGAGTGCTGGGTTCGATTCCCGCTGCCCCGACCAATTCAGACATTTTGAAAATTGAGGAATGTTTTGTTGCTCGCTCATAGTTTTGTTTTTTATTTAATTGTTATTTATTTTTTTTAATTTTTCGATCTGTCTTGAATCCCAAGAACAACCAAATTTTCCATTGCTTTTATGCCCCTTATCTCGTCCTTCTTCATATAAATGCTTTGATTTTTTGTTAAAGTAAATTCCCCGTTAATATCGGTAAAAATTCCCTTACCTTCAAGAACAGTTAAAAGCACGCTGTAATCTTCGGGATGAGGTGGTATCTCCACGCCCGATTTTAAACAAATTAAAGCGGCGTGAAAACCCTTGGCGTTGAGGAAATGCCTTTTTATGGGTTTTTCATCAGAAAAAATAATTTTTTCGTTTAAGTCATAATTTTTCATAATTTTATTGGTTAATGTTAATTAAAAATTTTACAAGATATTGCGTGTAATACATGCCAGCTCCGAGAAAAATTGTCGCTACAGAATAACGGATTATTCTTTCAATTTTTTGCATGATTTGAAAAACCTGACCAAGTTTTTGAACTGCAAAAGCGATGATGAAAGAAAATATAATCACTGGCAACCCCGTGCCTAAAGCGAAAATCGGCGGAAGGAGCAAACCCTCGGCGGATTTTAAAACCAAAGGAATAAGTGCGCCAAAAAATAAAACTCCGCTATAAGGACAAAACGCCAAAGCAAAAATGGCTCCCAAAAGAAACGATCCGACAAATCCTTTTTGTGCCAGTCGGATTTTTATTTTTTCGATTCTTTCTCCGCCCTTGCCAAAATTGATCTTGATTACGCCAAACATTATTAAGCCGATGATAATCAAAACCGGACCCAAAATTTTATCACCCCAGCCCTGAAAAATATTTGAAACTTGAAAAGAGGACAAGCCGAAATAAATCAAAGTGGCTAAAATGGTATAACTTGCTCCCCGCCCAAGCGTGTAAAAAATCCCGTTAAGCAAGGTATGTTTAGCGGTTTTGATTTCTTTAGAAATATAAGCAACGGCGGTAATGTTAGTGGCAAGAGGGCAAGGGCTGATTGAAGTAAGCACGCCTAAAAGAAAAGCGGTTAAAATCGGAATATTGTAATTATCGATTAAAAAATTTATAAAATCCATAATTATTTTCCTAAAAGTTTATTGAGTTTATCTTGAAAATAACTGATAAATTGGTTTTCGTTGGAAACCAAACGCCAAACAGTTACATCTTCTTCAATATTATCTTTTCCCGCAGTAATCGCATTGACAAAAAGTGCTGAACCCCTGGCTTGATATTTTACAACCATATCCTTGTTTTCTGGCAACTCGCCGTTAATATCTCTAAAAACAATAGATCCGCTTGTGTATTCTTCGGGAAATTTTTCCTTGATTGTTTTTAACGCGTATTCGCCAACCGTGATACAAGACCAGCATTGTTGGGTGGCGTGAAAATGGACAACTTCAATTTTTTCAGCCGAGATTTTTGCCGTGGACATCGGCAATTCTTTTTGACTTTTTGTCGTTTGATTATTGGTATTTTGCGCTTCTATCGGCTTGTTTTCGTTTCTCGCTACAAAAAACCCTACTCCAACAATAACAACTCCAATAATTAAAATGATAATTTTCTTTTGCATAGTTTTTTATTTTACAAAAGCGTTAAATAAATACCCAAGAATTATTATATTGATTGTTGTTATACCAAAAAAATAGGCAAGCAATTTTATTTTCATTACTCTTTTTAAGATTAAGGCCTCGGGCAATGAAAGACCGACTACGGCCATCATAAAAGCCATTGCCGTGCCAAGAGGAATGCCTTTTTCAACTAGAGATTGCATAATTGGGATAACACCAACAGCGTTGGCATACATTGGTACAGCTACAATCGTGGCAATTGGCACGGCAAAAAAATTATCGGCTTTAATATAATTTTCAAAAAACCCAGCCGGAACATAGCCATGTATTGTCGCTCCAACAGCGATGCCCAAAAGTACATAGGACGTTATCTTTTTTGTTAGATCAAAACCTTCATGCCAAAATTTCTTAATTAACGCGCTAAATTTTTCTTTATTGTTTTTGATTTCTAATTTTTGGCTTTTTATCTGCCAAACATAATCGGCGACATATTTTTCAAGTTTCAATTTGCCTAAAATAAAACCGCCAAAAATTCCCAAAAGCATTGCTGATATCACATAAAGAATCATGATTTTCCAGCCAAATAATCCGGCAAAAAGAACAACTGCTACTTGATTTACCAATGGCGAAGTAATTAGAAATGACAAAGTCACGCCAAGCGGAATACCGGCCTCAATGAATCCAATAAACAAAGGGATGGAAGAACAAGAACAAAAAGGCGTAATTGTGCCAAAAACTGAAGCAAAAAAGTAATCCAATCCGTACCATTTTCTGGAAGCCAAAAAATCTCGAAGTTTTTCTACCGGCAAATAATGCCGGACAATTGCCATAAAATAATTTATGATCAAAAGCAAAATTATAATCTTTATCGAATCGTAAATAAAAAAATTAACCGAATCGCCTAAATGCGTGGTTTGCTCAATACCAAAAACATCAAAAGTTATCCAATCGGCAAAATTTTTAATGTGGTAAAAAATATTCATAGCAAAATTAAATAAATTTTTTAATTGTTTCTTTTATTTTTTCAATATCCGGCAAAAATCCGGTTATGGCCGGTTTTCCGTCAATTGCCAACACAGGGCTTTGCATTACGCCCATTTCAACGATTTTTTGAATATCAGTGATATATTCCACCTCTATTTTCAAACCCAGTTCCTTAACCGCTTGTTTTGTTATCTCAAATAATTTTTTACAGGTCGGACAACCCGATCCCAAAACTTGAATTTTCATAGTTTTATTTTCCATAAGAATTTAAAAATTTATTTAATAATTTTGAATATTTGCTAATAATATTTTTATTTAATGAATAAAAAATCTTGAGTCCATCTTTTTTTGAAGAAATAAGGTCAAAATCTTTTAAAATTTTGAGATGATGAGAAGCTAAATTTTGTGGAAGTTCCAAATATTGCCATATATCGCAAACGCATTTTTCGCCGTCCCTCAAAATACAAAGAATTTTTAATCTGTTTTCCTCGGCAATGATTTTTA
>PFAX01000014.1:31430-37928 GCA_002773495.1 bacterium (Candidatus Gribaldobacteria) CG10_big_fil_rev_8_21_14_0_10_37_21 | reverse complement strand
TAACACTATCTTTAAACCAGAATTCAAGGTTTTTAAAGTTTGGTTTTTTAATTTCTTTATTTTGGATTTTACCAATATTCGTTAAAAGCTTAATATACTCTTTTGTAATAAGCAGGGGATTAAGCGGGGTAGTTTTAACTTTAGCCAAAAATATAGCTAAAGGATTCAAGTCGATTCCGAAAGAATTACGCCCTAATAACTTACTTTCTATTAAGGCGGTTCCTGAACCGCAAAAGATGTCACAAACAACATCACCATTTTTGCTATAAGACAGAAGAAGTCGCCTGGCTACTTGAGGAATAAACATGGCTGGGTAAGTGTGAAGCCCGTGCGTATAGGGCTTAGTTTTAGCACCGTTGAAATCCCACGAATAGTCAATTCTTCTTTGAAATTCAGTATCAGCAACTTTCTCTTTTTCAATTTGTTGTTCTAAATTTCTAATAATTTTTACCACAATTCCCCTTATTTCAACTTCTTTTCTAAAAATAGGAAAAAGCGTTGGGTTGGCTGGTTGTAATCTAATTTGGTTTTTTTCCCTGTAAATCTTTTTGAGGGTGGCTTCATTATCATCAATAATGGCGACAACAGTTTGCCCGTTGTCGGCTGTCTGTTGGTGGCGAATAACAACAATATCACCGTCAAATATTCCCTCATCAACCATGCTGTTGCCTTGCACCCGCAGAGCGTAGTTTTTGCCATATTTTCCAACCTCATCTCTTGAAATAGTAATTGTTTCGTTTTGGGTTTCAATTGCTTCAATCGGTTGCCCGGCGGCGATTACGCCAATTATCGGCACTTTAATTGTTGCCCTGTTATCAATGGTAGCCATTGCTCTTGGTTGGTTGTATTCTTTTTGTAAATAACCAGCTTCTTGGAGTTTTTTAACATGGTGGTGAGCCGTAGAAACAGAAGATATTTTTAGGTGTTTTTTTATTTCTTCAAGAGATGGGGCAATACCCTTTTTGTTTTTAAAAGAGGAGATGAAATCAAAAGTTTGTTTTTGTCGCTTAGTAAGCATACATTAAACTGGGCGTTGTTATCAGTTTTTTATTAACTTTCTATTTATTTTCGACTACACCTTAATTGTAAGATATTTTAAAATAGTCGTCAAGCCCTATAAAATAAAGAACTGTTCTAAGTTAAAAGCCCATCTCTTAGGAGATGGGCTTTATGTTGCAAAACAGGAATGCTTATATTTTTTTGGACTAGGCATCGTTCTTTATTTTCCCCCAAGTGGAGGCCAATTTTGCACTTTTGGGCATGGGGTCAACGGCTTGGGGGATTTCGCCAAACTCTTCTTGAACGAATTTGCCCTCGTACACCCTACAATAGCTCAGCCAGAAGTCATCCTTTTGGAGGTTTACCCCAATATGGATAACCACAGCTGGCGGGCTACTGGCATTTGCCCAAACACCAGTAAAATGGTATTCTACCCATTCGTTGGTTAGGGTAATTTCTTGCCCCATCCCTACCCAAGTGTCAAGTTGCTCAAAGTTGACACCCAAAGTCCGAACAGAATCGGGCTCGGCCTTGATGAATATGGCGTAAGTGTAAGTTTTTCCCATGGTTAAATTAAAGCTAGGGGAGTGAACTTCCGGCTCCCAGTTTTCTGCCCCAACCGCGTTAACTGTGACCTTCATCACAGGTGTGCCCGTGGGTGATTTTTCTTTTTGGTCAATTGACAAAACAGCCCGAGCTGCGTCAATCGTCCAACCAGTTATGCCCTCTTCAAAGTAAGGGTTGGGCAAGATGTTTTCAGGTGGGTTTGCCCCCTTAACCGATGAGGGCAATATAGTCAACACTGCGAACACCATTAATACCACAAACAGCAAGTTAAGATTATTTATTTTTTTCATTTTGAACACTCCCTTTATTCCTTTAATTGTTAGTTAGTATTCCTGTTTTTAAAGAACTGTCGCCTTGCTTAAACTCAGAGCAGAAAACCTTGCTTGTCAAGGATGTTTTGACAATTGCCTTAAAACAGGGTAAGCTTTGAAGTAGAACTTATACAATCTAAAAATATTCAGAAATTTAGCATTAAGAACGAAAGGAGCTTTTAATGAAAGAAAAAAACCTGATAGAACTAGGGATTAAGAATGTTATTTTTGATCATTGTGGCACATTAATTAATAATTTGTATCTAACTTACAAAATAACAATGTTTATTTTTGAAAAGTTAGGCATAAAGGAGATTACTTTAGAAGAATTTAAAAGAGAATCTGAAATTCCTTTTTTCGAGTTTTATCAGAAGTTTACCGACGCCACAAAAGAAGAAATTGATAAGTTATTTGTTGAGGGTTGCAAAAGTTTTAAAGCAAAAATTGAAGTAAGTTTGTTCCCGGGGATTAGCGATATGTTGAATTTTTTTGAAATGGAAGACATTACTATGGCTATCCTGAGTTCATATATGAAGGAGGAGATTGAACTTAATCTAAGGCGCCTTGGGATTAGAAATTATTTTTCTAAGGTTATTGGCGATGCTGATGATAAGGTTGAGGGGCTACAAGTTTTTTTAGGAGAAAATAATATCGAACCTAAAAAAGCAGCTTATGTTGGCGATATGCCTTATGATATAATAGCTGGCCAGAAGGCTGGTTTGGGCATGACAGTTGCTGTTTTGTGGGGCTTTGGTTCAAAGGAGAAATTGATGGAAGCTGACCCAGATTATTTGCTAAAAAATCCAGCTGACATTTGGCGGTTGTTTGTTTAACCGCCTTTTTATTTGTCCAGCAAGGGTTTTTTTGTTTAGGTTTTTAGGGGGAAATGAGGTATAATCTAAATATGAAAACTAAAGAACGAGTTGATTTTGATGTGGCTGTTGTTGGGGGCGGGCCGGCCGGGATGATGGCAGCCCTTCAAGCCAGTGAAAATGGCCTCAAAGTTGTTTTAATTGAAAAAAATCCTAATTTAGGGCAAAAGCTTTTAATTACTGGCGGGGGCAGGTGCAATCTAACGCAAAACGAATTAGATAATAAAAAGTTAGCCCTTAAGTTAGGTAAAAACGGGCAGTTTTTGTTATCGGCCTTGTCTCGGTTTGGGGTAAAAGAAACAAAAGAGTTTTTTGAAAAACAGGGGCTTAAAATAAAAGTGGAAAGGGGGGGGCGGGTTTTTCCAGTGTCGGATAAATCAATTGATGTTTTGAATCTTTTGCAAAACTTTTTAAAGAAAAATAAAGTTGAGGTTTTAACAAACAGAGAAGTAATTGGCTTTCAGGTTAAGAACAAGCTAATTGAAAAAGTACTTTTAAAAAGTAAAGAAAAAGAAATAAGTGCCAGGCATTTTATCATTTCAACTGGGGGGCTTTCGTATCCGCAAACTGGTTCAACAGGGAGTGGCTATAAGTTCGCCCGTAATATGGGCCATAAAGTTGTTGAATTAAAGCCATCTTTGGTTTCGCTTAAAGTAAAAGAAGATTGGCCTAAGGCCCTGAAGGGCTTAACCTTAAAAAATGTGGAAGTTTCTTTGTGGCAAAATAAGAAAAAGAAATTAACCAGGTTTGGCGAAATGCTGTTTACCCATTTTGGGGTAAGTGGCCCGATTATTCTTGATTTAAGCAAGGAGGCCGTTCAATTAAAAGAAAAAGGCAAATTAATTTTAAAAATTGATTTAAAGCCATCCTTAGACCTTTTGACCCTTGATAAAAGATTGCAAAGGGATTTTAAAAGCAAAAAACATTTTAAAAACTATTTACCCGAGCTTTTGCCTCAAAAGTTAGGCAATTTACTTGTTAGGGTTATTGAGATTAACCCAAATAAAATTGTTAACACAATTTCTAAAGAAGAACGCAAAAAGATTATTAATTTTTTGAAAAACCTAA
The DNA here is from genome assembly GCA_002773495.1 of bacterium (Candidatus Gribaldobacteria) CG10_big_fil_rev_8_21_14_0_10_37_21. Classification (GTDB taxonomy): domain Bacteria; phylum Patescibacteriota; class Minisyncoccia; order Minisyncoccales; family CG1-02-41-26; genus CG1-02-37-13. Next base: position 34,111 of record PFAX01000014.1, on the reverse strand, counting down.
CAATAACTATCACAGGTTCAACTGGTTTTGAGCATGCCCTAATCACAAGTGGGGGAGTTTGCTTAAAAGAAATTGACTCAAAAACAATGTGCTCAAAAATTATCCCTAATCTCTCTTTTGCTGGCGAAATCCTTGACCTTGACGGCCCAACTGGTGGCTACAACCTGCAAGTTTGCTGGACAACTGGCTTCACAGCTGGTTGCGGTCAATTTACTTAAAATCTATAAAGGGCAAAAGAGTTGCTGGTATAAAGTAGGCATCTTTTTCTTTTTTTAATAAGTTTTTTGTAATAATCAATTTATTGCCAACATTATCATAACGTTTTTCAAAATTTTTCATCATCACTGGCACATTAACCTTATTTCTATATTTTACCTCGCAAAGCATTAGTTTGCTGTTTTTATCTTCAATTATAAAATCAATCTCTGCTCCGCCAGAAGTGCGATAAAAATGAATGTACTCCTTGCTATATTGAGCAAGAAGGGCGCCATAAACGAAATTTTCAATTGTTGTTCCGCCACCCTGACCATCTAAACCCGCCTCAAAAGACCTCAAAAGATAATTGCGAATACCATTATCTAAAAGATAAACTTTTGGCATTTTGGAAATTTCCGAGCGAATATTTTTATAGTACGGAGTTACTAAATCTATAATATAGGTGCCAACCAAAATCTCTAAATACTTTTTTAAGGTGTTGATTGATATGTTTGCTGTATTTGAAAGTTCGTGGCTATTGACTAATTGGCCGATTTGTCCAGCTAAAATTTTTATCAAATTATTAAAACCAGTTACATTTTCAATATTTAACTGGTTGATAATATCTTGGTCGATGTAGGTTTTAATGATTGATTGAAGCACAATTTTTTTTTCTTCCACACCCTGGGTTGTTATGACTTCCGGATAACTTCCATAAGCTAAAAATTCCCTTATTGACAATTCTAATTTAGAATGAAAAGTTTCAAAAAATACTTTGTATTTTTCAAATTCAGCGAGATTATAACGTTTAATATCAACGGCTTCGCGAAAGTCAAAATATTCCTTAAAGTTAACCCTGTCAACATTAAAATAAATTGCCCTGCCTGTTAAATATTCTGAGTTTTTATTTATCTCCAGTGCACTCGATCCGCTAACGATCAATTGTATTTTATTTTTATGTTTGTCAAAAATATTTTTCAGTAATAACCCAGCTTCTTCTATCGCCTGAAACTCATCAATCATTAGGTATATAAATTCATTAGGGAAGTTAAAATATTGCCCTAAGTATAACTCTAAATTAGCTAAACTTTTTAAAATTGACTGATTGTCCATTTCATCTGCCAGCAAGTAAGCAACTTTTTTACCAGCTTTTTCTAAATCTTTTTTTATCTCTTTGAGTAAATAAGTTTTGCCGACTTGTCTGGCACCTTTGATAATTAAAACCTTCTCTTTATTGAGCCAGGGATTTATTTTTTGCAATATTTCTCTTTGGATCATATGTTGTTGTTTGTGTTTATACTATAATTCTATCATACACTTGATAATAAGACAATAGAAAACTATCAATCTGTGGATAAAACCAATAGGAAGAAGGACTATTTGATTTTTTCCCAGAGATTGAACTTACAGCGAGTAGTTGCCAAGGCGTCATTTTGAACCATTGTCCTGTCCGTCATTTTGAGGCCTCAGCCGAAGAATCTTTTCCCCTTGTGTCATTCTGAGACATGCCCTGCCCGTCATTCTGAGGTGATAGCCGAAGAATCTTTTTTATTATATGCAATTTTATGTAGCTGTGGATAACTCAGCTTGATTTTCTATTTTTATTCTAATATAATAAGTAATCCGTTATTGAAAGCGAGCCGTTACTTACTATATCAATTTTTCTGAATGAGGCGAAGCTTGAAATCTACGGAGGACTTACCCCGTTAAGTAATTTCAAATTTAAGTATTATGTTTTATTATATTTATGTGTTACTTTCTGAAAAAGATAAAAAATTTTATACTGGTTATACCGAAAATTTGAAATTAAGATTTGAGCAACACTCAAATGGTCGGGTGTGTTCAACTAAAAATAGATATCCCCTGAAATTAATTTATTATGAGGCATGTCTTGATCGCAAAGATGCTATACATAGAGAGAAATACTTAAAAACTTCTTTTGGTAAAGCGTTTTTAAAAAGTCGGCTCAAATCTTACTTAACGGGGTGTAAGAATTCGTAAATTCGTCGCTTCCGCTCCTTATTAACGACTTCTAACATGCTAACTAAAAAACAAAAAATGGTTTTGGATTTTATGCAGGGCTTTTTTAGTAAAAAGGGCTATAGCCCCTCCTTTGATGAAATTAGGAAGCACTTTAAATTGGCCTCAGTTTCCACTGTTAATCACTATATGAAGAGTTTAGAAGAAAAGGGCTATCTTACTCGGGAAAAAAATACAGCTCGCGGGGTGAAAGTCGGTAAACAAGAGGGGGTGGTTAATGTGCCCTTTAAAGGGTATATTTCAGCTGGCAAGCCCATTTTAGCTATTGAAGAATACGAAACCATAACTGTACCCCAAAATATGGTGGCTAATTCCGGCGAGCATTTTGCTTTGGGCGTGAAAGGCAACAGTATGATTGACGAGGGCATTTTTGACGGCGACACAGTGATAATAAAAAAGCAAAACACAGTAGAAAACGGCGAAACAGCCGTGGCTTTAATTAACGG
>PFAX01000014.1:29401-31403 GCA_002773495.1 bacterium (Candidatus Gribaldobacteria) CG10_big_fil_rev_8_21_14_0_10_37_21 | reverse complement strand
AGATTTTCAAAGAAAAAAACCGCATCCGCCTCCAGCCCGCCAACCCCGCCCTCAAACCCCTTTATGTCAAAACCGTCATCATCCAAGGCAAAGTCGTCAGTGTCTTGAGGAATTTCAAAGAGATAGGAAATGGTTTAAAGTTTATTGATTTTTGTGCGGGGATTGGCGCTGGGCGACTTGGACTTGAGAATATAGGGTTGACTTGCGCGGGTTTTTCGGAAATAGACCAAAACGCAGAGCGGACATATCGAGAATTTTTTGGGCAGGGAGAAAAAAATTATGGCGATTTAATGAAAATCAACCCGAACGACTTGCCAGATTTCGATTTAATGATAGCTGGTTTTCCTTGCCAAACATTTTCTGTTATTGGACAAAGAAAAGGAATGGGGGATCATCGAGGGCAAATAATTTATGGCTTGATTAAAATAATGAACGCAAAAAATTTGCCATATTTTATTTTGGAGAATGTAAAAGGTTTGGTAAACCATGATGGGGGGAGAACACTAAAAATAATTTTGGAGGATTTAGACAAGGCGGGATACAAGGTTTATCACCGAGTTTTAAATAGTTTAAATTATGGCGTTCCTCAAATGCGTGAAAGAATTTATTTCGTTGGCATTAGAAAAGACCTTATGAATGGAAATAATTTTGAATGGCCCAAACCGCTTAAATCGGCAAATGTTAAGGAATTTTTAATTGACGATGTTGAAATTGGGGTCAGCGAGAAAAAAAGAGCGTTCGAAACATTTTTAAAATACTTGGATAATAGATATAATAAAGAACTTTTTAAGGTTGAGAATTTGCTCAAAGATGATTATTTGGTTATAGATACTCGCCAATCGGACTTGAGATTATACAGAAATAAAGTGCCCACACTAAGAACAGGCAGGCATGGTATTTTATATTCCAAAAATGGAAAGTTTAGAAAATTATCAGGTTTTGAGTCTTTGCTTTTACAGGGTTTTCCAAAAAAAATGAGCGAAAAAGTAAAAAATAAAATTCCTGATATTTATCTTTTAAGTCAAGCTGGCAACGCTATGACGGTAAATACTATTGAGGCTGTTGGTAAAGCGTTATTAAATTATATAAATGCATAAAATATGAATAAAAAAGAATTGATAAAACTAGGTTCGCAAACCGCAAAAGGCGGATTTAAAAACGAGCAAGATGTTATTGATCGTTTCAATAATTGGAAAAAAGACGAAGTTGCTAAAAAATGGCTCCAAGCTATGGGTTATGATGTTTCTGATATTGAATATGTTAAAGCGGAAAAAGTTCGTGGACAATACAAGGCTGATATTCAAGTCAGGGTGCGAATTATTATTAAATTAAAATTCCAAGAAGATTTGCAAAACTTGCAGGTAAAGCTTGTTAGCAATCCGCAAGGATTTAATCAAATAGACAAAAGATGGGTTAATAAATATGTGGAACTTTGGAATATCCCCGAGGATATAACAAAATTGCTTAAGCTTTTTACTGGAGAAATAAAGCCGACAAAAGGCGGATTAAAGGATAAAAGAAGAATGTTTTTACCCGAAATGGATAAAAGCGATCAAAATAAAATTATTAAATTTTTTGAAAAAAATAAAATTTTAATCGTTTCCGACATATTAAAGGGCAGGGGTGAATTTTCTGCTGATTGGGTTTTGGTTATTTTAATGGTTAATAATGAAAGCAGGTGGGTATTAAAATCAATCAATGAAGCGATGAATGTTTTTGGGAGTGGCGATGTCGTAATTTCTCCGCGAGGAAGTTTAGATATTGGCAAGATTGGCATGCAAAGAAAGGGCGGGGATAATGGCAGAGAAACAGCAAAAATGCTTCAATTTAAAATTAACCCCGTTGAACTTTTTAAGGTTTAAGTATGCTCAAATGAAAATATGCAATACTTACTTTTTGTAAAGTTTGATAGCGGGTTAATGCATAATGCTATGCATAAAAAATTAGAGCATGTCTTAGAAAGCGTTGAGCAGCTTGTTGCCGAGGAGGACTTAAAGATAGA
>PFAX01000014.1:20426-29345 GCA_002773495.1 bacterium (Candidatus Gribaldobacteria) CG10_big_fil_rev_8_21_14_0_10_37_21 | reverse complement strand
AAATGTCTTTGAAGTTGTAAGGTGATTTTAAATAAAAAGTTAATTTATGGCAAAAGCAAAAGCAAAAGTAAAAAAGGGGCGTTGCTCAAAGTGTGGGGCAGGGGAGTTTATTACAACGCCAAACCAGTATGATGTTTTAACTTTTTCTAAAGGCAAGTTTGAAATTGTTGGCACTGAACTTATAAATGATTTTAAGGTTTTTTGTCGGGGGTGTTCAGCTGAAGTGATAATTTGACAAATTAGGAAAAGTTATTGACTTATTTAGTTTTGTGTGCTAAACTTATATCAAGTAGTTACTTAGTATAAAAGTAGTCGAGTTTATCGGGGAACTAAAGTAGAAAATTAATAAAAAAATAATTTTATTATCATGCAAGGAACAATCAAAACTTTAACAGAAAAAGGCTTCGGCTTTATTACTGTTGACGGTGCTGAGGAAGGAGCCAAGGATTTATTTTTTCATAGCAATGCCTTAGTTGGCGTAGCTTACGAAGATTTACAAGTTGGCGATAAAGTCACTTTTGAAAAAGAGGACTCTCCCAAAGGCCCAAACGCTACTAATGTAGAGCGCGTCTAAATAACCCTTGGTTATTTAGTTTAACAAAAAATCCCTAGCTTTTGGCCGGGGATTTTTTGCTAAATTTATACAAGAAAACGAGACAATTATATGCTTATTGATGATGTAAAAATTGAAGTTAAGGCCGGGCACGGGGGAGACGGCAATGTTGCTTTTAATAAAACAAAAATGACCCTTGGCCCAACCGGTGGAAATGGTGGGGCAGGGGGCAGTGTTTACTTTGAAGGCACAGCTGACTTAAGTGTTTTAGCAAAGTTTCGTTATAAAAAAGATTTAATTGCACCAGACGGTGCTAAGGGGGGCCGCCAGCTTAAAGATGGCATTGATGGCAAGGATCTGCTTTTTAAAGTGCCTGTTGGCACAGTTGTTCATAATTTATCAACGAACAAGGCCATAGAAATAGCGGTTATTGGTCAACGGTTGTTGGTAGCTCTTGGTGGCAAGGGCGGAAAGGGCAATTTTATGTTTCGCTCTTCTCTAAACACCAGCCCAGAAGAGTTTCAAGAGGGCTTGCTGGGGGAAGAGTGCGAATTGCGGCTAGAGCTAAAGCTAATCGCTGATGTTGGCTTTATTGGTTTGCCTAATGTTGGCAAATCAAGCTGGTTAAATTGTTTAACCAATGCTCAAAGCAAGGTGGCTAATTATCCCTTCACTACCCTTGAGCCAAACCTCGGCGTTTATTTTGAATTAATTTTAGCTGATATCCCGGGCCTAATTGAGGGGGCCTCTTTGGGCAAGGGCTTAGGGATTAAGTTTTTACGCCACATTGAAAGAACAAAAACCCTTTTTCATTTCATTTCAGCTGAATCACTTGACCCATTAAAAGATTACCAAATTATTAAAAATGAGTTAAGTTTTTTTAATCAGGACTTATTAAAGAGAGCTGAATATATTTTTTTAAATAAGGCCGATATGGTAAGCCAAGAAGAACTAGCTCAAAAATTAAATAAATTAAAAGTGTTAAATAAAGAAGTAATCCCGGTGTCTTCGCTTGATGATAAAAGTATCCTTCAGGTTGAAAAGATTTTACGCCAACTCATCAAACAAAAATCTATCTTAGATAAATAAAGCAAAACAGCCAATAATCTTCAAGGTTGTTTTGCTGTGATTTCTTTTTGATTAACTTAAAAGTGTATACATGGTTATAAAAATAAAAAAATTTGGGACAATCCTTATTTCTCGCCAAGCAGGCAAAGAGGCACTTTTAGCTTTTCAACCAACATTAACTAAAGTAAAAGATAAAGAAAAAGTTGAAGTTGACTTTGGGGGGGTTTTTAACTTCTACTCCCTCTTTGGGGGATGAGTTTTTGAACCCTCTTTTTAAAAGATTTAAAAGTAGTTTATTCTTTAAAAATACAACTAATCCCTCTGTAAAAGCTACCTTAGAGCTTTTAGAAAAAATTTATAAAACAAGTTTTATTTACAAGTAAAATAAACAATATGCAAATAAAAACAAAGGTGTTTGAGTATCAGACCAACTTAACTTTGAATTTGCTGAATGGTGAGTTGCAATTTGGTACTTGGCAAAGAATTATGTTTGTTGAGCTTGACCGTGCCCGCACTCGTAAAATTCAGGTTTTGCTTTCGGGGGAGTAAGAGTTTTTTAAATATGCAAAAATATTCTATTGGAGTATTTGATTCGGGGTTTGGTGGCTTAGCCGTTTTTAAAGAAATAAGCAAGGCCTTACCCCAATATAACTATATTTATTTGGGAGACACGGCTAACTGCCCTTATGGCAATCGCTCTCAAACTCAAATTTACCAATTCACCCAGCAAGCGGTTGATTTTTTATTTTCTCAAAACTGCTTTCTTGTTATTTTAGCTTGCAATACATCCTCTTGCTTGGCCTTGCACATAATTCAGCAAGAATATTTATTTAAAAACTATCCCAGCCGACGGGTTTTAGGGGTTGTTGTGCCAGCCTCAGAAGAGGCAGCCCTTTTAACAAAAAACATGAAAATTGGGGTTATTGCCACCAAAGCAACAGTCAGTTCGCTTGCTTTTAAAAGAGAATTAACCAAGCTTAATCCTAAAATAAAAGTTTTTCAGCAGGCCTGCCCTTTGCTCGTTCCTTTAATAGAGCAAGGCAAGCATAATGCAAGCGAAACAAAAACGCTTTTGCAAAAGTATCTTAAGCGAATTTTAAAAGAAGGGATTGATACTTTGATTTTAGGTTGCACTCATTATGGCTTATTAGAAAAACAAATTCAGCATTTTGGAAACGATCGTCTTCAAAATGTTGAAGTAGTTTCTGAAGGAAAAATTACAGCTAAAAAGTTAAAGGACTATTTATTAAGGCACCCTGAAATAGAAACAAAGCTTGCTATTGAAAGTAAGCTTAGTTTTTTAACTACAGGTAAAGTAGTTAAGTTTAAAAAATTAGCGTCTTTGTTTTATGGAAAAGAGATTTTACCTAAAAAAGTGAAGTTGAATTGCCTTTAAACTATTCAGTTTAAGTTATTTGCTAAAGTTACCATAAACTTTGACGATCGTCAAAGTTTATGGTAGATCAAATTAAGTCAAGTTTTTCATTGTTTTTCGGTTTTTTATTTTTAGAGGTTGTAGTTTAAGCTTTTAGGGGGTAAGATAGGTATATATGAAACAAGAAGAAACGTTAGAAATACTAAAAACAGGGGTAAATGTTTTTTTAACTGGCGAGCCAGGGTCAGGCAAAACCTATACGGTTAATCAATACATTCAGTATTTAAGAGATTTTGGCATAGAGCCAGCTGTTACCGCTTCAACTGGCATAGCGGCCACTCATTTAAATGGCTTAACGATCCATTCTTTTTGTGGCATTGGCATTAAAGATAAATTAACTCGAGCTGATTTAGAAAAAATAACCAAGGCCTCTTATATTACCAAGCGCCTCAAGAAAGCGAATGTTTTAATAATTGACGAAATTTCTATGTTAGAAGCCAAGACCTTTGATTTAGTTGACCTGATTTGTCGAGAGGTTCGCCAAACAGCAGCGCCGTTTGGTGGCTTGCAAGTTATTGTGTCTGGGGACTTTTTTCAACTGCCCCCGATAAGCAAAGGAGGAGGGGAGCCAGCCCAGTTTGCCTTTAAAGCTGATTCGTGGGGCAAAGCTAAGTTTACAGTTTGTTATTTAACCGAGCAATACAGGCAAGACGATTCAGTTTTTTTAACTATGCTTTCAGCGATCAGAGTAAATAGTTTTGGCTTTGAGCATTTGCAAAACATTAAAACTCGTTTAATTAAACAAGAAGAAACCCCCAGCAACATCACTCAAATTTTTTCGCATAATTTTGATGTTGATGTTTTAAATAAAAAAGAGTTAGCTAAACTTTCGGGTAAAGCCGAGAGTTTTTTTATGTTCTCACGGGGCCAAAAGAATTTTGTGGAAGCCCTCAAAAGGGGTTGTTTGTCGCCTGATGTTTTAGAGTTAAAAGAAGGGGCGATTGTGATGTTTACCAAAAATAATTTAAAAGAGGGTTTTGTTAATGGCACCCTGGGCAAGGTTATTGGTTTTAACAAAGAAAATAATTACCCCCTAATTGAAACATTAAAAGGCGAGGAAATTGAAGCCAAACCCATGGAATGGGCGATTGAAGAAGGGGGTAAAACAAAAGCAATTATTTCCCAATTACCCTTACGTTTGGCATGGGCGATTACAATTCATAAAAGCCAAGGCATGAGTTTAGACACAGCAGTGATTGATTTAAGTAGAACTTTTGAATATGGCCAAGGGTATGTCGCTTTATCTCGGGTTAGGCGTTTAACTGGCCTTTATTTATTGGGCTATAATGAAAAGGCCTTTTTAACCCACCCCCAAATGCGAGAGCAAGACGAAGTTTTTCGCTCTTTGTCGCAAGTAGCCCAAATAGCTTTTGAAAAAACTCCCAGAGAAGAAGTTCAACAGAAACAAGCTAACTTTTTAAAGCTTTGTGGCGGGGCAAGTTTACCTAAAAAGATGGGTAAAAAGCCAGCTAAGAAAATCTCTACAAAAAAGTTAAAACTTTCCACCTTTGAGCAAACTTTAGCTTTAATTAAAGAGGGCAAACTCTTAGAGAGAATCGCTCAAGAGCGTGGTTTGGTTTTAGGAACGATTATTTCTCATTTAGAGGAGTTGGTTATGAAAGGTCACTTTGACCAAAAACAAGTCGAAGCACTTTTAGACCCTGGATTGCTTTTAAATGCCAAAGATATTTTAGAAGTTTTTGAAGATTTAGAAACCGATAAGCTTCAACTAGTTTTTGAGCATTTTCAAGGCAAGTATACCTACAACGATCTGCGTCTGATCCGCCTGCTTTTAGCTTTTTAAGCTATTTACGTTGTACTTCAAAATTGTGCCCTGTCAAGGCACGAGCTCAAGGGCGTAATTTGGAGGGCAGACCCCCCCGTTTTTTTTTGAGTTGCCCTTTTTTAGTTTCTTATTTTTGAAATAAAAATTAAAGTAAGGTGTAGTAAGTAAAATAAATGATATGCTCAAAGGTTTATTTCAAAAGATTTTTTTAATTGGCAAAACATTTGCCCAACAACATAAATTTAATTTACTGAGCTTTAGCGAATATAAAACGTAATTATGGTATGATGTGTGTATGTTAAAGCAAATAATCACTGACGAACAAATAGCCAGTAAAGTTCAATCAGGCCAGATTGACCTTTTTGGCTTATTAGTTCAAAGATACGAAGAAAAGTTGCAAAGATACGCTAAAAAATTTTTGTCTCAAGAAGAAGATATCAGCGATGTTTTGCAAAATATTTTTATTAAGGTTTATAAAAACATCAATAGCTTTGACAGTAAAAGAAAATTTTCGCCCTGGATTTATCGCATTGCCCACAACGAGTTAGTCAATGAGCTAAAGAAAAAGAAGTTTTTACCCCTGCCCTTGTTTGAATTTGACTCTTTTTTGCCTGCTTTTCACAAAGAGAGCAATGAGCGCGAGCTTAGAGAAAAAGAGTTTGATTTTCAAAAACAAAAAATTAAGATCGAAAAGTGTTTAAAAAAACTTAAGCCCTTGCAAAGAGAAATTTTGATTTTATATTATTTTGAGGGCTTAGATTACAAAGCCATAGCTGAAGTTACCCGCCAACCTATTTCAACAGTCGGGGTTCGTTTGAAAAGGGCGAAAGAAAAGGTCAAACAACTTTACCCTATTTTATAAATTATGAAAAACAATTATTTTTTTAAAGAAAAACTTTTAAATAAAATTAAAAAAGGCGAAATTAAAATGAAGCCCAAGGTATTTTTTGTCTTAAGAACCCTTGGCCTTGTCGCTTGCACTTTGCTTTGTTTGCTTTTGTTAGTTTATTTAGCGAGCTTCATTGCTTTTTGGTTTAAAGCCAATGGTTTTGGGCTTTTAGGGGGTTTCGGTTTTTGGGGAGTGCAAAGAATTTTTTTCGCTTTGCCCTGGCTTTTAATTTTGTTTTGCTTAGCACTTTTGTTTGTTTTTGAAACATTAGCTAAAAGGTTTTCTTTTGTTTGGCGAAAACCCTTAGTTTATTCTTTAGTGTTGATTGTTTTGTTCGCGCTTTTGTTCGCTTTTATTGTTTCTAAAACAGGTTTTCATTCCCGCCTTTTCTTTAAAGCCCAACAAAGAGAGCTTCCTTTGATGGGAAGTTTTTACCGGGCTTGCCCTTGTGAAAGCCCCAGGCAAATTCATTTTGGCAAAATTATTGAAAAAAAAGAAACTGGCTTTTTATTAGAAACCCAAGCCAATGAAAAATTAGAAGTTGTTTTAAGTGAGAAAACTCGTTTTCAACTTGAAAAGAATAGGTGCGATAAAAATATAAACCAAAGAGAAGCAGGAACCCTAAAAACAATAGCCGAGAAGTTAGGCGAGTTTACTTTAGGCGAAGACCTGGCTGTTTTCGGAGAAAGGGACGGCTTGGTGATCTTCGCTTTAGGGGTGTTAAAGTTACCCCCTAATTTTAAAGCGCCTGACTGCGGTTTGATAAACCTTAAGGGCAAACCCTTTGTTAAGCCACAAACCTTTCGTTCAGCCCCTACTTCTTAAAGCCATTCCCCATGTCTGCCATGCTGAGGCGCCTGCCGAAGCATCTCTTCTCGCTGTGTCATTCTGAGCCACGGCCTGTCATTCTGAGCAAAGCGAAGAATATCCCTTGCTTTGGGAAGACGGTATCTATCCCCATTATTTAGCAGAGCTCTTGAGCTAAAAAGATGAAATAATTTCAAAGCCAAAGTGTAATAATTAGAGAACGGGCGAGAATAATAAAAAGGTCGTTAAAAATAAAAAATAAATTTAGGGGCGTTAAGTATTCACCCTTTAAACAAAATACTCTATGTTCGCCTTACAACGACAAGAGCGAGAGAAGTAATTTTAAGGAGCATAAAGGCAGCCCAGCTCCTTAAAATTAGCTTCCCGAGCTCTGGCGAATATAAAGCGCGATTGTCGGGTGTGATGTTTATACCTAAAGGACTAAAGGACATAAGCACCCCTTTAATAAAATGAAAAAAATTATAACTATAGCTTTAGTTTCTCTTTCTGTGTTAGCTGTTTCTGGGACCGCTTTGGCTTTTGGGGGCTGGGGAATGGGTGGCTTTGCTAATAACGCCACCCCACAAGAACAAGCCGAGCATTTCACAGCTATGCTCAGCGAAAAAGCTCAGTTGTTTGGCGTTTCAATTGAACAAATGAAGGCCTCTTGGGCTGAAGGTATGGGTATAAAAGACATCGCCCAAGAGCAGGGCTTATCTTTTGAAGAATTGCAAGCAAAAATGCAAGCCCAAAGAAAGCAAAACATCCAAGAACATTTGCAGGTTTTAGTTAACCAGGGTGTTATTACCCAAGCCCAAGCCGACGCTCGTTTAGAGCAAATGGAAAATATGCCAGCAAATGGCCGAGGTTTCGGTAAGGCCGGTTTTGAAGGTAAAGGGGGGAGTGATTCTTGCCCTTGCCAAAACTAAAATTAGGTTATTTTTGCCAATCATTTAATTTTTTAGCAAGTATCGGATAGAATTGAGCAGAAATTAAAGAAAGAAAAGAAAACTAAAAAATACAAGCAGGTGTTGAAAAAATCAAGTATCGGTTAACAGATAAAAAGAAAAAAACCTGGTTAATTTTAACTTAACCAGGTTTTTTATTTTATCTAATAAGATTCTTCGTAAGGCAGATCCTTCGCCTGCCCCGTTAGATGCTCTGCCTCTAACGGGGTAAACTACCTCAGGATGACAACCGTAAGTGTGTGTCATTCTGAACGGAGCGAAGAATCCCTCACTTTTTTTCTCTTAAAAATAATGCGACCGCATTATTTTTAAGAGTCAAAGAAAGAAAAAAGCCGAGCTTTTTTCTTGCTTTAAACTACCAAGTTTTTGGTAGTTTAGTTTGTTTGAATGTAAAAGGAACCCGTTTCCTTTCGGAAGGAGCTTAGCTCCTTCCTATTTTTTTATTGCTTTTTTGTTTGTTTTCGGGTATTATAAAGTATAAAATAAAAAATATGAACAAAGTTATTGTAACTGGGGGGGCTGGTTTTATCGGCTCGCACTTAGTTGATAAATTAATCGAAGAAGGTAACGAGGTAGTCATTATTGATAATCTCTCAACAGGCAAAAAAGAGAATATTAACGAAAAAGCCAAGCTTGTTGTAGCTGACATTTGTGACCTAGAGGCAATTAAGCCCCACTTTGAAGGGGTTGATTTTGTTTTTCATTTAGCGGCCGTGCCGCGGGTTTTGGTTTCAGTGGAAAACCCGATTTTAACTTCCAAGGTTAATATCATGGGCACAATCAATGTTTTTGAGGCCTCTAGAATGGCCAAGGTTAAAAGAGTGATCAGCACCTCTTCTTCTTCGGTTTATGGCAACCAAGATAAATTGCCCCTGAAAGAAGAGATGCTGCCAAACCCGGTCAGCCCTTATGGTTTGCAAAAATTAGTTGGCGAAAAATTTGCTCAAATTTACTCCTCCCTTTATCAAATGAATATTGTTTCTATTAGGCCGTTTAATGTGTATGGCCCGAGAGTTGACGCAAGTTCTGGCTATTCTTTGGTTTTGGGTGTTTTCTTAAAACAACATAGAGAAGGTAAGCCCTTAACCATTCACGGCGATGGTGAGCAAACTAGGGGCTATTGTTTTGTGGCTGACTTAGTTAGGGCCTTTTTGTTAGCGAGTAAAAGTGAAAAAGTTAAGGGTGGTGAAGTTATTAATGCTGGCTCGGATAAGTCATATTCAATAAATTATTTAGCTGGTTTAATTGGCGGGGAAAAGGTTTACGGCCCAAAAAGGCCTGGTGATATAAAACATACCCAAGCTGACACTTCAAAAGCCCTTGAGCTTTTAGGTTGGCAACCCGAAACAGGTTTTAAGGAAGGTGTTGAAATAACTAAAGAATGGTTTGAAGCAACAATAAACCTTAAATCCT
>PFAX01000014.1:7371-20384 GCA_002773495.1 bacterium (Candidatus Gribaldobacteria) CG10_big_fil_rev_8_21_14_0_10_37_21 | reverse complement strand
TGGAATTTGGAATTTAGAATTTAGAGCTTGTTTAGTATTTAGATATTAGAATTTAGTATTTAATTTAAATTTGTTTAGTATTTAAATATTAGAATTTATAATTTTTAAAATTTATGCAAAACAATAACATTGAAAAATCTTTAAAATCTTATATGGTTGGTGTCTGTGGGGTTGGTATGGTGGGTGGGGCTTTGCTGCGGTATTTTGAAGGCAAAGGGATTAAGCCCCTACTTTACGACCCAGGCAAAAACTTGGGTAGCTTGGAAGAATTAAACCAAGCTGATGTTATTTTTATTTGCGTACCCACCCCATTTAAAGCAGGGGAAGGTTTTGATTTGTCGTATGTAAAAGATGCTGTTTCTAAAATTGGAGGTGAGAAAATTATTGTTTTAAAATCAACTGTCGTGCCAGGAACCACTGAAAAAATGCAAAAAGAATTTCCCCAACATAAGTTTTTGTTTAACCCTGAGTTTTTAACGGAGTTAACGGCTGATCAAGACATGAACTATCCTGACAGGCAAATTATTGGCTATACCAAAGAGAGTTTTACTATAAGTAAAGATATAATAATGCTTTTGCCCTTAGCTCCATTTGAAAGGATAATCCCAGCCACCGAGGCCGAGTTGGTTAAGTATTATGGCAATAATTGGTTTTCTGTTAAGGTTATTTATGCCAACCAGTTTTATGATTTGTGTGAAAAAATAGGTGCTGATTATAACACGGTGATGGAATCAGCTTCAGCTGACAAGCGCATTGGCCCATCGCACTTAGTTGTAATGCATAAGGGTTACCGCGGATTCGGGGGGAAATGCTTAAATAAAGACATCCGAGCGATGATTGAATTTGGCGATAAAGAGGGGGTTGATTTAGAGTTGCTGAAAACGGCTGAAAAGGTAAATAATGACTTGATGAAACAACAAGGTATTGCTGACCCCGAGAAGTTTTCTAAGCGCGAATAATAAAATAAAAAATGGCTCGGGAGTGTAATTTCAAAGAGTCCCGTAGGTGGTTAGACCTTGTGATACTTTTATACTCTTTGAAATTAACTCCTTTCGCCATTTTTTAGGTGCTTCCCGTATTTGTATTTTTTCCAGTGTTTTTATTTTTAAAAGTTAAAGATGAACAACAAAACCTTGGGCCTGTTTTTTTCTTATGGGGTGGGGATTGAAACATGGGAAAAACAGGGCTATTTAAATAGGGAATTAAAGTATTACACAATGCTTGGCCAACAACTTGGCAAGGTTTCTTTTTTTACATACGATTTGCGTCGTTCGTGTGCGTGTTATTCTGAGCAAAGCGAAGAATCTCTTTTAGGTGACAGCTGTACGAGGTCAGACCTCGTACAGGTCTGTACGAGGTCTGACCTCGTACCTAGCTGGCTTTATGTGTTTTTAATGCCGTTTTTACAAGCAAAAGCAATCAAAAAGTGCGATATTTTGAAAACAAACCAAATGTCTGGCGCTTTGCCAGCCATTATAGCTAAAATTATTTACCGCAAAAAATTAGTTGTGAGGTGCGGGTATGAGTGGCTTTTTACTCTATCAAAAGCTAAAAAACCCCTATGGGAAAGGGCAATCGTTTATTGCTTGGAGTTTTGGGCTTATAAAATAGCCAACAAAATTATTTTTACATCGCGAGCAGATAAGGATTTTGCCCAAAAGACATTCAAGATAAAAGAGAGTAAGATTGCGATTATCTCAAACTATATTGACATCGACTTATTTAAGCCCATGCCTGAACTAAAAAAAGAACTAAATTCTGTTTGTTTTGTGGGTCGGCTGTCGCGGGAAAAAAACTTGAAAGAACTAATTGCAGCAGTGAACGAACTACCCCAAGTCAAACTTTACATAGCAGGCGATGGCCCGGAAAAAGAGGCATTGCAAGAACAAGCGCAAAACAATAAAAAAATTGTTTTTTTAGGCAAACTTCCCAACGAACAACTACCCGCTTTGCTAAATAAATGCGAGGTTTTTGTTTTGCCCTCGCTTTACGAAGGCAACCCCAAGGCCCTGTTAGAAGCAATGGCTTGTGGTTTGCCTTGTTTGACAAGTGACATTGAAGGTATTAAAGAAACAGTCTCCCAGAATAGAAACGGTTTGCTTGTTAATCCCCTAAAAAAAGATATTACCAAAGGTCTTACTTTACTTTTGAGAGATAAATTTTTTGCGGAACAATTAGGACTTCAAGCCCGCGAGACAATAGAAAAAGGGTTTGCCTTAGAGCAAGCCCTTGAAAAAGAAGTTGTCTTATTAAAAGACCTTATAGCAAATTAAATCCCGCAAACCGTCAACACATTTGTGTTGTCTGGTTTGCGGGATTATTTTATTTCCAGCCACCTCCTTCGGCTGGATGCAAGGTTTGTTCTCCTGCCTCAGAAAGCAGGAAGAGCAAATTCCTTGTTTTAGCACTTACCATTAAGGTGGCGCTCTGCTGCTTGTAAGCTTCAAATAGTATCCCACTCCAAGCGGCATCGGTGCCGCTTGTCTGGTGTTTCCACGACACAACGTGGAAAGCACCGTTTGTCTTAAAGCAGGCATTCTCGCCTGCTTGAAGACTGTGGATGGATGCCCAAATTTGGGCCTCTTTTTGTTGGCGCCCGTTCTGAACGTCAACAAAAATCATTATGGCAATTACGGCCACGAGCGCCGTAATAGCCATTACCATCAATGTCGTTTCAAACTTTTTCATTTTTTCTCCTTTCAAAAGAGAATATGGGGCTAAACGATTAACCCCCTGTAAAGAACAACAGCTCTTGGTTTATGGCGAAAACCTTAAACCGAGCTGATTTTTCCTTTTGATTTCACACTCGTATTATAGCATAATTTCTTGAGCTTGTCAAGGGGTTGACGGGGGGAAGGAGAGGGTTTATACTATATTTATGGATACTATAACGGTTTCAAAAATTGAATACAAAAAACTTAAGAAGCAAGCGGACGCTTTCAAATTGTTTGCTGGTTATTTTTTTGCTTCCTTGGTTGCGGATTCTCCTCAAGATGTGATTAATGATTTTAGAAAAACCAATCTTTATACAGAGAGTTTTTTAAAAGATCTTAAAGAGGGATTAGCTGATTCTTCTTATTTAAAAAATTATGGTGATAAGACCACTAAAACCAAGATTAGAAATGTTCCTGCGTGATAGAGGGCTTCTAGCTAAATGGGCAAAAGCGAAAAAGTTGTTTGAAAAAGACATCCGTCATACCTCATTGAATGTTGAACTCCTTGAGCCCAAGTGGAGAGCAATTTATTCTTTTCGCCTTGATAAAAAATACAGGGCGTTGTTTTTTATTGGCAAGGATGGTTTTGTTGAAATTTTACAAATTACCAACCACTACAAGAAGGCATAATTTATTTTAAAAGCAAATGCAATTAGTTGATAATGTTTTGCAAGGTAAAGAAAGAGAAGAGGCGATTAAGCGGGCCGAGAGCTTGCCTTTTTTGGTTTTAGACGAAGAGCAGGTTAAAGATGTTAAAAACATAGCCAAAGGGGTTTATTCGCCTTTAACTGGTTTTTTGAAAAGAGACGATTTTGAAAGGGTGGTTAAAGAAATGTGTCTTGTTAGCGGGGAAGTTTGGCCAATTCCGATTGTTTTAAATATTTCAAAGCAAGAAGCCGCAGAGCTTGAAAAAACTCAGGAAAAAACTCAGGAAAAAGTTCTTGCCTTAAAAGACGAGAAAGGCGAAGTAGTTGCTCTTTTCAAAGATAGCTCTTTGTCTGAACGATTAGCCAAACAAGCCAGAGCTACCCTTGAAGAAAGCTTTTCTTTAAAGCAAGTCCTATCAAGAGAAATCAAACTAACCGAGTCAGTTTAATATAATTACTCCGATAGCAACAACTCTCGGACATAGCCGCACAGGTTTAGTATTCGCGGAAAAAAGAAAGCTTGAAAGCAGGGGTTTTTTGATGTATGATAGAGCAATATGTTTATTCGTTTTGTTATAAAAATGGTTTTAAGGGTGGATAATTTTATTTATCAACTGCTTAGTTTTTTGGCAATTAAACAAGAAGGGGGCAAGCACCCTAAGCATCGGCTGATGCGCTACCATCAGTTTTTTTTAGATAACATAAGCACTACTGACAAGGTTTTAGACCTTGGTTGTGGGGCTGGGTTTTTGGCTTTTGTACTTGCTCAAAAAGCCAAAGAAGTCGTTGGTATAGACATAACCAAAGAAAACATCGCGAAAGCCAGGCAGAAGTTTAAGCTACCTAATCTAAAGTTTATTTTAGGGGACATTCTTGAATATAATTTTAAAGAAAGTTTTGATGTCATTGTTTTATCAAATGTTTTAGAGCATCTTAAAGAAAGAGTTGATTTTTTAAAAAGATTAAATGGCTTGGCCCCGAAGATTTTAATTAGGGTTCCTTTATTAGAAAGAGATTGGCTCACCTTATATAAAAAAGAACTGGGCGTTGAATATCGTTTAGACAAGGGGCATTTTATTGAGTACACTTTTTCAAGTTTTAAAAAAGAGTTATTAGAAAGCGGTTGGGAAATAAGCCATTCGCTAACTCTGTTCGGCGAATTATGGGCAGTGGCTTTTCATTAATAATAATAAGGTCTATGTCAAAAAAAATATTAATTACAGGTTCAGAAGGTTTTGTCGGGCCTTATTTAAGAGAGCTGGCTGTTTTAAAAGGTGATGATGTTTTTGGTATTACTCAATCAGAGTGTGATTTAACTGATTTCAAGAAAACAGACGGCTTATTGAACAAAATACAGCCCGATGTCATTTTCCACTTAGCTGGAAAAAGCAGTGTTACAGATTCTCTGCAAGATCCATTTGCTACTTTTTCAACTAATATTTTTTCGGTTTTAAATATTTTAGAATCAGCTCGTCAGTTGAAAAGTAAGCCCGTTATTTTATCAGCTGGGTCTTCAGAAGAGTATGGTATTTTAAGCTCCACCGCTCCCTTAAAAGAAGAAATGCCCTTGAACCCGACATCCCCGTATGGTTCTTCTAAAGTAATTCAGGAAAATATAGCTTTGCAATACTTTAAACATTTTAAGGTAAAGGTAGTTTTAAGTAGAACATTTAATCATACTGGCCCAAAACAAGGGCCAAGAGCTGTCGCCCCCGCCTTTGCTAGGCAAATCGCTGAAATTGAGCTTGGCCTGAAAGCCCCTCTTTTAAAAGTAGGTAATTTAGAAGCTGTCAGGGACTTTTCTGATGTAAGAGATATAGTTAAGGCCTATTATTTAGCTTCAGAAAAATGCGATTTTGGCATACCCTATAACATATCAAGCGATAAAGCCGTTAAAATCGCGGATATTTTGGAAACTTTGCTTTCTTTTTCAAAAATAAGAATAACCGTTGAAAAAGACCCAAACCTTTTTCGGCCTGTTGATGTTCCGATAAAAGTAGGGGATAGTTCTCGATTTAGGCGAAAAACCGGCTGGGAGAATAAAATTCCTCTAGAAAAAACCTTGCTTGATATTTTAAATTATTTTAGAAATGAACTTGCAAAATAAAATTATTCAAGGGGTTGATGGAGTGAAAAACCTGTTTTTTTCAGGTAAACTTTCGTATGTAGTTGAAAACAAAACCTGGGTTGTCAACGAGGTGGCCTTAAGTTTATTAGAAGGGTTCAAGAGAGCTGGGTTTAAAGAAACGCAAATTACCACTTCTCGTTTTGGGTTGAGAAACCAAGTGGTTCACTTTGGGTCAGTTAATACTTTTTTAAAAAACAATGATTTTGTCAGGGTTCACCCTTCTAATAAGGTGATTTTAACTTGGTTTCATTTTGTTCCAACTGACCCAAGAAATAAGTATATTCAAGAGGCACAAAAAACAATTTCTTTGCTACATACCTCTTGTTCTTTAACAAAGAATGAATTGATTAAGTTTGGCGTTCAAGAAGAAAAAATCAAGGTTATTCCCCTCGGGGTTGATTTAGCTCTTTTTAAGCCCGCCCTCAAAGGAGAAAAAGAGGCCTTAAAAAAAGAGCTCTCAATACCTTTAGGGAGCTTTGTTGTTGGTTCATTTCAAAAAGATGGCGTTGGCTGGAATGAAGGCCTTGAGCCCAAGCTCATTAAGGGCCCAGATGTTTTTGTTGAAGCTATGGCTAAATTAGCCAAGGCCTTCCCAATTTTTGTTTTGTTGGTAGGGCCAGCCAGAGGATATGTCAAGCGAGAGTTAGCTAAGCGAGGCATTCCTTTTTTTAATGTTGGGTTTTTAAAAGAAGTTCGAGATGTTGCTAAATATTATCAGGCACTTGACCTTTATATCGTCTCATCAAGAATTGAGGGTGGACCCCAATCAATTTTAGAAAGTTTGGCTTCAAACGTTCCTTTGGTTTCAACTAAAGTGGGTATGGCTGAAGATGTTATCAGAAATGGAGAAAACGGTTTTTTGACTGAAATAGAAAATGTAGAAGAGATTGTTCAAAAAGCCAGCGAAGTTTTATCTAACAAAGTTTTAAGAAGCCGCTTAGCCCTTGAGGGCCGAAAAACAGCACTTGAATATTCATGGGATAAGATTGCTCAAAGATATTTAAATGAACTTTATTTAAATCTTTGAATGACGAAATGTGTAAGTTTTATAAAACTATGCCTAATTTTAATAAGTTTGACAATATTTGCCTTGATCTTCCTGCTTTATTTGAAAAGCAAAATTTTGATTTTTCAGTTAACCAAAGGTTTAGCCCAAACAGTTCAACAAAAAGCGAATATAAGATCAAGGTTTTTTCTTGGGCATTTTCTTCTTTGAGGTTGTTTTGTTTTGGCTTTTTATATAAAACGAATATTTTGCCAAGGTTAATGTACGCAAATGTTTTGCTTGGTTGGTTTAATGATTTTAAAAGGTTTTGGGTTGGTTTTTTAGGCAACAGAGTGATTGATATTTTTGATTTTCACTTTTTGCGCCAAACATACCGAGCCAAGTTCCAAGAAGTTTCTTTAGACCACGGCGATGAAAAAAACCCAAGCAAGTTTTTAGCCGCCTGGCAAGAGCCAGGCACTATGTTTTATCTTTTGCAATCTGTTTGGAGATACAGCAAAAGTGCTTTTTTGGAAATTTACCCCTTTTATCGTTTTATTAAACCTAAGAGCCATATTTTAGAATATGGCTGTGGTATAGCCCCAGCAACCCAAGGGCTGATTAGGTATTGCTCTTATAAAAACCTTAAGTTCACTTTAGCTGATATTTCCCAAATAGCTTTTTTGTACGTTAGGTGGAAATTAAGCCAAAAACCTTATGTTAATTTTATTACCATAAACCCAAGCATTGCTCTTAATCTTCCCAAAGACGAGCAATACGACACAATTATCTGTTTAACTGTTTTAGAGCACTTAACTAACCCAACAGAAGTGGTTGAAAACTTTATTGGCAAACTAAAGCCGGGGGTTTGTTGATTTTTGATTACATTTTAGGAGGAGCCGAAGGCCTTGACGCAAAAGCGAGTATGCTTGAAAGAGAAGTTGTTTTAAAGTTAATTAAGAAAAACTTTAAAGTAAAAAAAGGACATCTTAACTTTCATAAAACCATGGGGCTAACCATAGCCCAAAAAATATGAAAATTAATATCTTGTTTGATTTTACAAAACCAGCCGGAGGGGGCAAGCAGTTTTTGAAGGCCCTCAAGAATGATTTTTTAAAAGCAGGGTTTTATACCGAAAACCAAGAACAAGCCGATGTTTTTCTTTTTAATAGTTATCATAATTTACAAGAAGTCATTGCTTTAAAAAAGAAATATCCCAAGAAAGTTTTTATTCATCGTTTAGGACCTGTTTTTTATTTGCACAGGGGTAAACACTGGAAATCAGTTGACAAGACGGTTTTGGATTTATCACAAAGAATAGCTGATGGCTTTATTTTTCAGTCAACTTGGTCTTTAAATGAAGCTGAAAATTTGGGCTTTAAAGTTAATGAAGCGAATTATAAAATAATTCTTAATTGGCCTGACAAAAACATTTTTTTTCCTTTAAAAGAAAGGGCATTTATTCAAGGCAATAACCAAAAGACAAAACTTATTTCAACGAGCTGGTCAAGCAATAAAAATAAGGGTTTTGAGGTTTATAAGTTCTTAGACGCAAGATTGGATTTTAAGAAATATGAAATGGTTTTCTTAGGCAACTTGCCTTCGGGTTTAACTTTTAAAAACATCAAGCATGTCCCAGCCTTGCCTTCAAGCGAGGTTTCTCGTTATTTAAGAGCGAGCGATATTTTTATTACAGCTGCCAAAGACGAGGCCTGTTCTAATGCGTTGATAGAAGCCATGGCTTGCGGTTTGCCTTGTTTAGCTTTTAATTCGTCAAGCAACCCCGAGGTTTTAGGGGCAGGCGGGGAGTTGTTTGAGAGCCCGCCTGATTTGTTAAACAAACTTGAAAAAATTGTTAAAAATTATCATATTTATCAAAATTGTTTGCCTGTTTATTTAGTCCAAAACACAGCTAAAACCTACTTGCAATTTATCCAAAGATTGTTTACTATGAGGCAAGGAGGCCAAATAAAGCTAAAGCGAATTTCTTTCAAAGACAAATTAAAATTTCTAAAAATACAGGCCTTTTTATTCAAAGGTAGAGTTATTAATAAAATGAAAATAATATGAAAAAAGCTTTTATTACTGGGGTTACCGGTCAAGACGGGTCATATTTGGTTGAATTTTTGCTTGAAAAGGGCTATCAAGTTCATGGCTTACAAAGAAGGTCGGCTTGCTCTAATCAAGAACGGATTTTTCAGATAAAAAATAGCAATTTTTTTCTGCATTACGGAGACCTGGGAGATTCCGGAAATTTAATTAGTTTACTGAAAGAGATATGCCCAGATGAAGTTTATAATTTAGCTGCCCAGAGTGATGTTGGCATTTCTTGGAAAATACCCGAGTACACTGGCAATATCACCGGGCTTGGCGTTTTAAGAATTCTTGAAGGTTTGCGGGTTTTGGGGCTTGCTAAGAAAACAAAATTTTATCAGGCCTCAACTAGCGAGCTTTTTTCTGGAAAACCCGGTGGTCCTATTAATGATGAAAATACCGCTTTAGAGCCCCAAAGCCCCTATGGGGCAGCTAAACTCTACGGTTTTTGGATAACTAAAATTTATAGGCAGGCCTATCAAATGTTCGCTTGCAACGGCATCTTGCACAATCATGAGAGCCCAAGAAGAGGAGAAAATTTTGTCACTCGTAAAATAACTTTAGCTGCCGCTAAAATTTCTTTAGGAATACAAGATAAACTTTTACTTGGCAACCTATTAGCTAAAAGGGATTGGGGCTATGCTGGTGACTTTATTGAAGCGATGTGGTTAATGTTACAAGCAAAAGAGCCCGATGACTTTATTATCGCCACTGGTCAAAACCATTCAGTTAAGGAGTTTTGCGAAATCGCTTTTAAAGAAGTTGGTTTTGAAATTATTTGGCAGGGCGAAGGGGTCAATGAAAGGGGGATTGATAAAAAAAGTGGAAAAGTAATAGTTGAGGTTTCAGCTGATTTTTTCAGACCAGCTGAAGTTGAATGTTTGCTTGGAGATAACTCAAAAGCCCGAGAAAAACTTGGCTGGGCGCCAAAAACGAGCTTTGAGCAATTAGTTAAAATAATGGTTCAAAGCGATTTGATTAAAGCGAAAAAGGAACTGCAATTAAAAAATTTTAAAAATAGCTAAGCCCTATGAAAATGAAAACATTTCACCGCCTTTTGCTTGAAAAACTTTTAAAGCAAAACTCTGTGTTAGTTAAGGGAAAAATTTTAGATGCGGGTTCTGGCCAAAGAAGATATGACCATCTTTTCAAAGGTGAAATTATTGCTTGCGATTTAAACCCTAAACCAGAAATAAAAGTTGAAAAGTGCGACCTTTGTGCTTTACCCTACCAAAACGAGCAATTTGATTCTGTTTTATGTTTAGAGGTTTTAGAATATCTTACGATAGATACGGTCAAAGTGGCTTTAAAAGAAATAAAAAGGGTTTTACGGCCGGGTGGTTTGGTCTTGCTTTCGTCTCCATTTTTTTATAAAGATCATCAAGACAACCTTCGCTTAAGCGCTCATTACCTCGCCTCTCTTTTCAATGAAATAGGGTTTTCTGATGTTTATGTTAGTAAGTTTGGCAACAAGTTCACCGCCTATTACGATATGATGCGCTATGGCTATTTTAAAGCTAAATATTTAAAGCCATTTTATCTTTTAGAACTCGCTTTAGCGATGTTAGCGATTAAGCTTTTTTGTTTAGAAAATAAGCAAGACGACTTTTACACCGGTATTATGATAAAGATAACAAAGAAAAATAGTGAATGTAGTGCAAATTAATTTTATGCAAGTTAGAATTGATGATGTGGGAGCATCAACAAAAAAATATAACCAGCATGTCAAAAGTTTTCCTTTTTGCTCGGTTTTTGATTTTTGGCCATTGAAAGTTATCTGGCCCTTTAAGGGTTGGGGGCCCTATAAAGAACTAACTTTAAAAGAGTGGCAAGAGGCCTTAAGTTTTTTTGAAAAAAATAACATCAAGCCCATTATAGCTATTACCGCTTGTTGGGTTGAAAGAAATAACACTTTAACCCCTTTTCCAAAGAAGTTTCCAGGGCAAGCCAATTTTTTAAAAGAAAAGTTTTTACAAGGTAAAATTGAAATAGCCAATCACGGGCTAACCCATTGTGTTGTGGGCAAACACTTGCCAAAGTTAGTTGGCTCTAATCGTGAGTTTCATCGGGAGTTTTGGTCTTATTTGCCTTATGAAACGCATGAAAAACATCTTTTTGCTTCGCAAAAAATTTTAGAAAGTTTTTTTGAAAAACCAATTACTATTTTTGTCCCGTCAGGCAATATCTGGAGTTTATCTACTTACCAGGCCCTTTTAAAAACAGGCCTTAAAAAAGTAATCGCTAATAGGTATATGCAAGATAGCGAGGAGGAGATGCAAGGCGTTGAGTTTATTGACGACAAAGAGGGCTGGCTTGTTTTGCATGACAGGGACTTGAAGTTAGAACTCAAAAAACCCTAGAAAAGATTGTAGCCCTCCATAAACTTGGACGATCGTCGTGCTTTATGGAAGTTTAGAATTACCATAAACTTGGACGATCGTCGTGATTTATGGTAAAAGGTTTTTTTATTTTTTTATGTTTTCAGAAGAATTACAAAATAAAATAATAAAGTATTACCAGAACTATTATAAGAGCTGTGGCTTAAGGGATTTTAAGTTAAGGGCTGAAAATAAACTCAGAGAAGAAGCTGTTGAAGAAAAAAGGCTTTTAAGATTAGAGGAATTTTTGCTTTTAAAAAAGCTGCAAGCCAAAGAGTGCTTTATAATGGGCGCAGGCACTGGGGGGTTGGCTGTTGTTTTAAAAGAAAAGTACAACATTAATGTTTCAGGTTGCGAACCTGACATTGTTGCCCTTGATATTTTAAAAGAGAAGCTCAAGCAAAAGGGGATTGACGATGTTGGTTTTACAGCCGACTTTGGCGAACACTTAACTTCTTTTAAAAGTAGTTTTTTTGATTTGGTCTACTGTTACACGGTTTTAGAGCATGTCCAAAATGTTGAAAAATGTTTAGCTGAAATGATCCGAATAACCAAGCCCGGGGCTAGTGTTTATGTCAATACGCCAAACTATGGCTTTCCTGAAGAAAGGCATTACAAGATAAGGTGGCCCTTTCCGCCCGCTTATTTGCCAAGAGCTTTTAGTTATTTGTATTTGATTTTGCGAGGTAAACCACCCAAGTTTTTTAAGTCCCTTAACCTTTTAACAAAGAGACGACTAAGTAAAATACTTAGCCGCCATAAGAATATCAAAACAAAGCCCTTGAGCCCCGTTAAAAGTAGCACCCAAGAACTCCTCTTAAAAAAGCTGGCCTAGACCGGGTCTAGGTCAGTTTTAAAAAACAAAACCTTTTAAATTTTTCTTTGCAATAATCTCAAAAGAATCAAGCCAGTTATACTTTTGGGATTTTGTTTTTTTCTTGTCTTGCCATTTAAATTCATAACCCTTTAATTCGTCTGATGTTTCCTCAATTAGGTCTATTTCGTTTCCATCATAAGTTCTCCAAAAATACGATTCCTTTTTTATTTTGCAATAGCTTAAATATTTCATCCTTTCAGCTATCAGAAAATTTTCCCATAAAGCGCCCTTATCATTTCTTTTATCTAAGAAGTTAAAATTATTAATTAGTGCGTTTCTAATGCCAGTGTCGTAAAAATAGATTTTTTTTAGTTTAGAAATTTCTCTTCTTTTATTTTTCGTAAAGGGCTTTAAACGAAAAATAACAAAGCTTTTTTCTAAGAGTTCAAGGTATCGTTCAATTGTTTTTTTATCGATTTGCAAAGTATTAGCAAGTTCATTATAAGACACTTCAGAGCCAATTTGTAAAGCCAACGCCTTTAAAAGTTTTACTAAAAAGTCAGGCCCTTTTATTTCTTGAAAACCAAAAATATCTTTATAAATATAACTTGAAGAAAGCTCGCCTAAAAGATCTTCCTTTGCTTTAAAAGATTTTTGAGAAACAACTTCTGGGTAAGATCCAAAAACAATCAACTCTTCTATTTCCTTCAGGAGTGTTAAATAGTCGCCAGTGGCGTAGATTTCTTTTAAGCTCAAGGGGAAAAGATGATAAACGAATTTTCTACCAGTTAAGGGTTCTTGAGTATAATCAAGCAGGTTTAAGATTGAAGAACCAGTTGCAATTATTTGTTTCTCTTTTTTATAAAAATCAACTAATAATTTAAGGGTTTGACCAATATTTTCAACTTTTTGAGCTTCGTCAATAAAAATTACTTTTGCTTCTCCAATAAGTTTTTTGAGGAATTCTATATTCTTATTAGCTAACTCTTCTCTGTCTGATGGATTATCGCAGTTGAAAAAGCGAATATTTTTTTTTGAATAATTTTTAATAAGCTCCAAACTTAAAGTTGTTTTGCCTGTTTGCCTAGCGCCCGCGAGAATAACGATTTTGCCCTGAAAAAATTTTTTAGCGATAATTTGTTTTAATAATCTTTTATACATAAATAATTGTTAACGTAATTTAGGGACTTTATTCTCTATTTTACGCCTATTATTTTTATTGTCAAGCAGTTTTTAACAGCTTTAAGTTT
>PFAX01000014.1:0-7359 GCA_002773495.1 bacterium (Candidatus Gribaldobacteria) CG10_big_fil_rev_8_21_14_0_10_37_21 | reverse complement strand
CCATAAGAATATCAAAACAAAGCCCTTGAGCCCCGTTAAAAGTAGCACCCAAGAACTCCTCTTAAAAAAGCTGGCCTAGACCGGGTCTAGGTTAATGTTTGGCTGTTTGTTGTTGTAAGTTTGCATACTATAAATACCACAAAACAGGGGAGAATGCAAGACGAGGGGGTTGCAAGAAGGGGAGTTTTGGGGTATTGTTAATTTAACAAGGGTTTGCAAGTAAATATATAAATCTATGGAAAACGAAAATTATAAACAAGCGAAAAAAACAATTTTAATTACGGGTGGGGCCGGGTTTGTGGGGCACCACTCAGTAGAGCATTTCTTGAAAAACACTAACTGGAATATCGTTGTGCTGGATTCTTTGAATTACGCTGGCAACTTAAACCGTTTAGTTGAAGCTCACAAGGCAGCTGGTGATGTTAACCGCATTGTTGACATTGATGTTTTTGACCCAAAAAGGGTTAAGTTTGTCTGGCACGATTTAAGAGCGCCCATCTCTCAAAGCAAAGCTAAGCTTATTGGCAAGATTGATTATTGTTTGCACTATGCCGCTGAAAGCCATGTTGACAGAAGCTTAGAGGATAGCATCCCTTTTGTTGAGTCGAATGTTTTGGGCACCGCTAATTTACTTGAGTATTTAAAACACTCCCAACCCCAATGCAAAACAATCATTTTTTCCACTGATGAAGTTTTTGGCCCAGCACCTGAAGGTGTTTATTTTAAAGAAAACGACCCGTTCCGCCCCTCAAACCCTTATGCTGGCTCAAAGGCAGGACAGGAATCTATTAGTTTCTCGTTCGCACACGCTTTTTCTTTGCCAATTTTTATTGTAAGATCCATGAATATAATCGGCGAAAGGCAACACCCAGAAAAGTTTATCCCTAAAACAATAAAAGCTATTTTAAACAATGAAAAAATAATTTTGCATGGCAGAACCCCGCAAGACCTTTCTTCAAGATGTTGGATTCATGCAAGAAATGTCGCTGATGGTGTTTTGTTTTTGTTAAACAAGGGAGAAAAAGAAGAGTTTTACCATATAGTGGGGGAAGAAAGAACAGTCCTTGAAATGGCTAACTGGATTTGCGAAGTTATTAAAGGCAGGCCCTTGCTTGGAAACGAGATTGAATGGGTTGATTACCATACAGCCAGGCCTGGGCATGATAAAAGATACGCCTTATCGGGTGAAAAAATGGCTCAAATGGGCTGGAAAACTCCAGTTGACTTAGAACATTCTTTGAAAAAGTCAGTTCAATGGATGTTAGACCATAAATATTGGCTCAACGTTTAATAATGAATTTCAATAATCAACCTAAAATAACAATTTGTATAGCTCACTTCAATGATACCGAGTTTATCTTAACTTCTTTGTTGGCTTTAAAACATTTAACCAAAAACCCTTATCAGGTTTTAATTAAAGACAATGGCTCTAAAAGAAAAAATCTTTTTAAGTTAGCTAATGGGATCAGAAAATACGATAATGTTTTTTTAAGCCAACAACCCGAGGGTTTTAATTTAAGGGGAAGCGAGGCGCATGGCACGGCCTTAAACCAATTGGTCAGCAAAGTTACAACGCCATATTTTGTTATTTTAGACGCGGATTGCCTTTTCTTGCGAAAGAACTGGGATGAAATTTTAATCGCGAAAATAAACGACAAGGTCAAAGCCATAGGCACAAAAGCCCCGCTTTCAAAACCCCAGGATTTCCCTTTGATGTTTGCTATTTTACTTGAAACAACCGCTTTTAAGCAATTAAATATTGACTTTAGGCCAAAAGATGTTTCAAAGAAACAAGATACGGGCTTTGAAATAAGAGAAAAGTATTTAAGCGCTGGTTTCGCTGGCATAAATATTCCCTTTAAAAACACGAGAGATTTTAAACAAGGCCCTTTTAAAAACATTTTAGGCGTTGATGAATATTATTTAGAAAGCGAGCTACAAATTTTTGCTTCGCATTTTGGCCGGGGCGCTACCTTAGGGGCAGCTAAATATGCTAAAGGCACAAATTTTATTTTTAGGTTGCCCTTAATCGGTAAATTTTTCAGAATTGAGAGGGGCAAAAGAGAAATAAAACTTTGGCTTAAGATTTGTGAGAAGATTATCTTTGAACAATAATTATCATTAAATAATAAGTTTATGATTGTGGGTTTATTATTTAAAGCAAATTATGGAATTTGAGACCTTAACAAAATGCCCTTTTTGTTCAGCCAAAGAAATTGTTTTACTTTTTAAAGCTAAAGATTTACTTACCCAAAAACCGGGCGAGTTTTTTTTGTCACAATGCCAAAAATGCACTTTAGTTTTTCAAAACCCCCGGGTTAAAGAAAAAGACATTGGCTTTTACTATGAAAACATAAATTACTTTCAAGAGCCCAAGCAAGCTTTTTTAAAGAAAGAAAAACAAAGTTTTCGCAAAAACACCCTTTCTATTTTTAAGGATTTTTTAAAAAAACAGGCCTTAATAAACCATTTTGCCTACGGGGGAAAGAATGCCTTTTGGTTAATAAGTTTGTCCTTTAAAAAGGCCTTGTTAGCGAAAAGTTATCCTTGTTTTGTTAAAAACGGAAAATTGCTGGAGATTGGTTGCTCAAATGGGGCTTTTTTAGAGGAATTAAAAAACTTGGGTTGGCAAGTTAAAGGGGTTGAAATGTCGAGGGAAAGTTCTCAATACGCTAAAGAGAAAAGGGGCTTAGATGTTCAAAACAAAAGAATAGAGGAATGTGATTTCAGAGAAAACGAATTTGATGTAATTGTTATGAATATGGTTTTAGAGCATTTGTATTCGCCTTTTGACGCCCTGCAAAAAATAGCTCAATGGTTAAAGCCCAAAGGTCAGTTGATTTTCTCTTTACCATATTTTAAGGGTTTTGAATTTCAATTTTTCAAAGAATTCACTTATGGGCTCCAATTGCCCACGCACCAGACATTTTTTAGCCAGCCCATTTTAAAAATCTGCTTGCAAAAACTTGGTTTTAATAAAATTAAGTTTTATCACCAGGCCTTTGACCGAGACATTGTTGTTTCTAGCCAAAACAAATATCAAGCCACTTCTTTTTGGTTTTATCGCTTTTTAGGTTATAATAGAATTGTCCGTTTATTTTTTATTAAACCCCTCGTTTTTCTTTTGGCTTTAATAGGTAAAACCAGCCGTTTAACTTTAAGGGCTAAAAAAAGAGCGACTTCCCAAAAAATATGCGTATAGCTTTTTTAATTAACAGAAACATTTTTTATAAGTATTTCTCAACGATTATTGACGAGGCGCTTAAAAGGGGGTACCCTGTTTTTTGTTTTCACGATTATAGCCAACCCAGAAAGGGCAAAAAGGCCTATCAATTTCCCGCTTTAAACCAAACGCCCAGATTTAAGCATGGCTTAGTTAGTGCTGTTTCTTTTAAAACAGAAGAGGAGTTAGTTAAGTTTGCCAGCCAAAAAAAGATTGATGTTATTGTTTCTTTGCATTTTACTTCAAGCTACCAAGGCCTAAGAAAGGCCTTACAAGCAAAGGGCATTCGCTGGGTTGCCTTGCAAAATGGGCTTGATTCAATTGGTCATGCTGAGCTTTTTAGCCAGCCCGATAAATATCTTTTTTACACCAAACCCTGGCTTGATTTTGCTTTGCAATATTTAGAAAATGAAAAAAAGATTTTTGATAAAAAAGAAACATTAAACAAAATCGCTTTTTGCGGTTTTAGCGAGCTTGATCAAGTTGGTTTACTTAACCCTTATACCATAAAAAAAGAGTGGGGCATTGGTGAAGCTAAAAAAGTAGTTGTTTTTTTGCCTTTTCCTTTTGGCGCGACTGATGATAGGTTTTGGTCAAAAATTGTCTATGGTTTAAGTAACCCTTTAGTTAGGGTCTTGCTGGTGATGTTTAGTTTTAAAAAATATATTATTAGGGCCGCTTTAAAAAATGAAAATGACAAGGCCTTTTGTTTGGCCTTGAAAAAGTTTTGTTTGCGCAATAATTGCTATTTATTAGTAAAATCGCGTAAAAAAGATATTGTTAAGTCGTATTTAGCGAAAATAGCTGATAAAGTTTTATATGACGAGGGTTTTTACCCAGCGACTATTTTAAAGTGTTTTACTATAGCTGATTTGTGCGTTAATTTTCTTTCTACCGCTGTTTTAGAAAGTATTCCTTTGAGCGTTCCTAATTTGTCTGTTCTGCCTCCGCCAAATTACAAAAACATCAACAACCCTGTCTGGAAATTGCTTTTAAGTAAATATCGCGATATTTTTGATTTTAAAGGTGTAAGTAAACTTGTTTCTTTAAGTGAGGCCTTTAAGTTTTTTAAAGAAAAAAATCTTAATGATTTTACTTTTGACATTATAGCCCAGAAAGAGTATGTTAAAAAGTATATTGGCTCAAACGAACCCTCTGAAAAAGCAGTTGATGAAATTGAAAAAATAGTGTAAAATAAACAAAAGTTGAGTTATGTTAAACAACAAAACAATTTTATTAACTGGAGCGGCCGGGAGTTTTGGAACCAAATTTATTGAAGTGGCTTTGCGGGATTACAATGTAAAATCATTGAGAGCTTTTGACATTTCAGAAATTGGCTTAGTTAATTTACGCAGGAAGTTTCAGAATAATCCAAAACTTCGTTATTTCATTGGAGATGTCAGAGACCACCGTCGACTTATGCGAGCCACAGCTGATGTTGACATTGTTATCCATGCGGCTGCTTTAAAGCATGTTGGTATTTGCGAGTACAACCCGATTGAAGCTGTTAAAACCAACGTTGAAGGGGCGATTGATGTCGTTGACGCAACCATTTCTAATGGGGTGGAAAAAGTAATAAACATTTCAACTGATAAAGCGGCTTACCCGGTTAATTTATATGGGGCGGTTAAAATGGTAGCTGAAAAGATATTTATTCAAGGCAACGCTTATACCCCAGAACAGGGCCATCAAGGCAGAACAATCCTTTCTTGCACTAGATATGGCAATGTGGTGGGAAGTTCGGGTAGTGTTGTGCCTTTATTTAAAGAGCAAGCCAAGCAAGGCAAAATTACGATAACCCATAAAGATATGACTCGGTTTTGGATTGAGCTTGAAGAGGGGGTTAAGTTTGTGATTGAATGTTTAAAAGAAATGAAGGGTGGGGAAATCTTTGTGCCCAAAATTCCTTCAATGAAAATCATGGATTTAGCTCAAGTTATTTGCCCGGATGTTGAAAAAGAAATTACAGGTATAAGACCCGGCGAAAAAATCAACGAGACCTTAATCACTAAAGAAGAAGCCAGGCATACAAAAGATATGGGCAAGTATTTTGTGATTGAGCCCGAGTTTCCGTTTTGGATTGAAGATAAAGTTAATCAAGGCAAGGCTTTACCAGATGATTTTACCTATTCAAGCGACAACAACCCAAACTGGCTCTCGCCAGACCAATTAAAAGAAATTATTGACCGCTGCTGAATATCATCCTGAGCAGCTTTATGTCATTCTGAGCATTCCCCCGCGTGTCATTCTGAGGCACCAGCCGAAGAATCTGCGCCTCAAAGCAAGAGATTCTTCACTCCGTTCAGAATGACATAAAGCCGTTCAGAATGACAGGCAAAAGGCGTTTTTTACTCACTACAAGTTAATGTATATAAATTTTAATCAATAAATCAATGTTAAAAAAAATACCTTATTCTTGCCAGACAATCAGCCAGGATGACATTCAAGCAGTTATTAAGGTCTTAAAAACATCTTTTTTAACTTGCGGGCCAAAAGTAGGGGAGTTTGAAAAGGCCTTAGCTAAATATGTTGGTTGTAAAGAGGCGGTTGTGGTTTCTTCTGGCACCGCTGCTCTGCATGTCGCTTATTTTGCCTTGGGCATCAAAGAAGGTGATGAAGTCATCACAACCCCCTTAACTTTTTCAGCCACTTCAGCTGGTTTTTGTTATTTAGGTGCTAAGCCAGTTTTTTGTGATATTTCACCTGACACTTTAAACATAAGCCCCAAAGAAATTGAAAAGAAAATAACTAAAAAAACCAAAGCCATTTCGGTTGTTGACTTTGCGGGCTTGCCTTGCAATTATGAAGTGCTTAAAAAAATTGCTAAAAAATATAAATTGCCCTTAATAGCTGATGCTTGCCATAGTTTTGGGGGCGAGTATTTTGGCAAAAAAGTCGGTACTTTAGCTGACCTAACTTGTTTATCGTTTCACCCGGTTAAGGGTATAACCACAGGGGAAGGCGGGGCTATTCTAACTAATAATTCAAAGTTAGCCCAAAAAATGAGAGTTTTCCGCCATCATGGGGCAGTTAAAAATCCCAAGAAAGGCGGCTGGTATTATGAAATAAAGGACTTGGGCTATAATTACCGCTTAACTGATTTACAATGTGCTTTGGGTATTTCTCAATTAAAGAAATTAGACAACTTTATAAAAAGAAGGAGAGAAATAGCCCAAAAGTATAGAAATGTTTTTGCTGGCTTAGAAGAAATTCTTTTACAAGAAGAGCCAAAGGGCGTAAAGTCAGCTTATCATTTATTTGTAGTTCAGTTTAAAACAAAAAATCGCAAAGCGATTTACGAGGCCTTAAAAGCCAAAGGCATTTTCACTCAAGTTCATTATGTGCCCCTACACTTTCAACCCGCTTACCAAAAGTTCGGCTATAAGAAAGGGGACTTCCCTAATACAGAAAAGTATTATTCCCAGTGCCTCTCCTTACCTATTTATCCAACCTTAACCAAAGCCCAACAGGCCTATGTTATTTCAACCCTTAAAGCCCTTTTGAAGAAATAAAGAAGAGTAAAATAAAACAGGAGGGAGCCTAGCTCCCTCCTAATAGGCAAATTTCTAGTGAGCAAGTATTTGTTGTGGCGGAATCTTTTTTGGTTTATAATAAAATTATAACAAAGCGAAAAGTGTTCTGTTTTAATTACCTTGATATATGATAACAGCTATTATCCAAGCTAGAACAACCTCATCAAGGTTGCCCAATAAGATTTTAATGAATATTGAAGAAAAGCCAATGGTTTTTTGGGTTGTTAAAAGAGTGCAAAAAGCTAAAACCATCAAGCAAATTATTTTAGCTATCCCTGAAGGTAGGGATAACGACCCCTTAGAATATTTTGCTAAAGAAAATAAAATTTTGTGCTACCGAGGGTCTGAAAATGATGTTTTGTCAAGGTATTACGAAGCAGCTAAGCAGTTTGCAGCAAAAACCATTGTCCGCCTTGCCGCTGACTGCCCGTTTATTGACCCAAAGATTATTGACCAAGTTGTCATGGCTCATAAAAAAGCCAGAGCCGACTATACTTCAAATGTGCTTGAAAGGACTTTCCCAAGGGGTTTAGATGTTGAGGTGTTTTCTTTTAAGGTCTTAGAAGAGGCCTATTTTAAGGCCGAAGGCAATTTTAGAAGAGA
>PFAX01000021.1 GCA_002773495.1 bacterium (Candidatus Gribaldobacteria) CG10_big_fil_rev_8_21_14_0_10_37_21 | reverse complement strand
GGTTTTATTTAAGTTAAAATAGGGGAAATGAAAAGAATTATGGCTAAAAATGAGAGAATAACTGAAAATATCGTCCGTAAAAAATTAGAAGTTGTTGGCATAACAGATGCTAACGGTTTTATGATTGATGAGCAGAAAAGTCAAAATCCTTTAATTGAAAAATTGCTAAAAACAGCCAGTAAGTCAGGGGGGGGAGTAGGCAAGCCCGAGTTTATTATTTCTAACCCAAAAGACAGAGATTTTATTTTAGTTATTGAATGTAAGGCAGACATTAAAAAACATCAATCGTCAACAGGTGACCAATATAAAGATTACGCAATTGATGGGGTTTTACTTTATAGTGCTAATTTAGCAAAAGAGTTTAATGTTTTATCTATTGCGGTGAGCGGGCAAGACGAGACAGAGCTAAAAATAGATGTTTTTTTGCAAGCAAAGGGCGAATCAAGCTCTCAGCCATTGAGAGACGACGGGATAAACAGAGTTTTGGTTAGAGATATTGTTTCTTGGGAGAGTTTTTCGCGGTATATGATGTTTGATGAGGGGGTGGCCCAGTGTCGTACAAGGGGGTTAAATAAATTTTCTCGGGATTTACATAATTATTTGCGTGACTATGGCAAAATTACTGAAGCTCAAAAACCATTGTTAGTTAGTGGGGTTTTATTGGCCTTAATGAAGCCGGGGTTTAGGGCGTCTTTTAGTAATTATGTTGGGCAAGAACTTGCTATAGAAACATTTAGGGCGATTACAGACATTATTAACCAAGCTAAGCTTGGCGTTAACCAAGAAGCAAAGAAAAAAGCTGTTGTTAACGCCTTTCGTTTTATTGAAGATCATCCAGAACTTCAAAAAATTGATAAAGGTAAGAACGAGTCGCCACTGGCACGCATTATCAGAGATATAGATAGAGAGGTAAGGCCATTTACCCAAGCCCATTATGATTTTGACATTATTGGGGATTTTTATGGCGAATTTATCCGTTATACTGGTGGGGATAAACAGGGTTTGGGCATTGTCTTAACACCAAAACATATTACAGACCTTTTTGCTGATTTAGCAAAATTAAATAAAAATTCAGTTGTTTTAGACACTTGTTGTGGTACGGGTGGGTTTTTGATTTCAGCGATGAAAAAAATGACTAAAGATGTAAGCGAAAGTGATAAAATAAAAATTTTAGAACATTCGTTAATCGGCATTGAGCAAGAGCCACAAATGTTTGCATTGGCTGTTTCTAATATGATTTTGCGGGGTGATGGTAAAACAAATCTTTATCAGGGTTCTTGCTTTGACGAGGAGATTTTTGAGCAAATAAAAAATAAAGCCACTGTCGGGTTTATCAACCCGCCCTATTCGCAAAAGGGCGAAAACTTGCACGAGTGGAATTTTGTTATAACTTTGCTTAACGGATTACAGAAAAACGCCACCGGTATTGTAATAGTCCCGATGTCGTTAGCTATTGCCCAGCACCCCTTGCGAGAGCAGTTATTAAAAGAGCATCGGTTAGAGGCGGTAATGAGTATGCCTGATGATTTATTTTACCCGGTTGGCGTTGTGGTCTGCATTATGGTTTTTACGGCCCATACACCGCACAAGAGCGACGAGAACCACGAAACATGGTTTGGCTACTGGAAAGACGATGGCTTTAGGAAAGACAGGGTTGAGGGAAGAATTGCGACAAATCGTTGGATTAAAATTCGTGATAATTGGTTAAATGTTTATCGTCGAACAAAATCCCCAGGCAAAAGTGTTTGGAGGAAAGTTGGCGTTGAAAATGAGTGGTGTGTTGAAGCATACCTTGAGACAGATTATTCGCGATTAGCGCAAGATAGCTTTGAATTTAATATAAAAAAATACATAGCGTATAAAATTTTGAATTTTGAAGATAATATTTCGTCTAGTCCATTTTTTGAAGATAAAAATTTTATTTTTTCTGTTCATGTGTGGAAACAATTTTCAATAAATGACTTGTTTGAAGTTGCGGGTACAAAGACAACGCCCAAGAGGCAATTAGAGGACATAGGGAAAGGAAAATATCCTTATATCACAACCCAATCAACTAACAATGGTGTTGAAGGTTTTTATAATTTTTATACCGAAGAAGGCAATGTCTTAGTAATTGATTCGGCTGTTGCGGGTTTTTGTTCTTATCAAGGAGAGAGTTTTTCCGCCAGCGATCATGTTGAAAAATTATTGCCAAAATTTAAATTAAATAAATTTGTCGGTTTATTTTTGCAAACAATTATAAATTTGGAGCAGTTTAGGTATTCTTATGGTAGAAAATTTAATCAGATAAAAATTCGTTCAACAAAAATCAAACTGCCGGTTAATGAAAAAGGCGAGCCAGATTGGTTATTTATGGAAAACTTTATTAAAACATTGCCCTATTCAAGTGCAATATAAAACAATGCTAATGGACATTTCTCTAATTAAAAAACAAGCCGACAACGAGTTAGCTTTAATTGAAAAAGCCGAGGATTTAGTTTTGTTTGAAAAGAAGTATTTAGGCAAGCAGGGCTTAATTGCTGATGTTTTTAAGGGCTTAAAGGATTTACCTGAAAATGAGCGTAAAATAGCTGGTAATCAAGCCAATCTTTTAAAAAATGAACTTAAAGCTGTTTTTGAACAAAAGTCAAAGCAAATTTATCAGAAAAGAGGCCAAACAGAAAATTTGGTTGGAAAGATTGATGTTTCAAGGCCAGTCCCTCAAAAAGAAATTGGCTATCTTCATTTAATTACCCAAGCCCAAAGAGAACTAACTGACATTTTTAAAACAATGGGCTTTGAGGTTGTTTTAGGGTCTGAAATAGAAAGCGACTGGTATAATTTTGACGCTTTAAATGTGCCTAAAGACCACCCAGCCAGGGATATGCAAGATACTTTTTGGCTAAAGCCAGAAAGTTCAAAAATGCTTTTAAGGACGCACACAAGCCCGATGCAAGCCAGATATATGGAAACCCATAAACCACCCTTCAGAATCGTGGTGCCAGGGCGAGTTTTTCGAAACGAAGCGACAGATGTTAAGCACGAAGCCCAGTTTTATCAATTAGAGGGCTTGATGGTTGATGAAAATATTTCTGTTTCTTCATTTAAAGCCATTATGGCTGAATTTTTAAGCCAATATTTTGAAAGCAAGGTAGAAGTTCGCCTCAGGCCAGGGTATTTTCCTTTTGTTGAGCCCGGTTTTGAAATAGACGCTAAAACTAAGGGTGGCGGGCCTGCCCGCCGAAGCCCAAAGGGCGAAGGAGGGTGGTTAGAATTAATGGGTGCTGGTATGGTCCACCCCAATGTTTTTAAGGCCGCTGGGCTTCAGCAAAGAACTAAGGGCAAAGTTAATTTCACTGGGTTTGCTTTTGGCTGCGGGATTGAGAGGTTGGCAATGATAAAACATAATATTCCTGATTTACGGCTTTTTTATCAAAATGATTTAAGGTTTTTAAAACAATTTTAACATGTTATTTTCCTATAATTGGTTAAAAGAATATTTACAAGGTAAAACTCCTGCAGCCCAAAAGGTGGCTGATCTTTTGTGTTTCCATAGCTTTGAAATAGAAGGGCTGGAAAAGAAAGGCAATGACTGGCTAATTGATATTGATGTATTGCCTAATAGGGCCCATGATTGTTTTTCGCATATAGGGATTGCTCAAGAGATTGCTATTTTAACAGGTAATAAGTTTGTAATTCCTAAAACAACCTTGAAAATAAAACAAGGCAAAGTTTCTGATTTACTTGCTTTAAAGGTAGAAAGCAAAGACGATTGCCCGAGGTATACCGCTCAATTAATCTCTGGGGTGAAGGTAGGGGAGTCGCCTAAATGGCTCAAAGAACGGCTTTCCCTTTTGGGCTTAAAGCCAATCAACAACATCGTAGACATTACCAATTATGTGATGTTAGAAACAGGCCAACCCCTGCACGCCTTTGATTTGGATAAAATCAAAGGCGTGCAAGTTCAAAGTTCAAAGTTCAAAGTTCAAAGTGAAAGGAAAGAAATAATTATTAGGCGGGCAAGGAACGGGGAAACAATTAAAACGTTTGATGAGGCCAAAACAGAATATAAGTTAGACGAAAGTATTTTAGTGATAGCAGATATTGAAAAGCCCATTGCCATTGCCGGCATTAAAGGGGGATTAGAAACAGGCATTGATAAAAACACGGAAAATGTTTTAATCGAAGCGGCTAACTTTAACCCGGTCTTAATTAGAAAAGCCAGTCAAAAATTAAAGTTAAGAACTGATGCCTCTAATAGGTTTGAGCACGAAATAACCCCTAATTTAATTGATTTTAGCCAACAAAGAGCGTTTGACTTGATTGTTGAAATAGCTGGAGGAGTGGCTACAGGCAGTTTAGTTGATTTTTACCCCAATAAAGTTAAAGAGAGGCAAATTGAGCTTAATTGTGAATATGTCAAACGCCTTCTCGGCCTTGAAATAACAAAAATAAATATTGAGCAAATCCTTAGAAAATTAGATTTTTCTTTTAAAAGAAAGAGTAATCATCAGCTTCTTGTGATCGTGCCAACTTCAAGATTAGATCTTCAAATAGAGGAGGACTTAATAGAGGAAATAGGCAGATTATATGGCTATAATAACATTACCCCAGTTTTTCCAGAGGTTGTTTTAAAACCAAGTCAAGAAAATCAAGAGTTTATTTTTGAAAATAAAATAAAAAATTTATTTAAAGAGCTTGCTTTTGCGGAGGCCTATAATTATTCTTTTACCCCTGAAAATATTAAAGCTATTTTTGGTTTTAAAGAGGGGGAACTAATTTTTCCTGCAAACCCAATGAGCACTTTAAATCATTATTTAAGGCCCTGCTTAGCGATTCATCTTATTAAAAATGCTAAAGAGAATTTAAGGTATCAAAATGAAGTTAGAATATTTGAAATTGGCAAAGTTTTTTTAGGTAAAGAAAAAAAGAGTTTAGGTGTGGTAATGGCGAAACAGGGGTTGAGGAATAAAGAGCAAGGTTTTTTTGAGCTAAAAAGTTATTTAGAAGTCCTTTTTAATGTATTGGGATTGAAGGTAAATTATGAGCCCATTTTAGAGCATAATTATTTAGAAGCTGGTTGTTCAGCTAAAATAATAGTTAAGCAAAAAGAGGTTGGTTTGATTGGCCTTGTTAAAGGAAAGATAAACCAAACTAAAGAAAATATTTTTATAGCTGAACTTGACTTTGATTTTTTGCAAAGCCAAGGCCAAATGAAAAAAGGATTCAAAGAAATACCCCAGTTTCCACCTGTTTTATTAGACCTTTCTTTCTTAGCTGATAAAAGCACCCTTTATAGTAAAATAGAGCAAGTTATTTATCTGGCTAAGCCCGCTTTTTTAAAAGAAATAGAGTTATTTGAAGTTTATTCAGGTAAAGGCGTTGAGGAAGGCAAGGAGAATTTCGGCTTTCATTTAACCTTTCAAAACCCTAAAGCCACCCTTTCTTTAGAAGAAGTGAACAAAGAGTTAATAAAAATAATTCAGAATCTTGAAAAAAACGGCTTTATCATTAGAAAGTAATTTTTAATTTTATGGCAAAAGAAAATACAAACGATCAAATAAAAGATAAAACAAAAAAGAAATCGGATTATACAGCTGAGGATATTTATGTTTTAGAAGGGCTTGACCCAGTTAGGCAACGCCCTGGGATGTATATTGGCTCAACTGGCATTGATGGCTTGCATCATTTAATTTGGGAGGTTGTTGATAATTCATTAGACGAAGCCATGGGTGGGCATTGTGATTTAATAGAAGTGATTTTACAAAAAGATGGGTCAGTTAAGTGTACTGATAATGGCCGAGGCATTCCTGTTGAGACCCACAAAAAAACAGGCAAGTCAGCTCTTGAAACAGTTATGACAACCTTGCATGCTGGGGGTAAGTTTGGCAGTGGTGCTTATAAGGTTTCAGGGGGTTTGCATGGGGTTGGCGTTTCCGTTGTTTGCGCTTTAAGTAAGTATATGAAAAGCGAGATTTGTCGGGATGGCTTTAAATGGGTTCAGGAGTTTGCTTTTGGCAAACCCAAGGCAAAAATAAAGAAGTTAGAGGCCTGCAAAGAAACAGGCACAGCACAAATTTTCATTCCCGATGAAACAATTTTTAAAACAGGCATTGTTTTTGACAAAAAAAAGGTAATTCGCCATTTAAGGCAACAGGCCTATCTAACCCCGGGTGTTAAAATTAATATCAGAGACGAGCGCGAAGTTCCAGTGTTTGATTACAATTTTTATTTTGAAGGGGGGATTAAATCATATGTTAAGTATTTATTAGGAGACGCTGAACCAAAGCACGACAATGTTTTTTATTGTCAAAACGAGCGAGAAGATGTTTTAGTTGAGGTGGCTTTGGTTTACGCTAAAGAAGAAATAGAATGCGTTGAAGAAAGCTTTGCCAATAACATCAATACAGGTGAAGGCGGGATGCATTTAACTGGTTTTAGAACAGCCCTAACTCGGGTAATTAACGATTATGCGAGGAAAAATGGCTATTTAAAAGAAAAAGAAGAAAATTTAACCGGCAATGATGTCAGAGAAGGCCTTGTTTCAATTGTTTCAATTAAAATTAAAGAACCCCAATTTGAAGGGCAAACTAAAGCTAAATTAGGTAACACAGAGGCAAAAACAGCCGTGGAAAGTGTTTTTGCGGAGGCCTTTACTGAATTTTTAGAAAAAAATCCAAGCGATGCTAGAGGTATTATTGAAAGTTGTATGTTATCAGCTCGAGCGAGAAAAGCGGCAAAAGCGGCCAGGACGACTGTTTTAAGAAAAGGAGTTTTAGACGGCATGGCTTTACCGGGTAAATTAGCTGACTGCTCTTCAAAAGCCCCAGAAGATTCTGAACTTTACCTTGTGGAAGGCGACAGTGCTGGCGGAAGCTCAAAGATGGCAAGGGATCGTAGGTTTCAAGCCATTTTACCTTTAAGGGGCAAAGTGCTTAATGTTGAAAGGGCGAGGTTAGACAAAATTTTAGCTAACAATGAAATTAAAAATTTAGTTATTGCCTTAGGTGCTGCCATCGCCCAGGACTTTGACATTGAAAAAACAAGATATCACCGGATTATTATTATGTCTGATGCTGATGTTGACGGCAGCCATATTAGAACTCTTTTACTTACCTTATTTTATCGTTATTTCAAACCACTAATTGAAAGGGGTTATTTGTATATTGCTCAGCCACCTTTGTACAAAATACAAGCAGGTAAATGTCAAGAGTATGCCTATACCGAAGAAGATAAAGATGAGATTGTACTTGATATTGATAAAAATAAGGCCCAAAAGGCAAAAGAAAAGCCCTTAAAAAAAGAAATTGAGGAAAAAACTCTTGAAGAAGGGCAAGGTGAGAGCTTACTAGAAGGAGAAGCTGTTGAAGGCGAGGTAAAAAGAACAGGCGTGAATGTCCAGCGCTATAAAGGTTTGGGTGAAATGAACCCTGAAGAACTATGGGAAACAACGATGAGCCCAAGTAATCGGATTTTATTGCAAGTGAATATTGAAGATGCCAAACAAGCTGATCAAATGTTTGACATTTTAATGGGCAAAGAGGTTTTACCCAGAAAGAAGTTTATCCAAGCCCACGCCAAGAAAGTAAAGAACCTGGACATTTAATTACTTTTCAATCCTATGACAAAACAGATTATTTACGAAAAAATGAATTCTGACAATACGGCATTATTGGTTATAGACATAGTGAATGGGTGCTGCCATAAAAAATGCGAGAAACCAGAGTGGGGAATTACTTTTTCGAAGATTCGCCAAATGGTTCCTAAATTAGATAAATTTATTGGCGAATACCGTAAAAAATTTGGAGGATTAATTTGTTTTGCTAAAATTACTCCTTGGCAAGAAAAGTTTTTAACAGACAATATAAAAGAACTTTATAAAGACCCGAAAGCATATTATTATTCTGATGATTCAACAGGTTTTTCTGAAGAATTTTATCTTCTTAAACCTCAAAAAAGCGATTTCGTGTTTACAAAAAATCATTATGATTGCTTTACTGATCAGGGCTTTATCAAAGAACTCCAAACAAGAAAAATCCGTTATTTTGTTATAGCCGGGGTCTTTACCGACGGGTGTGTTCTGTCTTAGAATTTTCCTCAAAGATAAATACAGAGCCAAAGAAGCTTTTTTATTTATTGGGTATGTTCCAGGCAACCAGCCACTCTATACTTATTTGCAGAAATGCGGGTTTATTTGTGTCTTTAAGCCCACGCTGGAGATTAAGCAAGGAAGGAATGTCAAGATTAAGGGTAATGTTGACGCAGAGCTTGTTTTACATGCCATGATTGAGTTTAATAAATACGATAAAGCAATTATTGTCTCCGGCGATGGAGATTTTCATTGTTTAATCAAGTATCTTATTGAGCAAAGCAAGCTATTAAAGATTATTACACCCAACCATCACTACTCTTCGCTTTTAAGAGAGTTTGGTTTTTTTATAGCCAACATGCAACTTTTTAGAACCAAGTTAGATAAACAAAAATGAGGGACATTCCCTCAGGACGAAACCTTTTGGTAGTTCCCTCATCGTGATAATATATAATAGCATAAATTAAAATGTTTTGTCAAGAAAAGTTATTCACATAAAACAAAAATAACCTTGACATTTGTTTTTAAAGGGGGTATTATTAGATTAATAAGCCCCTGTTGCGGGTTTTTTAAATAATTTACGTTATTTAAAACAATGCTTGAAAAAATTAAAACATTTTTTAAAGAAGTTATTATTGAAGCGAAAAAAGTTGATTGGCCTTCCAAAAAGGAAACTTTAACATACACAGCCATTGTTTTGGGCATTTCTGGCTTTATTGCTTTATTTTTAGGGGCCTTAGATTATGTTTTTGTTAAGCTGTTAGGGCTTGTAATTTTTTAAAAAACAAATAATAAAAACCCCTAAAAAGAGAAAAAGCTTTAGAAGTGTTAAATTAAATAAAGTAAAATTTTCTTTTTCTAAGTTCGTTTTTCTTTAAAAGAAAATAAATTAAGAAAAAGTCAAGATTAAACATAAAGTGCCAAAGCAAAAAATACAACAAGGCCGGAACTGGTATGTTTTACACACCTATCCTGGCGAAGAAGAAGCTGTTTCACGTAATTTAAGGCAAAGAATTGAGAGTTTAGGTATGGAAGACAAAATTTTTAATGTGCTCGTTCCTAAAGAAAAGAAAATTAAGATTAAAAACGGTAAACGTAAAGTTATTGAAGAAAGGATTTATCCCGGTTATGTTTTTGTTGAAATGATAGTAACTGACGATTCTTGGTATGTCGCTCGTAATACCCCTAGAGTAACTGGTTTTATTGGTGCAGGCACTACCCCTATTCCTGTTTCTGATACAGAGGTTGATATTTTAAAGAAAAGAATAGGCGTTGAGCAACCCCAATTTACCATTGATGTAAGCTTGGGTGGCTTGGTTAAAATAACAGATGGTCCCTTTAAAGATTTTGAAGGTAAGGTTTCTGAAATTGACGAGGAAAGGGGTAAAGTCAAGGTCTTAGTTAACATTTTCGGGCGAGACACCCCCGTGGAAGTTGATTCTTTACAAGTTAAAAAATTATAAATATATGGCTAAAGTAAAAACAATCGTCAAAATTCATATAGAGGCAGGCAAAGCTACACCGGCTCCGCCAATTGGCCCAGCTTTAGCACCACACGGCATTAATATCAGCCAATTTTGCCAAGAGTTTAATGAAAAGTCAAAAGATAAAATGGGCTTTAAGCTCCCTGTTGCAATAAACGTCTTTGAAGACAGAACTTTTAAGTTTGTTATTAAAACCCCTTTAACTTCCCAGTTAATTAA
This sequence comes from bacterium (Candidatus Gribaldobacteria) CG10_big_fil_rev_8_21_14_0_10_37_21, assembly GCA_002773495.1. GTDB lineage: Bacteria > Patescibacteriota > Minisyncoccia > Minisyncoccales > CG1-02-41-26 > CG1-02-37-13. The sequence continues at coordinate 2,443 of PFAX01000021.1, read as the reverse complement.
AAAAGAAGTTGGGATTGAAAAGGGCTCAGGTGAGCCCAACAGAAAAAAAGTGGGTAAAATTACCCAAGCTCAATTAAAGAAGGTGGCTCAAATTAAATTACCCGACTTAAACACCCAAGACCTTGAGCAAGCCGCTAAAGTAATTGCTGGCACGGCTAAGAGCTTAGGATTAGAGATAGTTGCTTAAAAGCCTTAAGGTTTATTTTCCTAAAAGCCCTTTCAAAAGGGTTTTTTAGTTTAACCTTTACTTTCTTTTTACTTTATGTAAGAATTAATAAAAACTATGAATCCAAACGAAGAAATTTTAGTTATTAAAAGGGATATTATTTTTAAAGACACTATTTGGCAAGGCCTAAAAACTGATAATTTAGAGCATTTTTTAGATATCATAAAAAACAATTTTGAATTTAAAAGGCGGGGCGATGTTGAAAACGACCCGTCTTTTCAGCAAATTATTCCTTATATTTTATTTAACTTTGAAAATAAATATTTTCTTTACAAGTATTTAGAAAAAGCCGGCGAACAACGTTTAATAAACGATTATATGTTAGGTGTGGCTGGCCATATTAACCCCGTAGACAACAAACAAGAAAATACCATTGAGGCAGGTATGATGAGGGAATGGGAGGAGGAAGTTGATTTTCAGGGTAATTTGCTTGAAAAAAAGCTAATTGGCATTTTGAATGACGACTCAAGGCCTGTGGAGGCGGTTCATTTGGGCTTAGTTTATCTTTTTAAAGGTGATAGTGCGAAAATTGTTGTTAAAGAAAAAGAAACTATTAAGGGGGAAATGATGACTTTGCCAGAAATTGCCTTGTGCATGGAGAAATCAGGTGGTTGGGCACCAATAATTTATCATTCGTACTTAAAAACACTTTAACTACAAACACTATGCGGCCAAATATAGATGAATATTTTCTAAAAATTGCTTGCGTGGTAGCTGAACGTTCAACTTGTTTGAGGCATTATGTTGGCGCTGTTGCTGTGAGAAACAAGCATATTTTATCAACCGGCTACAATGGGGCAGGTGCCGGGCTTAAAGATTGTTTGGAATTGGGCTGTTTAAGAAACGAGCTAAACATACCCTCTGGCACTAGACATGAAATTTGCCGGGCTATTCACGCTGAGCAAAACGCTATTATTCAGGCCTCTTTAAATGGTGTTTCTTTAGAGGGGGCAACTTTATATTGTACCCATACGCCTTGTATTCTATGTGCTAAAATGTTAGTTAACGCGAAGATAAAGCGTTTTGTTAGCTTTGGCAAATACGCTGACAACAGCTTCATTGAACTTTTCAAAGAAGCTGGGATTGCTTTTGAGCAATTACCCCAACCACCCCTTGAAATAACTCTTTTGCCCTGAATTCTTAAACTCTTAAAAGTTTTGATTTCTCAGCTTTCCCAGGGCTATTTTTAATATTATCCCAATCCAAACCTCACATATTTTGTGCGATCGTACGAGATGTGTGAGGTTTGAAAAATATGCGAGAGCAAAAATAACAGGTTAAAAGTTTGATTTATGCTAAAAACTAAGGGACAATTTATTGTTTTTGAAGGGATAGACGGGTCAGGTAAAGCTACCCAGACCAACCTTTTATTTGATTATTTTAAAACCCAGGGTAAAGAAACGATGAAAATTGACTTTCCCCAGCATGGAGAAAAATCCTGTGGCTTGGTTGATGAATATTTAAACGGCAAATACGGCAAAGCCCACGAAGTTGGCCCTTATATCGCTTCAATTTTTTACGCTTGCGATAGATATGACGCTAGTTTTAAAATAAGGAAATGGTTAGAAGAGGGCAAGGTAGTCATTGCTGATAGGTATTTGGCGAGCAACATTGGCCATCAAGGGGGTAAAATCAAAGACGAAAAGCAAAGAGAGGCCTACATTGATTGGCTCTACAAGTTTGAATATGGTTTATTTAAAGTGCCTAAGCCCGATAAGACCATAATTTTAAAAACCAACCCAGAATATTCTTTAAAATTATCTAACCAAATAACGGATCAAGAAAAAATTGAAAAACGAAAGGCCTATTTAGGCGATGACAAAAAGCAAGACATTCACGAACAAGACCAAACCCACCTAAAAAATACTCTTTTTGCCTATTTAGAGGCGGCTGAGAAATACCCAGCTGACTTTGCCGTTATTGATTGCTTAAACGAACAAGGCCAACTCTTAGCCCCTGATGTAATTCATCAAAGGGTGGTAGAACGAATAGAAAACCCCTAAAAAAGCAAAAAACTTTTTTAATATTTTAAAATTAGAGGGCAATAAGCTCTTTTTTATTTAAATGAAGTGTGGTATATTAGGATAATATAGAACTGGTAGCGAGTAGTCATAAGTTTTAATTGAAAACATTGCGAAAATTCATCATTGAAAACGCTAAATAACGGAAGCCGTTAAATGTGCATTGCAATTTTTCATACCGAACAACCAACTTGCG
>PFAX01000001.1:2059-14172 GCA_002773495.1 bacterium (Candidatus Gribaldobacteria) CG10_big_fil_rev_8_21_14_0_10_37_21 | reverse complement strand
ATTATTTACGGGGACTCATCAAAAAATAATGGCATAGAAAACAACTCTATAGATTGCATTGTTACTTCTCCACCTTACGGGGATAGCCGAACAACTGTCGCTTATGGTCAATTTTCTCGACTTTCAGCTCAATGGATTGATATTTTCGAAGAACCTGATAGCGCTTCAGGTGTAGACAATAAACTTCTTGGTGGCAAGGCGACAAAAAACCTTTTTCACTCCCTTAATTCAAAATACTTGATTGAGTCATTAGAAAAAATCGGTGAGAAAGACGAAAAAAGGGCTAAGGATGTTTTAAGTTTTTTTCTTGGGCTAAACGATTGCTTAATGAGAGCTTATAAAATATTAAAACCAAAGAAATACTTTTGCATTGTTATTGGTAACCGCCAAGTAAAACAGGTAAGGATACCAACTGATTTTATCATTGCTGAATTAGCTCAAAAAATTGGTTTTAGTTGCGAAGATATTTTTGTTCGTAATATTCCAGGCAAAAGAATGCCAACAAAAACATCGCCAACAAATATTGTAGGCGAGATAGAAGAAACAATGAATAAAGAAAGTATCGTAATCTTACGCAAAAACTAAATTAGCTTTGTCTTTTTTGAAAAACAATCATCAAGTTTTTTAATTTTTACCCTAAAACCAGTCCCATGGTTACGGACGGAACCGTTGGGTCGATAATACATTCTAAGGTCAACAAGAATACTGTCTTCCTTGACTCTTTTCTTAAATAATTCAACATTAAAACCCTCTAAGAAATAAGCTTCGTTAAAATAAAAGTACTCCTCTTTGTTTTTTATTTTAACTTGAGCTAAAACATAAACAAGCGCCGGTAACTTTTGGTTAAATTTATTTTTTACAGAAAACATATCCCAATAAATATTTAAACGTTTATTTTTGCCTTGTATCCGAATTTTATCGCCAGCAACCGAAAGCTTAAGCGCTTGATTATTGTATCGCTTGCAAGAAAGTGTAGAATGCAACTCTTTTTTTCTGTTATTGGTCCTTTTTGAATAGCCAAAATTATCAAGTAACATTCTGTCCCGATCACCGCCCTTGGGTAAAGGCTCAAGAGTAAATAAAGTCATCATAGATTGAGCATTCTTACGGTACGACTTCAGCTCAGCGACCCCTCCGATATCAGGCAGAGGGATGTTATTTTCTTTTATCCCTAAAAGATCTTCTAGTGTTTTTCCTATTCCTGTATCACCCTTGCGGTGGGTTTTTACAAAGCCCATTTTTTTTATTTCATGGAGTTTCTTTTTTAAAATTTTTAAATTCATTTTATTTTATAAAAAAACTAATCGACTTCTTATCAATACTAGCGATGTTTTTAATTTCAACAATATCAAGTCGCCTTTCGCCAGATTCTATCTTAGAAACATACGACTGGGGCTTACTTAACTTTTCGGCAACCTCTTGTTGGGAAAACCCAAGTCGAATTCTCGCTTGCTTTAAGCGACTTATTATTTCTTGATAATCTTTTGTATATGTGGACTTATTCATAGTTTTTTTATTATATATCCTATTGTAGTATAATCCCAAAATAGGATAAACAATTTAAAAAAATCTTAACTTCAAAGCTAAGATTTTTCTTTATTTAATACTTAAACGTTATCTCTTTCGTGCAACTCTTATGCGGTCAATCTCAGTCAGGGCTTGCTTTCTTAAACGCACACTTTTAGGGGTTATTTCTAAGTATTCGTCTTCAGCCATAACCTCCAAGCCCCTTTCTAAGGTTAAGGTCATTGGTGGGACTAAGTTAATCGCCTCATCACTGCCAGAGGCCCTTAAGTTAGTTAGGTGTTTGCCTTTTATTGGGTTAACTGTCATCTCGTTGCCTTTAGCAGTGTTGCCAATAACTTGCCCCTCATAAACATTATCCCCGGGGGAAACATAAATCACACCCCTTTCTTGTAAATTAAACAAAGCAAAAGCTAAAACCTTACCTGAAAAACCAGAGATCATTGAGCCCACATTTCTTTTGGCAATTTTCCCGACGTGGGGCTTAAAGCCAGCTGGCTCGCTACACAAAATCCCCTCGCCTTTGGTATCAACGATAAACTCACTTCGGTAACCCAATAAACCCCGCGTTGGGATTAAATAAATTAACCGAGTATAGTTTTGCTCTTCGTTAATTGAAAGCATTTGCCCTTTTCTTTGAGACATTTTTTCAATCACACTCCCTGCTGTTTCTTTGGGAGTATTAATGGTAACTTGTTCAAATGGCTCGTGCTTTACCCCATTTATTTCTTTTAAAATAACTTGGGGTTGAGAGACCTGAAGTTCAAAATTTTCTCTTCTGATATTTTCTAATAAAATGGCAATTTGCAATTCGCCCCTACCATAAACCTTAAAATAATCACCAAAAGAAAAGTCAATCTTTAAACCAACATTAACTTCTAATTCTTTTTCTAAACGTTCTTTAATTTTTTGGCCAGTTAAGTGTTTGCCTTCTTTGCCCACAAAGGGCGAATTATTTAATAAAAAGTTTAAACAAATAGTTGGCTCATCAATTTTAATGGCGGGCAATAAGGCTTGATTTTCATCACTACAAATTGTATCACTAATATAAATGTCAGGCAAACCAGCTAACATCACAATATCGCCAGCTAAGGCCTCCTCGACTTCTTTTTTATTTAAACCCTCAAAGGTAAATAATTTTAAAATACTCCCTGGGATAACCCCGCCGTCATCTTTTTTAATAAAAACCCTATCGCCCACCTTAGCTTTGCCTTGGTAAACCCTGCCAATCCCCATCCTGCCTAAAAAACTATCATAAGCTAAGTTAAAGGGCTGAAAAGCAAAAGGCAGTTCAGTTTGAGCTTTAGTTGGGGGAATTTTCTCTAAAATTACATCAAGCAAGGGCGTTAAATCTTCATCTTTGTCAGTTAAGTTTAATTTAGCTATACCAGTTTTAGCAATAGTGTAAACAGTTCTGAAGTTAAGTTGTTCGTCGGTGGCACCCAAGTCCAAAAAAAGCTCAAAGACCTTTTCTTTGGCCCATTCTGGTCTGGCAGCTGATTTATCAATTTTATTTAAAACAACAATTGGCTTTAAGCCAAGCTCAAGGGCCTTTCTTAAAACAAATTTGGTTTGAGGCATGGGGCCTTCTTTGGCATCAACAACTAACAAAACGGCATCAATAGATCGCAAAACCCGCTCAACTTCTGAGCCAAAGTCAGCGTGCCCGGGGGTATCAACGATATTTATCTTTGTTTGCTTGTAAAAAACAGAAGTATTTTTTGAATAAATCGTAATCCCCCGCTCTTGCTCAAGGACATTTGAATCCATAGTTATCTTGTCATCGGAAAGCATCCCTGTTTGCTGCATTAAAGCATCGGTTAAACGTGTTTTACCATGGTCAACGTGAGCGATTATCGCTATGTTTCTAATTTCCATATATAATGTAAGGACAATTTATCTTGATCTTGTAAAACTTCTTCTTTGGCCAGCATAACCCCTTGGCTTATTCCTTGTAAAAGTGGGCCTTCTTTTAAAAGATGTTTGCCTTTGATGAGATCTTTCTTGATAAGGTGGTTGTTCCCTTTCTGGCGGTAGCACGGGTAAAGCTAAAACAGGCAAGGCCTGCTTGATTAAACGTTCAACTTTTCTAAGGTCTGCTCTTTGTTCGGGCATTACAAAAGAAATTGCTTTACCTGTTTTACCAGCCCTACCCGTTCTGCCAATGCGGTGAACATAACTTTCTAAATCATCAGGCATGTCAAAATTAATCACTAAAGTAATATCTTTAACATCAATGCCCCTTGAGGCAATGTCGGTTGCAATCATTACCCTAAACCTACCATCAATAAAACCATCTAAAGCGGCTTTGCGTTGAACTTGAGAACGGTTGCCATGAATTTCAGTTGCGGTATGCCCCATAAAACGAACATCGCGAGCAATCTTTTTGGCCCCATGTTTGGTTCTAGAAAAAATAAGGGTTACATCTTCGCTGTAGGTCTGAAGCAAAGAATCAAGCAAACGCGTCTTTTCACTTTTTCTGATAATAAAGACCTCATGCTCAACAGTCGTGGGGGCTGTGCCTTGTGGGCTAACTTCAACCCTTAAAGGCGTTTTCATAAAATTAACTGCAATGGTTGTAATCTCTCTGGACATAGTCGCTGAAAACAACATCGTTTGCTTTTCTTTAGGGGCCGTTTGTAAGATATGTTTAATCTCAGGTAAAAACCCAATATCAAGCATGCGGTCGGCCTCATCTAAAATAATTATCTTTATCTTGTTTAATTGATAATACCCTTGTTTCATTAAATCAGCCAAACGCCCAGGGGTGGCAATCACAACTTGCGGGTTATTCTTTAAGGCCCTTACTTGCACATGCTGGGAAACGCCCCCAATCACAGCCACACAATATAAACCCAAGGATTTGCCAAAGTTTAAGAACTCCTTTTCTACTTGTAAGGCCAGCTCACGAGTTGGCACCATAATCAAACATTGCCCACTTGTTTGGGTAAGGTGTTGAATAATTGGCAAAGCAAAAGCTAAAGTTTTACCAGTACCTGTTTGAGCAATGCCAATTACATCTTTGCCAAGCAACGCTTGGGGGATTACTCTTGTTTGAATTGGGGTTGGGGTTATAAAACCCTTTTTCTCTAAGATAGCGAGTAATTTTTGATTAAGCCCTAAATCGCAAAAACGATCAATAGTTTGTTTGTTTTGTATCATATAAAAAAATGTTGACCCGATGTTCTTCGAGGTCAAGCAGTTTGATAAATGACACAAAAGAAAAGAGGGTCGCTTAGGGTTAATTTAATTTGCCTAAGCTTTAATTAATTAATTCATTATAACAAATAAACTTCCCCCTGTCAACCATTTTTTATTTTTTTATCAAATTTCTGATTTTTAAATTTAAAATATTTTGATTTTGCCTTCACTAATTATTAATAAATCATTGGCTAATTATTAAAACATCTAAAATGACAGCGACAATAAAGGCCACTAAAGTAAGCAGAAAAATAACAGCTGAGTTCCAGCGAGATTTAGAGGTTAGAGTTGTTTGAACTAAATAATGGAGGGCTTGTTTTGCTTCACCCCCAACAGAAGAATTATCAATAATTTTAACCAGGTCATATTTTTTAATTAAATTGGCTCTTTTCATAGCAATATCGTAACGATGCCCAAAGTAAAGGATAAAACCAACTGTGCCGATATACCAAGCCACCTTAACTAAGAAAGGGCTATACAGGTTTAAAAAAATAATAACCCTGTAAGCTATGGTGGCAATAATGCCAGCTATAAAGAAAAACAAACGGGTTGACTTTTTATGTGGTTTTATCATATTTTTATAGCTTCTTTAAATAGCCAAGCCAATAGTTTCTTTTATAGCTTTGACCTTTGAATTGGGCGTAATTAGTTTTTTTAATCAATTGAATAACTTTAAAATATTGAGCATACATTTTAATAAAATCGTCTTTGGTAAAAACCCGCTCTGTTAAGCCCATGTCTTTATTGAGATAAGTATCCTTTTCTTTGCTGGGATTTATTTTAAGTAAGTTCTTGGCGTTTTTGTCACCATCTTTACAAAGTGCTTTAACAAAGAAAAACCCGCCATTTTTTAAAACCCTAAAGACCTCTTTTAAATAAATCTCGCGCTCTTTTTCATTAAGCGAGTTAGAACTCATCACATCTAAAACCAAATCAAATTGCTCATTTTCAAACGGATAAATAGAGCCAATATCAAGCAAGCGGTAATCAACCTCAACCCCTTCTTCACGGGCCCTTGCCTTAGCTAAATTAAGGGCGGTTTTTGATATTTCCAAGCCAATAACTTTACTGCCTAATTGGGCTAAGTAATTAGCGTTTCTACCTGTGCCACTTCCTAGGTCTAAGACAACTAAACCCTCTGGAATTATTTTTTCGGTCTTGCGTAAAAACTTAAAAAACCGCTTTAAGTCATTTTGCGGCTCTTCTTTTTTAGTTAAAAGTTGCGGGTTTTGATATTCTTTTTCCCAGGCCTTAATTTGAGGCATATGAGTTATTTTAACACAGTAACCAAAAAACAAAAGCCCTAAAAAAGGGCTTTTGCTTTTTATAAAATAAATTACTTTTTCTTTTTTGGAGCTACCTTAGCTTTTGACTTGGCTTTAGAAGTTTTTGCCTTCACGGCTTTTACTTTAACCTCTTTTACAGGAGTTGCCTTTTCTTTTTTAACAGGAATATCTTTTTTCTCGCTTTTAATAACTGGCATTTCAGTTAATACTTGAGGAGCCAACATTTTCAAAAGTTTATCTAACTTTTGGTTAATCATTTCAAGCTGCCTTTGAGTTTGGTTTGAATCCGGAGCTTGCCTTGGTTGGCTAAAGTCCCTGCTCGCTCCAAAACTCTCGGGCCTTCTATCTCCAGTGCCTCTCTTACTTCTAAAACAAGCATTGCAATAAATTGGCTTGCCTTGGGTGGGCCTAAAGGGCACTTCACAGCTTTTGCCACACTCATCACAAATGGCTTGGTGCATCATGCCGCCACCAGATCCACCGAAACCACCCCTTCTGTCACCGCTCCTATCACCGCCTCTCCCACCAAAATTACTATCTCTTTTGTTAAATTTTCCCATATTTTTGTTAGTTTATCCCCGAAGGGTTTTAAGAGGTCTGCCCTTATGGGTTAAACTTAGCATACACCTAAACCCCCCAAAAAGCAATGGGCTTTTACTTTAGACCGACTTAAGGTATCGGAAGACCCTTCCAAATAATCTAAAATAAGAAGGCGGGCAAAACCAAAGATCTCTTAAAAAATCAAAAGTGGTATCTTCAGACCCCAAACCAATTCTTACTCCTTTTAATTTGTCTTGCAAGGCCTTATTCCGCAGGACAGAAACAACTGTGGTGTAATCTTTTAAAAAAAGTTGCTGGTCGGTCCAAACAATTTCAGCTGACCCAAAATATCTCTCTAAGGGAAATAAAAAGTATCGATCAAAGGCAATGCCTAAAAAATAAAAAACATTGCTGGCTTGCTTAAGCGACTTATTTTTAAACAAGTTTTCTTTGCTGTTTTGAATTATTTTTTGTAAATCAGGCAAACCCTTATCATATTTTTGTAAAATTAGCCATAAACCATGGAAGAGATTAGCTACGCAAAGATACACTCCAAGCTCTTTTTCTTGCATCGTGCAAAAGCTAATTAAATAATTTTTAACTTCTTGAACTACTTTTGCAAAATCATTTTGGCTAAACTTAAGGCCGCTGTTAGCCACTATGTTTGTTGCGGCTAATTGCCAAAAAGCAAATAAGCAAGCGCTAAAATTATTTTGAAAAGAAAAATTAAAATGCCCATCTTTGCCCAACAGAATGATACTTTTAACAAAAGCTCTAAATTCTTTATCAAAAATCGGGGCAACAACATCTTCAGTTGTTCTTGCTAAATTCGCCAACCCTTGTTCAAAAACATTACCCTCAAAACGCAAAAGCTGTATTTTGGTTTTGCCTTGCTTATCCTTTTGCGCTTTCACAGAAAGACAGGCCTTGCCGCAAAGCAAATCAAGGTTGGCCCTGCCTAATTCTTGCAAGGGCGTTTCTCCTCCAAATTCGTCAAAAAATTGTCCATCGCCCCAAGTGGTTTGCAACCAACGACGAAAAATACGATTAAGCAAGCCCTCTTTATCAAAAAAAGCAATATCGTTGTCGGTAAAACTAAATTTTTTTCTTTCGGCTTCTTCAGCTATCGAATAGTTTGGTAACCGTAAGAAAAGCAAATATTCAAACATTCCAGCCATTTCTTGCTCTGTTCTGGGTTCGTCGAGTTGATCAAAACCAACAGAGGCAGTTCCCATTTCTAAGCCATACTTGTTTTTAACAAAATCAACAAGATGCCTTAATGCCAACCAAACCTGATTTTCGTCTAAATTACTCATCATTACATTGGTTTGCCACCAACGGGGAAATTCTTTTTTAGCAAAATCTGGCCGAATGCTTTGCCAACTAACAAACCCAACCCATAAAACACGGTCAAAAAACTTTTCAGCCACCATAATATACTTTTCTTTGGCTTCTTTAGTTAAGTCCGTTTTTTGTTCAAAAAAGCTAAGATAATCTGGCAAGGCCTGCTTTTCAATAAAATTTTTAAATGGTTTTTGTGCTTCTTGCATTTGCTTAAGCATTGCTTGATGTTCTTGCCAAGACATTTTCCTTCCCCCTACAATAACCTTGGGCATTTCAACTGGGCCCTTCTGCTTTGGCTGTGGATTTTCCTTTAACATTTGTTCAACCATCTCTTCGGGCGACTTTCCGCCCAAAGAACTATGAGGAAAAATATTCCAAGCATCTATCGCTACTTGAAAAACAAAAATATACTCTTCTTGGGAAATATCAGGAAAATAACTTAAAAGCTTCTTTAGGAAAAGCTTATTTGATGTGCCTGGCTGGCCTTGCTCATCAAAAATAAAGCTCTTAATTTTTTCAACAGTTAAAACATCGCCCAATTTATATTTAGCGATTAAATCTTTTAACCTTTGTTCAACTTCTTGTTTGTTTAATGTTTCCATAAAGCCCTTTAGCTTACTTTACTTTTAATTTAAAACAAAATCATCTAAAATTCAACCCCCTGCATTGTTCTAAATTCTTTTTGCTTAATTAAAAAATACCCACAATAGGGCTGTTGACTGCCTGTTGGTTTGATTAACTTTTCTTTAAGGGTAAACGCTTGATCTCGTCGTCAATTAGCATTAGGGTTTCGGCCTTAAGGGTTTTGCTATCTTGTACACTTTTATACAGTGAGATGGTTACAAAACTATGTCTGCCGCAATTTTATCTTTTCAGCCACTGCTTCGTCAGGCTTCATAAAAAGCTTTTCAATGTAGCTAAACTACATCTTCAAACCTTTTTACTCGCCTTCCTTGCTTCGCTCGAAAATCTAAAATTTCGCGACGAAATGGTTTTGCAACCATCTCAGTATAACAACAAACCCTTTATCAAGCAAAAAGCCCGCCTTTGCAGGGTAGGGCTTTAAGTATGGTTACTTTTTCTTTCTCAGGGCCTTTTTAGCTAACATCTCTCGTTTAATCGCTAAACGTTTTTTAGTTTTTGGGGAATGGGTTTTTTTCCTTTTACCCACGCCATTTTTTCTTTTTGCCATATATTTTATTATAATTTGTTTTTAGATTTTTTCTTGAGAAAATTGCTTCAAAAATTCTTTAAGCGGCAAAATTGATATTTTGCCTTCGCTCATCGCTCTTTCGCCCAAATAAATAAAATAGGCCTTAGACGAAGGGTAGTCCCGCAAAAACATCTCTAACCCCTTAAAATCTTTTGAGGATGGCTTTTTTGTCCTCTTCACCTCAAGAGCGATGATGCCTTTCTTCCCATACAAAACAAAATCTACTTCAAATTGGTTAGCGGATCTCCAATAGAACAAAGAATAGCCAAGCCCTAAATAGTCATTCAGAGCTTTTATTTCCTGGTAGACAAATGTCTCTAATGCAATGCCCTCAATTTCCGAGGGCAGATCTAATGGACCCGCTGGACGCAATGTTCGATAAATGCCCGCGTCAAAAAAATAAAATTTGGGGTGTAAAATTAAACGTCTTTTCGCTTTTTTAGAAAAAACAAAGAGATAATCGCCTATCATCATATCTCGCAAAATAGAAAAGTAATTTTCAACAACCTTGCGGTGGCAAGTGCATTCCCTGGCCACTTCTGACATATTCAAAACCTGACCTTGAGAAAAGCTGGCTGTTTCTAAAAACCTGGAAAATGTGCTCAAATTACGAGCCAGCCCTTCCTGTTGGATTTCTTCTCTTAGATATGTAGAAACATAGGATTCCAAATATCGTTTTTTATCTATCTCGCTGAAAGTAGCTGGCAACTGGCCGTATTGCAAGGCATGCTCAAGCGAAAAATCGGCCTTAAGCTCTAATGAAGTTAGAGGATAGAGGTGATAGGTTAAAGCTCTACCAGCGAGTAAATTGACATCTTTTTGCTTTAATTTGCGAGCACTTGAGCCAGTTAAGATAAATTTTAATTTTCGTTTTTCAATCAGGCGATGAACTTCATTCAATAACAAAGGGACTCTCTGTACCTCGTCAAGAATAATCCAACCATTAAAGCCGTTAGGTATGAAATTCTCTAATCGTTGAGGATTAGCCAAAAAATCATTATAAAGCTCGGCTTCTAATAAGTCCAAATAAACGGCTTTAGGAAAATTATTTTTTAGCCATGTTGTTTTGCCTGTTCCTCTTGGGCCAAACAAAAAAAAGCTTTTATCTTTTGGCGGTTGAATAATTCTTGTGTACATAACTCCATTTTACATTGTTTTTTGGAGTTTGCAAGTCCTTTATCTGTGGATAACTTTACAGAAAATAGGGGTCAACTCTAATTTATTTCTACTCTATGGCCATTATCTCTTCCTTAATGGTCTTGGCATTAAATCATTCTAACAAAGACGAGTTGTCGGTATTAGATACCGACAGATAAAATACAAGCCATAAGCTAACCTCTTCTCACTAACACCGACTCTGCAAAATCAAGGGTTTTAGCCCTTCTCTCTTAATGTTAAACAGGCAATGATATTATCCTCTTGTTAAGTTAATTTTTCATTTTGGGCATTCAGTCGTGGAGCATGGCTTGCCGCTAGTATGCTTTATTTTGTAGCCACATTTCTGGCAAAGGCAATAACCGCCAGGCCCGCTGGCTTTAGCTTGCTGAATGTTTCCCTTAAACCTGCCCTTGCTCTACCAGCCAAAACCCCGGCTAAGACCAAACGCCTTGCCCAAAAAGCCGCCTAACTTGGGTTGGTAAAAATCGGTTTCTAAATTGTGGCTCTTAATTTGAATAACAACATAACTTAAATTGTCTATCTTTTACATTAATTTTCTTCTTAAGCCATCTGAAATTTGAGAGGCCTTTTCAACAGTTAAATTTTGAGGCAGGCCTATCTCTAAATTAGCTGTAATGGTTGAACCCTTTTTTTGAGTTTTTAAACAAACAAATTGAATGTTTTCTTCTTTTTGTTAAACTTATTTATTAAACCGCAAGAATAACCGCTTGCATATTTTGCCTCTACTTTGAATAAGGTTGTAAGGTCAAAAGGTATTCCCCTGCCTCAGTTGCTTAATTCTTGCGTTTTGACATCTTAAAGAAAAACCGAGCCGTATTTAACTTAGTTAATGCCTAAGAATTTCTATTTTTATTTTATGTTCATTTGCCTTTATTAAGGCAGCACCACCAATGGGAAAAGTTATTTTCGGGTCAGTGTGGCCAAAGTCAGCATTAGCTATAACAGGTATATTTAATAACTCTTTTTTTGTTTTGATTATTTGCTCAAGTAAATCTTTGGTCATTTTGCTGGCTTTCTGAAACCTACCTATAACAAGCCCTTTAACCCCAGCAAAGCCGGGTTGGTGGATTAGCGACTGCAAATCCCGGTCAAAAGTGTGCGGCAGGGACTCTTCGTCATCTTCTATAAACAAAATGGAGTTTTTTAAACTTGGGAAATACTCTGTGCCTTGCAAAAGGTTAAAAGTGCATAAATTAGCCCCTAAAATTACGCCTTGCACTTCTCCCTGATTGAGCAACCAAAAACCCTGATTGTCAATTAAATTTCTGTCTTCTTGGTTCAAATACCAAGTGTCGTCGCTCCACTTTTGAGAGGGTAACGCCTCAAAGGGCTCGCTTTCAAACAAACATTTTTTGAAATAGTCCAAAGTATAATCAAAATAGAGCTTCTGGCCAAAGCTGGAATAATGCGGGCTTGAATACGAAACTAAACCAGTTTTGGTGAAAATGGCGTTATTTAAAGCGGTAATATCCGAGTATCCACAAAAAACTTTCGGATTATTTTTTATCAGCTCCCAATCTAAGTATCTTAAAAGTTGGTTGCAGTTAAGCCCGCCAATAACAGTAATAATCGCTTTGACATTTTTATCAGCAAACCCACTATGCAGATCCTCAACCCTGGACTTTATGCTTGAAGATCTAAAATCGTCCATTTCTTCAATATGCTCGGCAAAACTTAATTTCAAGCCCAAATCAGCAAAATGTTGATTAGCAATTTGTTTTGACTCTTCTGAGAGCAAACCCAAAGACCTTGACGGAGCCACGACTAGTACTTCATCGCCCTTTTTTAATTTACTTGGAATAATCGTTTTCATATTTTTATTATAG
>PFAX01000001.1:313-2040 GCA_002773495.1 bacterium (Candidatus Gribaldobacteria) CG10_big_fil_rev_8_21_14_0_10_37_21 | reverse complement strand
GGTCAACTCTAATTTATTTCTCTATATTGCAATCTTGACATTAAGACATTATAGCAGAGATGGAAAAATAAAAAAACAGGGTTGTCCCCTATTTCCCCAATAAAGTTTGATAAAATGTACAAACGATACTTCAACGGCAAACATAATGGCAAACACAACGGCAAGTGCGACAACAAAAAATAGAACAAAAAGACGAGGGCAGCCCTCGTCTTTTTTTGTCGGTTCCATGAACACCTTTAATTTGTCGCTCGTTCCAGCTTTATCTTGAAGCCCAACGCCGAAAGTATATTGAGCCAATTGTCTAATTTGGGGTTATGTTTGTTTGCTAAAACATCATAAAGATGTTGACGGTTTATAGATGTTTTTTTAGCTAACTTGCCAATTCCGCCTTGCGCCTCAGCTACATCGCGCATTGCTAAAAGCAATGGCTTTGTGTCGCCGTCTTTTTGGTATTCTTCAAACGCTGTTTCAAGGTATATTTTTGAAAAACAAGGATTCTGTATTCTTCTAAAAAGATTGGCCTTGTAGTCGCCAGTATTCTTTAAGATTTTTTTGATGTTCATATTTTGATTTTTATTTTAAATTTTTAGCTTTGAAATCCTGCCAATATTCTTTTGCCCTGACAATGTCTTTCTTTTGCGACCTTTTAGCACCTGCCGATAATAAAACAATGATATCTTTTTGCGCAATGCCAAGATAAACACGAAACCCCGAGCTATAGTGTATCCTTAATTCATACATTCCTGTGCTTAATTCGCGACAGTCGCCAAAATTACCCAAAGATACTCTGCTGATACGGTTTAAAATTATTGCTTGGGTCTTTTGGTCGCCCAAAGAATCAAGCCACTCTTCAAACGGCTCTCGTCCATTGCTATCCTTGAAAGTCAAAATTTGTTTCGGTTTTACCTGCATATTTTTTATGTCAGTTTAAGTTATTTCTATTGTAGGAAACTTACGACACCTTGTCAAGCCCCCTTGTGGAAAAAAATCGCTTTTTATGCTTTAATCATACTTAAAACTTTAACCCCACCACATTTCTTGCTATAGCAAGAAATGTGGTGGGGTTTTGATTTTTGTTTTTGATGTAAAAAAATAGTCCCCATAATTTGCAAAGCAAATTATGGGGGCATATTCGCCCGAGGGTCTGCCTGAATAAATGATTTCAGACAAAACCTCCCAAGCGAGCAATGTGTTTACCACTTGCCAAGCTCACGGAAACCACAAATTGCCTCGGGATTTGCAGTTCTTGTTTTCTCTGAGTGGCGAAAAATAAAAGGCAACTCAACACTTGATTTTTCCCAAACATAAACAAAAAATTTCCTTCCTTCCAATTCTACAAGCATATGCCCAGAATCAAGATAAGGGGTGTTTTCTATTTCACTTATGACTTGGGGCAGAATTGCCTCTACCTCTTCTTTTGAAAAATCTTCATTCCTAAAGATCAACCTTGTTTCGGTGTCTAACCACCAAAGCCCTACTTTTTTTATCTCCATCTTTTTCTCCTTTTCGTCAAAACTTTATTTGTTTGTAAGTTTACCTTTGAACCTGAATTCCCGTTTGAATGTAAGTTTACCTTTGAAGCCGAACACCCTAAACTCGACACCTTTTTGTATGGTTGTCAAGGTTGTGTCAATGGGCGGGGTGGGGTAAAATAAAAGAATGATCAAGACGAAAAAAACCTGCTCAAACAATACAAGCATCTTGACTTTTCTTCTATTAGCAATTCA
>PFAX01000001.1:0-289 GCA_002773495.1 bacterium (Candidatus Gribaldobacteria) CG10_big_fil_rev_8_21_14_0_10_37_21 | reverse complement strand
TATTAGCAATTCACAGCGTGCATTAGGCCTTAACTTTTTAGCCACTGTTTATAACGGCTTGCCCCTGAGCGAGTTTCCGTTTGCCACTGACTCTGACAAAAAACCAAACGAATTTTTACTTTGGGTGGGGCGAATCGTTGATAAAAAAGGGCCGTTGGAAGCGATACTAACTGCCAAAAAACTAAAAATGCCTTTAATAATAGCGGGCAATATCACCGAGCCAGATTTTTTTAACAAAAAAATAAAACCGCATATTGACGGAAAACAAATTAAGTATCTTGGCGAATTG
>PFAX01000027.1 GCA_002773495.1 bacterium (Candidatus Gribaldobacteria) CG10_big_fil_rev_8_21_14_0_10_37_21 | reverse complement strand
CTTCCTTTTTGCCCGCCCGAGCGTTCGGTTTTGGCTCTGTCGCCCTGCGGGCGACAATCAGTCGGGATTTTGTTCAAAATGAGTTCTGACTTTTTCCAACAAACACCACCAAAATTGTCAAAGCTGTTGACACCAAGTGTCAACAGTAGTGTCAAGAGTATGTTAGGGGCAATCCTAACAGCAATTCTTTTATTTTTTTTTGATTAAGGGTTCAGTCAGGGTTTTAGTTTTCCACAGGCAAGATGCTTGAAAAATGAAAATCTTTGCTATAATAAAATAATACTTAATGTAAAGGTCGAGAGTTAGTTTAAGTTTAAGTTAAATTAAAAATAATTTAAGATATTATGATAAACGTTATTCAAGATTGGTCTGCGGTCCTTGCTGACTCTTTACAGGGTCTTATTTCAGGAGTTATTGCTTTCATTCCAAAACTTTTAGGTGCTGTGATTGTTTTCATTGTTGGTTGGATTATTGCTGTTTGGATAGGTAAATTGGTTTCAGAAATTTTAAAACGTCTTAAACTTGATAGAATTTTTGAAAAAACAAAATGGGAGGAAGCCATGGAAAAAGCGGAAGTCAAGATGAAAATGTCTGGGTTTTTAGGTGCCATCGTTAAATGGGTATTAGCTATTATGTTTTTGGGCGCTGGCATAAAAATCCTAGGCATTGAAGAGTTCGGCAGTTTCGTTGATGGTATTGTTGGTTGGTTGCCTAATTTAGTAGTGGCAACGGCTATTTTCGTTGTTGCTGTTATTTTAGCTGACTTCGCGGAAAAAATTACAAAAATCGCAGTTGCTAAAATGAAAGTAAGGTACGCTAATTTAATCGGTGGGGTTGTCAGGTGGTCAATTTGGTTATTTGCTGGCTTTGCCATCTTGGCTCAATTAGCCGTAGGGGCAGCCGCTCAAATTGTTCAAATTTTAATCACTGGCGTTGTTGCTTTAGTTGTTATTTCAATGGCTTTGGCCTTTGGGCTTGGGGGCAAAGATGTGGCTAAAGAAATTCTTATGGGCATGCGCAACAAAATGAAGGACTAAGCTTAAAATTAAGCTTTATTTTCTGTTAATAGAAAACTAAAAACTCCTCTTGACAGGAGTTTTTAGTTTTGTTAGAATGACTTTATGGAAAGAAAAGAATCATTGCAATTTTTAAAGCGTCCGTAAGGCAACCTTTTTGATTTGCTCTACATCGCTTTAAAAAGGCGATTTTTGTTTTAAGATAGAAGGATGTTCGTTCCAATTTCACTAAAGGTCCGCCTAAAGCGGAGCACTTTAGCGAGCTTGTTTGGCGCTAAGCTTACAAAAAAAGCGAAAAATGAAAACCAAACAGGTATATATGTGAATTTTAAGAGATGGTTACGAACCATCTCTAAAAGTCAATAAGTACTGACTGCAAATTTTACCCAGTTAAATAGTCCGCCTTTTGGCGGGCCATCGTCTAGCGATATTTAACAGGGTAAAGCTTTAGCATAAAAAGAGGTTACTTATGGGCAAATGGTGGATGCCTTGGGAGCAGGAGGCGATGAAGGACGTGGCGTGGCTGCGATAAGCTTCGGCGAGGTGCTTAGCAACCTATGACCCGGAGATCTCCGAATGTGGAAACACTTTGCGGCAAACCCGCAAAACCCAACCCGCAAGGGATGGGGGCGAACCCAGCGAAGTGAAACATCTTAGTAGCTGGAGGAAAAGAAAAAAAATAAAAATATTCCCCAAGTAGCGGCGAGCGAAAAGGGATGGGCCTAAACCAATGAATAGTAACTTAGGTCAGACCTCCTAAAAAACTTAGGAGCCCAGTTTGGGGGAGGTCTGACCTAAGTTACTATTCATTGGGGTTGTAGGATGATAATAGGGATTTATCCCGGGAAGTCAAAAAAATTGCTTTGGTTAGCTGAATGCCCCTGGAAAGGGCGGGCAGAGAAGGTGATACCCCTGTAAGCGAAAACCAGCAAAACTTCCTGATTATTATTCCTGAGTACCTTAGGGAAAGAAAGCCCTGAGGGAATCTAGCTGGACTGTCAGCTAAGGCTAAATACTACCTGCTCACCGATAGTGAACTAGTACCGTGAGGGAAAGGTGAAAAGTAGCCCGGTGAGGGCGTTGAAATAGTACCTGAAACCATTTTGCCTTCAAAGAGTGGGAGCTGCCGCAGCTCACTGTGTTTGCTGCGGTTCAATCAATTTTCAATTATTTAATTTTTTAATTTTAAAATTGGGATTTGTTTGAAAATTGAAAATTCGTAAATTGAAAATTTCGCCAAAGCGAGCATAGCGAGCTGTGGCGGTGACCGCGTGCTTTTTGTAGAACGAGCCAACGAGTCTTCCTACTTTCTTCGTCTAAGCGGTTCTGCCGCTAAGGCATAGTGAAAGCAAGCGTTAATAGCGCGACCTTAAAAGAAAGTGGGCGGGACCCGAAGCCAGGCGAGCTTGCCATGACCAGGATGAATGTCTCCGAAAGGCGACAGGAGGTCCGAACCAATAAGCTGTGCAATGCTTTTGGATGAGTTGTGGTAAGGAGTGAAAAGCTAATCGAGCCTGGGAATAGCTGGTTCTCCCCGAAATAGCTTTAGGGCTAGCCCAAGTAAATAATTTTATGGGGGTAGAGCACTGAATGGTTTGTCATTGGGTTTTCCCAGATAAGCCAATCAAACTCCGAATACCGTAAAATGTTCCTTGGAGTCAGAACGCGGGAGCTAAGTTCCGTGCTCAAAAGGGAAACAGCCCAGACCGTCGTCTAAGGCCCCTAAATTTAAACTAAGTGTTATAAGGAAGTGGGTTTTCTATAATAGTTAGAAAGTTCGCTCAGAGGCAGCTATCTTTTAAAAAGTGCGTAATAGCTTACTATCTGAGAAGACCCGCGCCAAAGTATGCAGGGGGCTCAAGTTTAATGCCGAAGACACGGACTACCACCGCAGCTCACTGTGTTTGCTGCGGAATGATCAATTTTCAATGATCAATTTTCAATCAATTTTCAATTATTTAATTTTTTAATTTTAAAATTGGGATTTGTTTGAAAATTGAAAATTCGTAAATTGAAAATTTCGCCAAAGCGAGCCCAGCGAGCTGTGGTGGTAGTGGTAGGGGAGCGTTCTTTGTTCACTGAAGCTAATTCGCGAGAATTTGTGGAGAACAAAGAAGTGAGAATGTTGGCATGAGTAACCGCAATCGCGATGAAATTCCGCGACACCGAAAGCCCGAGGTTTCCTTGGCAATGGTAATCAGCCAAGGGTTAGGCGGCCCTAAGCTAACTGCCGAAGGGTATTTAGCGATGGACAGGTGGTTAATATTCCACCCCCTCGATATTTTTTCAATGAAGTGCGAAGTGTAGTAAACAAGGCGAGTTATTGGATTCTCGTTTGCAGCTTTAGGAGACAAGAGCTGTGAGGAACTAGGGTAATACCTAGGAACTTTGTCGAGCACGCTTCCCAGAAAAGCTTCAAAGAGCTAAGAATATTGAGCCCGTACCGCAAACCGACACAGGTGGGCAAGCGCAAGTATGCTAAGGTGAACGAGTGAAACTTCGTTAAGGAACTAGGCAAAAAAGCAGGCGTAAGTTTTCGATATGCCTTGCCTTGCGCTTCGCACAAGGAAATCCTAAATCCGAAATTCTAAACAAAGAAAAAAAATTCTAAATCCTAAATCCGAAATTCTAAACAAATTACAAATATTAAATTACAAATTCTAAATAAAAACGCAAAAACCCCGCAAGGGAAGTTTGTAATTTAGAATTTAGAGTTTGTTTAGGATTTAGATATTAGAATTTAGAGTTTGTTTAGGATTTAGATATTAGAATTTAGAATTTTCTCGTGCGGAGCGCGAGGTCGCAGCGACTGACCCCAGGCGACTGTTTACCAAAAACACAGGTCCCTGCTAACTCTTAAAGAGGATGTATAGGGGCTGAAACCTGACCAGTGCCCGTGTGTCAAAACTGGGGGTAGGCCGTGCCTCATTGCATTCGGCACGGAATTTACTAATTTTCAATGATCAATTTTCAATCAATTTTCAATTATTTAATTTTTTAATTTTAAAATTGGGATTTGTTTGAAAATTGAAAATTTGTAAATTGAAAATTCCGCCCGAGTGCAGCGAGGTGCGGCTGGCTCACTGGACTAAGCCACGGGTGAACGTCCGCGGTAATAAAAGAGTTGCCGCTTGGCTAAAGCAATTTAGCCAAAAAAACTTGACTATATGCTGGAAACTCTGGCGTACTTTAGGAGAAATCCGACAAGTGTATCCGTAAGGGCGGATGCCAGACAATCAGCAGGAAAGGTCGCGAATCGAATTTTGGAACGTCTTGAGTGGCTGTTAACTTCGTGTCCACGAAATCCCGACTCTAGATAGTATTCTTTCTACTCGATATACCGAGAAAGAGGAATGCTGTCAAAAAAAGAGGGCGGGTAGTACCCACATAAAGTATAGATAATGTGGGATAGTGGAAAGCTCTAACAGTCACTCATAATAGCGATAATGAATTTGTTATCGCTCCAAGGTTCGATTCGCGAAATCCTCAGAGACTACACGTCAAGCCCCGCCCAAAGCTAAGGCATTGTGGCGGGTGAAGATATAGTCCATACTTCAAGCGATTGAAGAATAAGGTCAAAATGAACTCTGACCGTGTTAAAGTAGGAAACAACTGCTTTAGTAAAATTCGGCTATATGCTGGAACATCTGGTGCATCTGGCAATACTCTGGTATAATTAAGGAATAATACTCCTTTATCATTATGCCAAGTAAAAAATTGTCCAGTGCAGACAATCAGCAGGAAAGATTCAATTTTGCCAACTGGATTGTTGGCTTCGTTGATGGAGAAGGCTGCTTTACAGTAAGCTTTTTCTCGCATCCAAAATCTCGCTTAAGACTAAAATGGCAAGTATTCCCTGAGTTTGTAATTACTCAAGGAATAAAAAGTCAAGCTACTTTAGAAAAAATAAAAGATTTTTTGGGTTGTGGAAAAATATATCTTAACAAAAGAAGAGATAATCATCACGAACATCTAGTAAAATTTGTCGTAAGAGATCGTAACGATTTACTTACAAAAATTTTACCATTTTTTGAAGAAAACCAATTAAGAACAGCTAAAATAAATGACTTTGCTATTTTTGCAAAAATTATTAAAATGATGCAAAAAGGCAATCATCTCCAAGAAAAAGGATTAGCTAAGATTCGCTTATTGGTCCAAAAAATGAATAACAGAAAATTTAGATGATTAATAAATTGAAAATCCTCAGAGGCCATACGCCGAAAACGTATTTTGTTTTTTTAAGCAAAACGTTAAGATATGGTCCGAACTCTGTGGCGACATAGAGAGTTTGCTTTAATGATAAAGCAAGAATAACATTATTGAGCGTAATCCCTTGCCGCGTAAGTTGCGGCCCGCATGAAAGGTCCAACGATCTGGGGACTGTCTCAACGAAGTGCTCGGTGAAAATGTAGTGCCCGTGAAGATACGGGACACCTACGGCTAGACGGAAAGACCCCGGGAGCTTTACTATAAGCTCTTATTGGCTTGCCAGTTTTTATGCGTAGCGTAGCGGGTAGGCTTTGAAACCCCATTCTCGGATGAGGTGGAGCCAACAATGAAACACCCGTCTTAAAAATTGTCAAATCTAATCCCCCACCACTTTTTTTGATGTCCAAAGTTAGTTAAAGCTGTAAAGCCAAAAACGAATTTGCCATTTTACAGAGAACTTACAGAGAATGTCAACAAAAGTGGTGGGGGAGACCGTGAGAGCTTGGTAGTTTTAGTGGGGCGCTAGCCTCCAAAAAAGTAACGGAGGCGTTTAAAGGTCGGCTAAGTGTGAATGGAAACCACACCGATAGGGCAAAGCCAAAAGCCGGCTTTACTGCGAGAGGGACATCTCGAGCAGTTGCGAAAGCAGAACTTAGTGAACCGACCTTAATCTATAGGATTGAGGAAGATAATCGGCTAAAAGTTACCCCGGGGATAGACCCTGAAATAAGGGTCTGTTGTCCAACTCCGTCGTAAGGCGGAGAATACCAAAAGAAAAACCTACTTCTTTTGGTTGGTACGGCTTATAACGGTGAACCAAAGGTTGGTCTTCCTCTTTGAGGTTTTAGACCTTTAGGAACACCGTGGGAAGTTAAGAAGGCATAAAAAACAATGACAAACTTAACCACAAAACAAAAATTTGTTTTGTACGGCGCTATTTTGGGCGATGGTTATTTACAAAAAACCGGTTCCAAAAACGCGCGATTAAGATTAGAGCATGGTGCTAAACAAAAAGATTATCTATTTTGGAAGATAGAAATGCTCCATCCGTTTTTTCAGGGTAAACCTAAAAAAGTGGAAAGAATTCATCCTATTACCAAAAATACTTATTTTTATTGGTGCCACCAGTCCCAGACAAATGCGTATTTGGGGAAATTGAGAAATGTTTTTTATCCTCAAGGAAAGAAAATGATACCACAATCAATAGAAAAATATCTAAACTCGTCTTCATTGGCAGTTTGGTATATGGACGATGGATATTATTATGGAAGAGATAAATGTGGCTATCTTTATCTTGGCAATGTTTCGCAAGAGGAGGCAGAAACATTACAAAACGCATTGAAAAATAAATTTCAGCTTTGCGTTCATTGGCTAAAAAAGAAAAAGGGCTATGCAATTTATTTTCCGCCGACAGAAATGCGGAAATTAAAAGCATTGCTAAAAGGTTCTTACTTAGATCAATTTAATTATAAATTTCCTTCTTAACCCCGTAACGACTGAGGCTTTTAAGCCAAGATAGCGGTAAATAACCCGCTATCAAATGCCGTCTCCGCCCAAAGCTAAAGCATTGTGGCGGATGAAGATATAGTCTATGTAAAAATTACATGAACAGGCTAGTAGAGCCCGAGCGTCCATAGCGACGGCTCTGTTCGGCACCTCGATGTCGGCTCACCACATCCTGGAGGTGGAGAAGCTTCCAAGGGTTTGGCTGTTCGCCAATTAAAGTGGTACGTGAGCTGGGTTCAGTACGTAATTTACGTTGCGTAATACTACAGTAATGTGGTATAATAGCACTGACTAAAATCGGAGAAACCCTTAAAGAGAACCCGTACATTCTCAAGGGCAATTCCGAGGGTAATTCAAGATCAATTATGCAAGATACAAAGTTAAGTTATATCGCCGGCTTCCTAGACGGAGATGGCTGTATAATGCTCCAACTAATTCGTAGAAAAGATTACAAGTTAGGATATGAAATTAGGGCAAGCGTGGTTTTTTACCAAAAATAAAAAAATAAATATTTTTTAGCTTGGTTAAAAAACAAACTTAAGACAGGGTACCTAAGAGATCGAAATGACGGAATGTCAGAATATACGATAGTGGGGGTAAAACCCGTTCAACAGATTTTGCAAAAAATCGCACCTTTTTTAATTTTGAAAAAAGAGCATTGCAAAGTAGTTTTGAGGGTTTTAAAAAAAATGCCTCAAGGGAGTAGAGGAATGGAGGCAAAGAAACTATTACGATTAGCTAAAGAAGTGGATAAATTCTTTTTTTTGAATTATTCAAAAAAAAGAACTAATACTTCTCAAAAGTTAGAAGAGTATCTAAAATTGCATAAAATCTTGAGCCCGTAGAGACTTTATACTTAAAAATATAGGATAAACGGACGAAAACGTTTATAATACGTCAGCCCCGCCTTATGCGGGTGAAGATATAGTCCATGCTTATCTAAAGATAAGAATAACATGCGCGAGACAGTACGGACCCTATCTACCGTAGGCGACGAGTCTTGAGGGAATTCCGAGGCAGTACGAGAGGACCCTTCGGAGTCAACCTCTGGTGTACCAGTTGTCACGCCCGTGGCATTGCTGGGTAGCTAAGTTGGTTAAGGATAAGCGCTGAAAGCATATAAGCGCGAAGCCCATCCCAAGATTAGGACTCATTTGAGATTGGTCAAAGACTATGACCTTGATAGGCCCTAAGTGTAAGCTTGGTAACAAGCTCAGCTGAGGGGTACTAATAAATCGAAATCTCTTTTTGTGCTTTTTTTGCAGTCAGTACTTATTGACCTTTAACTATTTACCTATTAACAAGGCGATTTTACCGAAGGTGCTCCACCTGTTCCCATTCTTCACCCCCCACCAATTAGACATTATTGTGGCGGTTATACTGGGTTTGTCCCACCTGTTCCCATTCCGAACACAGAAGTGAAATAACTCAAGGCCGATGATAGTGGTTTTACCGCGAAAGTAGGTAACCGCCACAATAGTGTTTTGGCTAATTAGCGGGGGGCGGGCACAGAAGTGAAATCCTTCAGGGTTGCAAAGGCAACTGCTTGCCTTTGCAAGGGCAATTTAGGAAAATTATGTGCCGTTAGGCACAATTTTCCGTTAAAAATTGCCCAGGGCCTCAATAGTCCTTTGGGGCGAAAGTAGGTCGTCGCCTTATTAATGGGTAAATACAAAAAAATCTCAACTAGCTTAAAAAACTATCTTAAAAAAAGATAGTTTTTGCTTATTGAAATCATGTCGTTTTCAGAGTATAATTGAGTATGCAAAAGAAAAAAACAAAAAAAATTCTAACTATTCTCTTTATTTTTCTTGGTTTAGTTTTCTTCTCTTCCCTTGTTTCCAATAAAACAAAAAATTTATTTCACTTAATTTTATCACCCGTAGAAAACTATTTTTGGCAAAAAAATAATTCTTCTCTTGGTTTTATAAATTGCCTTTTTAATCACAAAGAAATCTTAGAAGAAAACGAAACCTTAAAAACAGAAAACATTTCCCTTTTAACGAAACTTAACGATTTAGGAACCATTACCCAAGAAAACGAGGCCCTAAGAAAGCTAAACGATTTAGAAAGCGAAAAGGGTTTTAGTTTATTATTGGCCAAGCTTGCCTCTCGAGGGATTGAAGGGGATAGCTTGCTCATAAATAAAGGGCGAAAAGACGGGCTTCAAGTTGGCCTTACAGCCCTTAACCAAGCTGGCGCTCTTTTGGGCTCTTTAAGCGAGGTTTTAGATAATTCCTCAAAAATTACTTTAATAACCTCACCCAACCAAATTTTTGATATTTCAATTAAATCAGAAGCAGAGGTTTTAGCTTTAGCTCAAGGAAAAGGCGATTTAAACCTTTCTTTCCAATTTGCTTTAAAAGAAGAGAACCTTTCTTTGAAAGATTTGGTTTTTACTTCGGGCTTGGGAGGCAAATTCCCCGGTGGCGTTTTAGTTGGCTATTTAGAAGAAACTAAAAAAAACGAAGCGGAAAAATTCCAAGAAGGAACCGTTAAGCCCTATTTTTTAGAAACAACTCTAAACCAGGTCTTTATTATTACAAACTTCGCTAAAGCCCCAGAAGGTAACTAAAATGCTAAAAACTAGCTCATTTTTAAAAAAGGCCTTAATTCTAATCGCTATCTTTGCTTTGCTTTTTTTAGAAAATACCCTCCCACTTTTAAAAGAGGCAATCTTTTTAAAAAACTTACCTCTTTTAACGATTTTTCTTTTTATCTTTTTTTCAAAAAGCCCTGCTGTTTTTTTCTTAGCTTTTTTTAGTGGTGCCTTCCTTGATTTTTATTCTCCCTTGCCTTTATTTTCTTTCGCCTTTCTTTTCTTAACAATATCCTTCGCGACTAAATATCTTCAAAAAATGTTTGAGGACAATGGCTTTTGGAGCTTTTTTGTCTCCTTTTTGTTTGGTTTTCTTACCTTTCGCTTGCTTGTTTTTTTATCTTTTTCAGGTTTAAAATTTTATTTTAACTCCTTTTTAAAGGATTTTATTTTTTCTGTTGTTTTAGTTATTCTCGCCTTCTTGATTGTTAAATATTATAAACGTTTTTTACACCCTTAATTTATGAAAGTTAAAAGAAAAAACCATGAGCTTGAATTTGAAGATGTCTTCTTAGATAAAATTGCCAAACAAAGAGCCAAAGAGGACTTTTCAGAAGAAATTAAGTTGGAAAACCCTCTTTCGAGAACAAACTTTTTAATTTTAAATATCCTTATTTTCTTTACCCTGCTAACCTTGGGGGTTTTTGCTTTAAAAATGCAAATTTTTAATAAAAAAGAGTACGAGGCATTAGCCCAAAAGAATAAATATATTTCTATAAGTTACAGCTCAGAGCGGGGGATTATTACTGACAGAAACAACTTGCCCTTGGTTGAAAACGAAATTAACTTTGATTTATATTATAATTACACCCAAAAAGAACAATTCGAACAAAACCTTGCTTTAAAAGAAATTGCTTTGATTTTAAACGAAAGCGAAGAGCAAGTAGAAAAAATAATCGCAAACCCTGAAAACAAGCTCATCAATGAAAATCTTTTGCTTCTAAAAAAAGACCTCTCCCATCAAGAGCTTGTTTTGTATGAGGCAAAAAAAGAAGGCCTACCCTTTTTAACTTTAAAAAGAAGGGCTTTAAGAAAATACACGGAAAGCGCCTGCTTGGGGCATGTTTTGGGTTATTTAGGTAAAATCTCGCCAGATGAATTTGCCAGTACGAGCGAATACGCTATCGCTGATTATGTGGGAAGATATGGTATTGAAAATGTTTATGAAAATATTCTTAAAGAAAAAAAGGGTGAAGTAAAAATAGAGCGAACTGCCAAGGGCGAGGAAATCTCCAGAGTAGTTGTTTCTTTTCCTCAATCGGGAGAGAGCGTTAAGTTAGAGATTGATCTTGCTTTACAGAAAAAAACAGTCGAAATTTTAAAAGCCACCTTACAGGAAGCCCAAGTAAAAAAAGGGGTTGTCATGGCCTTAAATCCAAAAACAGGGGCAATTCTTTCTTTAGTTTCTTTACCTTGCTTTGATAATAACTTGTTTGCTGGGGGCATTTCAGAAAGCAATTGGCAAAAGCTTAATCTTGACCCCCTTAACCCCCAACTCAACAGGGCCTTGGGCGGGCTTTACCCAACGGGCTCCTCTTTAAAACCGTTCGTGGGAATAGCTGCCCTGAACGAGGGAATAATCACAGAAAATACTTCCTTTTACTGCCCTAAAGAGCTTTGCATTGAAAACCAATATAACCCAGAAAAGGCCACTTGTTTTCCTGACAATGTCTACCATGGTTGGAGCAACATAAAAAGGGCTATCGCTGAATCGGTTAATCCATTTTTCTATTTAGTTGCTGGGGGCTATACGCCACCTAAAAAATCCAGTGTTTATTATATACCTGAACTACCCAATAAAATCAAAGGCCTAGGCGCTGAAAAATTAGCTCAATATTTAAAAATGTTTGGTTTTAATGAAATAACCAAAGTTGATTTAACTGGCGAAGTTTCAGGCAGGGTACCGACGCCTGAATGGAAAGAAAGCTACTTTTCAGATAAAACTAGCCAAATGTGGTACTTGGGGGATACCTATAATTTATCCATTGGTCAGGGGTTTATGTTAGCTACCCCGCTTGAATTAGCTAAGGCCTATATGACTTTAATCAACAATGGCTTAATCTTAACCCCCCATATCGCTCAAAAAGAAACGCAAACAGAAGGCAAATTAGACATTCCCAAAAAACATTTTCAAACCATCAAAGAGGGGATGAGGCAGTGCGTCACAGCTGGCTCGTGTTCTCGTTTAAAAAACCTGCCTTTCACAACAGCGGGTAAAACAGGCACAGCCCAGGTCTATTCTAACCGAGAAATTTACAACAACTGGATCGCCACCTTTGCCCCCTATGAAGACCCCGAGATTTTAGTGATTGTTTTAATTGAAGAAGTAGAGGGTCTGCGGGCCTCTGCCCAACAAACCGCCGAACAGTTGCTATACTACTACTTTGTTGCAGGCAAAATAACCAGCAAAGAAAAAACTCAATCAGAGTAAACTCGAAAACAAGACAGACCGATTACGTTATCTTGTTCTCCTCAGTAAGCAAAGATAAAAAATAAGTTGACTTTATTTTGTTTCCCTTTATAATAAAGTAATATGGCTGAAGCAATCATCACAATTCCAGAGAAAAAGTTAGTTAGCTTAATGAGGCAAACAATTTCTGAAACAATTCGGGATATTTTTCTTGACCCAGATATTGGTTTAGAATTAAAAGAAAGCTTTGTTGATGGGCTCAAGGGTTCCATAAAGGCAAAAAAAGCGGGTAAGTTAATATCCTTTGAAAGTATTTTAAAAAAGTACCAAGAATAATCTATGGCTCAATGGAAAAATTATTTTACTGAAAAAGCCAACGGCGATGTGGCTATTTTGGATAAAAAAATTAGGGAAAGAGTTTTTAGCAAGATAAAATTTTTAAACGAGAATTTTGACCAAATAGTTCACCTGCCCTTAGGATATCAGTGGCAGGGCTTTTTTAAATTAAGAGTGGGGGACTATCGCATTATTTATGAATTTGAAAATAATCTTATCACCATTCATCGCATAAAACATCGCAAAGATGTGTATAAAAATAAATAAAATTATAGGCCTATGGCTCAAATTGACAACATAAAACAAGTTCGGCTGGAAAAACTAAAAAAACTTGAAAATATGGGGTTAAACCCCTTTCCAGCTAAAACAAAAAGAACCCATACCATTAAAGAGGCATTGGAAGGTTTTACAATGCTCTCTAAAAAAGAAACTGAAATTTGGTTAGCTGGCAGGATTATGATTCAAAGGGGGCATGGGGCTATTTTGTTTCTCTCGCTAAAAGACGGAACAGGGGATATCCAAATTATTTTAAAAAAAGATGTTTTAGGGGAAAAGGCCTTGGCTTTATTTAAAGAAGTAACGGATACGGGTGACTTTATTGAAGCAAAAGGGGTTTTAATAGAAAGCAAAACAAAAGAGAAAAGCGTAATGGCCAGTGACTTTAACATTTTAACTAAAACGCTCTTGCCAATGCCTGAAAAATTTCATGGGCTTCAAGACGAAGAAGAAAAATTAAGGAAAAGGTACTTAGACATTTTATTTAACCCTGAAATTAAAGATCTTGTTTTAAAAAGAGATCTTTTCTGGAACTCAATTAGGAACTTTTTAAAGCAAAGGGGGTTCGTTGAAGTAGAAACCCCTGCTTTAGAAGTAACGGCTGGGGGTGCCGATGCTCGGCCATTTATTACTCACCATAACGCCTTAGACCTTGATGTTTATTTACGGATTTCAATGGGCGAGTTATGGCAAAAAAAATTAATGGCAGCCGGCCTAGAAAAAACCTTTGAAATAGGCCGTCAATTTAGAAACGAGGGGATGTCTGCGGAGCACTTGCAGGACTATACCCAAATGGAATTTTATTGGGCCTATGCTGATTATGAAGAGGGGATGAAATTAGTTGAAGAAATGTATAAGTATGTAGCCCTTGAAACCTTTAAAACCTTAAAGTTTAAAATCAGGGGTTTTGAAATTGACTTAGGCAAAAAATGGGAAAGATACGATTACCGAGATATTATTTTAAAACAAACAAAAATTGATATTTTAGAAACGAGCTTGCTCGAAATAGAAAAAAAATTGCAGGCATTGAAAATTGATTATGTTAAAAAAGGTTTTAATTTATCAAGAGGGATTGACTGCCTCTGGAAATACTGCCGAAAAAACATAAAGGGCCCTGGGTTTTTAATTAACTTACCTGTGCTTGTCTCGCCTTTAGCTAAAAGGATTGAAAAAAATCCCGAATTTACCCAAAGGTTTCAGGTTATAATAGCGGGGTCAGAGTTGGGTAACGGCTATTCAGAATTAAACAACCCCCTTGACCAAGCGCAAAGGTTTACTGAACAACAAAAACTAAGAGAAGCGGGGGATGAGGAAGCGCAAATGTATGACGAGGACTTTGTTGAAATGTTAGAATATGGTATGCCCCCAACTTGTGGCTTTGGGCTCTCCGAGCGCCTGTTTAGCTTTTTAATGGACAAACCAGCCCGCGAATGCCAAATCTTCCCCTTGATGAGGCCAAAGTTATCATAAAAACTATGAACAAAAATTTGCTCTGGTTAATTTTAGGCCTCTTGGTTTTTCCCTTGGTTTGCAGGGCGAATGTGGCCATGGGGTTTTTGATTAATTATTTGCCTGTCTTTTTTCTTTCAGCCCTTTTGGGTATTTGTGTCATCGAGGCCTGGAATATTGAAAAATACTTACATTTAACAAAGACAACGGCCTTTTTAGTCGCTCTTGTTCTTAACCTAATTACCAGCACGATAGGGATAGGCACGACTAAAATCATTAACATAGACCCCCTTGGCACTGCTTATCTTGGCGTTTTCGTTCTTAGTTTTTTAATAGAATCTCTCCTTTTGAAAATTTTTTCCAAAAATTATTCATGGAAATCATTATTCAAAACAGGATTAATAATGAACTTTGAATCATACATTTTTTTATTCGCTTTTTTTATGTCAGATATGTTCGCTCTTACCCCGATCATTGCCGTTTTTATTTTTTATCATATGTTTAAATTGCTAATCCCGCAAAATAAATTCAAAAAAAATATTTTTATCTTGCTCTCGATAATTTTAGCAGCTAACCTTTATTTTTTCATAATTTATCAAATGCCTAAACCAGGCAACAAGCCAAAAGACTTTCGCATTATTTCAGTTATTGCACAATCAAGAACAATTATGTCTTATATATCCGCTAATAATGAGGATTATAGCCAATTCAGTTGTTTTTATTTAGATATGGAGCCGTTATGTTCAGAAATCAAAAAAAATTATAAAGACGGCAACGACAATGTCCCCATAATAGCTAGAAGCGCAGATTTTAAAGAGGCCTGCATTTATTCTCCGTTAAATGGAGCAAAAAAATCAAATCCTCCTGATAAATGGTACTGTGCTGACAGTATAGGACATTCTGGCTACACGAGCACAAGCCCTGATTCTGTCAAATATTGTATAGAGGGGAAAAGCGCTGTTTGCCCTCCGCTAGAAATGTAAAAAGACTGATAACATAATTATTTGACATTTAAAAGTTAAAAAGTATAATAAGATAATAGCTTAGCAAAATTAAATAAAAAAGATATGGCTACTCAAGCAGTTAACGATAAAATAACTTTGTCCAAGTCAGCCGTTCAAATACAAAACGGTATGGTTATTTTACCCCTACAAGAATATAAAAAATTGTGCGAAAACACCATCCCAAATTATTATTTAAAGGGAAAAGAAGCAGAAAAGTTGGCTTGCTTGGTTCGAGATGGAATGGTCGAATACAAAACAGGTAAAACCATTAAGGCGAATTCTTTAGATGAGGCCTTAAAAATTTATGGGCGAGGAAAAAGAAATAACCGTTAATTATTCACGCAAGTTTTTAAAAGAAATGTCAAAATTGCCTTC
>PFAX01000003.1:4632-6966 GCA_002773495.1 bacterium (Candidatus Gribaldobacteria) CG10_big_fil_rev_8_21_14_0_10_37_21 | reverse complement strand
TTATTGCCAATTGGTAAAACCTTTAAAGAAAAATTTGCTTTAGCTAAAAAAATAGAAGCTACTTTGAGCAAACTCCTCTTAAAAGAGGGGATTATGCAAAAGCTCATTAGAGGGGCAGAAGGTGCTTTTATTCCTAATATTGCTGAAGAAAAGGCCTTACTTTTAATTGAGGAGGCTATTGGCAAAAATAAAGCAAATTTAGGGCTTGATGTGGCTGCCACTTCTTTTTATAAAAATAAAAACTATCTTTTAAACAAAAAACCATTTTCTAGTAAAGAGTTGACCCAATTTTATCTTTCTTTACTTAAAAGTTTTTCTTTTATCAAGTTTATTGAAGACCCGTTCGCTGAAAACGATTTTGCCTCGTGGGAACAATTCAGAAACCTTTTAAAAAACCAAAAAAGGGGGGGCATTGCCTTAATAGGCGATGATTTAACAACAACAAATCCGGCTCAAATAATGTTTAGCCAAGGGAAAGGCCTTTGTAGCGGAGTTATTGTAAAGCCAAACCAAATTGGCTCTGTTACAGAAACCCTTGAAGCCGCAAAATTGGCTAAAAAATATAAATGGCAAGTGCTTGTTTCCCATAGAGCCAGAGAGACCGAAGATGATTTTATCGCTGACTTAGCGGTAGGAATAGGCGCTAATTATATCAAGGCCGGGGGCTTTGGCCAAAAAGAACGTCTATCTAAATATGCTCGATTGCTTGCAATTGAAAAAGAAATAAATTATAATACAAACACAAACATTTAAAAATAATTTTTTAAATATTTAAATTGCTAAATCTTAAAAAGGAGGATTTTGACATTTAGCGTTTGAAGTTTAAAATTAATACTTTAATGGCAGAACAAAATTTTTTTGATACCAAAACAATTATTATTGCTGTTTTGGGAATTGCGATAGCTGGGCTTTTGTACTTTAACTACGGTACAGATGGCACTAGCTTAACCGGGCAAAAAGCGGCTGAAGCGGCCTTAAGCTATATCAATACCAAAATGCTTCAAGGCCAAGCTACAGCTGAAATTTCAGGGGAGATTCAAAAGGTAAGCGGTGTTTATATGTTTAATGTTTCTTTAAATGGCGAAAGCTTCCCTTCTTATGTCTCTAAAGACGGCAAGCTCCTTTTTCCCCAAGGCATTGAAATGGTTATAAGTACTACTTCTGAAGAACAAACAGGCAACCCAAATGTGGAAACAGAAAAAAGCGAGGTTCCTTCAGTTAAACTTTTTGTTATGTCGTATTGCCCGTACGGCCTGCAAGCAGAAAAAGGATTTCTCCCTGTTTATGAGCTTTTGAAAGGTAAGGCTGATATGGGCATCTATTTTGTTGATTATGCTATGCACGAAAAGCAAGAAATTGACGAAAACTTAAGACAATATTGTATTGAAAAAGAGCAAACAGATAAATTTGCTACTTATTTAAGTTGCTTTATCTCTCAAGGTAAGGCCGACACTTGCTTAACGACAGCTCAAATTGACGCAACAAAATTAAACATTTGCGAAAAGCAAGCTGACCAAGATTTTCAAATTGAAAAGAATTACGCGGATAAAGCCACTTGGTCAAATGGGCAATTCCCTCAGTTTAATGTGCATAAAGATTTAAATGATAAATACGGTGTCCAGGGCTCTCCTACCTTAGTGATTAATGGTAAGGTTGTCTCTGTAAATAGAGATCCAGAAACCATCAAACAAGCCGTTTGCAATAGCTTTATTACCCCACCTGAAGAATGCGCCCAAACACTCTCTAGCGACGCGCCTGTGGCTGGTTTTGGAGATGGAGTTTCAGCTGAGGGTAGTGCCGCTGAATGCGAACAATAAAAAATGATTAAAAAAATATAATATGAAAATTAGAATTTTCTCAACACCTTTTTGCCCTTATTGTGTCGCTTTGAAAAGTTATTTAGACGACAACAACATTATTTACGAGTATTTAGATGTTTCAGACAACATCCCAGCTCAAAAAGAAATGATTGAAAAAACAAACCAAATAGGCGTGCCTGTCATGAATATTGGCGATGAATGGATTATTGGCTTTGATAAGGCCAAAATCGCTCAAATCCTTGGGATCAAAGAAAAATAAAATAATTCTCAAAAAACAAAATCCGGCTTTTCCACAAAGGCCGGTTTTTGTTTTATTTTAAAAGTGGTATAATCAAACAATCGCAAGAATATAAAAACAAAAAGAATAAAGTTATGCAACAAACAAATATAGCCATAAATGGGTTTGGCAGAATCGGCCTTTTAACAACAAGGGCTATTTTGAATAAATATCCTAATTTAAAAATAACTGCTGTTAACGACCTCGCCACTAAAGAAAGTTTACTTAAAAAACTAC
>PFAX01000003.1:4390-4591 GCA_002773495.1 bacterium (Candidatus Gribaldobacteria) CG10_big_fil_rev_8_21_14_0_10_37_21 | reverse complement strand
TAACTTCTTTAGCGAAAAAGATCCGGCAAAACTTCCTTGGAAAGAATTAAACATTGATCTTGTTTTAGAGTGTACCGGCTTTTTTACAGAAAAAGAAACTGCCCAAAAACATTTATTAGCTGGTGCTAACAAAGTAATTGTTTCAGCTCCTTCAGACACTTTGCCAACTTATTTATTGGGGGTTAATTTTAATAAATATAA
>PFAX01000003.1:2488-4337 GCA_002773495.1 bacterium (Candidatus Gribaldobacteria) CG10_big_fil_rev_8_21_14_0_10_37_21 | reverse complement strand
GAAAAATGCTTCTTAAACACAATACATAGTTATACAGCCAGCCAAAACAAAATGTATCCTAATTGGGAAAATAAAAAGGCATCGCAATTAAGTATTTTACCTCACACTACTGGGGCGTCTAAAACAATTGAAAAGGCCTTACCCCGATTAAAAGGCAAGGTGGCAGGGGTTGCTTTGAGGGTGCCAACGGCTGTGGTTTCTATAGTGGATTTAGTTTGCTTGTTAGAAAAATCGGCCTCGGCTGAAACAATAAATTCTGTTTTGAAAGAGGCCTCTTTGCAAAAACCGCTTAAAGGGATTTTACAGGTTGTTTCTGAAAAAATGAAGTCAACTGATTTAATCAACAATCCGTTTTCCAGTGTGGTTGAACAGGGCTTAACCCAATCGTTTGGCAATATGGCTCGGGTTTTTGCTTGGTACGACAACGAATATGCCTATGCCCTTCGCCTCTCTGAACTGGCATCAAAATTGCTATAAGTTGCATAAGGCGCACGAGCAGGGTGGTTAGTTTTTTCAGCGATACAAATCTTAAGCTAAAAAAAATAACCACCCTACTCGCACCTCCCCAGTACAAGTTATTTATGAACACCAACGACATTCTAATACAACTTAAAAATAAAAGAGCCGCTATTTTTATTGACGATGCTAATTTGTTTTATATGCAAAAGCGGGTTGGTTGGGAAATTGACTGGGAAAAAACAAAAAAGTTTTTTGAAGACAATTTACAATCTGCTATTTGGTTTTATTATCTCGGTATGCCCTTGACGGAGAAAGGTCGTTTTGAGAACGAGAAGCTGAAAGAAAAACTAACAAAAATTGGTTTTCAAGTAAAAACTAAACCGTTGAAAAAAATTTATTTAGATGACCAAAAAGTTGATTTCAAACACAAGTGTAATTTTGATGTAGAAATAGCTTTTGATATTGCCCGCCATATCGCTGAAATTGATTTAGCGATTATTATGAGCGGGGACAGCGATTTTCTAGAAGCGAAAAATTATTGTTTGGAAAATAAAAAAGGTTTTTTAATAACCTGTTTTGAAGAGCGGGTAGCGTGGGAGATTCGTCGAGTTTACCATTTATTTTTTGAGGACATTAAGGATTTTGTAAGAAAAAAATAAACCCCGATAAATAAATCGGGGTGGAGTTACAACTTCATTATATCAAACCAAAAAACAATGTCAAGCGATTATAAATCAGGTTTCACTTTATTAGAGCTATTGGTGGTAATTAGTATCATCGGGGTTTTGGCTTCGGTGGTTTTGGTAAGTTTTCCGGGAGCTCAAAAAAAGCGCGATTAGCGCAGGGCTTGCAGTTCTCGGATTCCCTGCGGGGCGCTTTGCAATCTGAAATGGTGGCTTGGTGGACATTTGACGAGACATCAGGCACCGTAGCTAAAGACAATTATTTCAACCAGTTGCACGGCACTGTCTCTGGCACCACTTGGGTCAAGGGCATCGTGAATAATGCTTTATCTTTTGACGGCAACGACTATGTTGCTTTTCCACTAAAAGAGGCGTCCAATGTAAGGGGTACATTTGAGGAATGGGTTAAGCCAGCTGGCTGGAACGGAGGGGACGGGTCTTATCAGGGTTCATTTCAAACAAGTCCGCCTGGTTCGTGGGGCAACGGGTTAGGGCAAATGATTATTGTTGACCAATGGAGCACTACATTTTATTTTCGCATTGTCCCTGACGGTGGATGTTGCCCGATTGATGTCACATTTCCAACCGCTGGTGTTTTTTCAAATGGTACTTGGACACATATTGTAGCTACTTGGGATAAGCCCACTAATACCGTGGCTGTTTATATCAACGGCAAATTGAAAGTAAAAAGAACCAACTGGACGCAA
>PFAX01000003.1:0-2469 GCA_002773495.1 bacterium (Candidatus Gribaldobacteria) CG10_big_fil_rev_8_21_14_0_10_37_21 | reverse complement strand
TCGATATTATCGTGGCTCTATTGACGAAGTTAGATTATACAGTACTCCCTTGCCATTAGCTGCTATCCAGCAACACTATGCCGCAGGCCTTGCAAACCACCAACCCCTTGCCTATGGAACCGATGGAACTGACTAAGTCAATTCCTACTTGAAGCTCCGTACGAGGTCTGCCCTCGTACGGCTATCTCAAAAAATATAAAAGATGTTGAGTTTTAAGGAAACAAATGCTTTGTTAATAAAATATAATTTGCCAGTAGCAAAGACAATTTTGCTTGCAGGAGTTAATTTGATTGAAGGGGAATTAGAAAAAGCGACAGAGCAGGTGGGATTTCCTTTGGTTTTGAAGGTTTTTTCAACTAATGTTTTACATCGCACAGAAAAAAACCTTTTAAAAACAAACATTCAAAACGAGAAAGAAGCCCAACAGGCCTTTTCAGAATTTATTTTAAAAAGTAAAAATGACAAGGGCTTTGAAGGTATTTTAGTTCAAGAACAACTTCAAGGCCTTGAACTCTTTTGTGGTTTAAAGCAAGACCAGGTCTTTGGTTCTATCATAATGTTTGGTTTAGGGGGTATTTTTGTTGAAGCCCTAAATGACATCGCTTTTGGGATTTGCCCTTTAACCCCCAAAGAGGCAAAAGAAATGATTACTTCTTTAAAAGGTAAAAAGGTTTTAGGGGGCTTTCGCAATCAACCAAAAGTGGATTTAAATGTTTTAGCTTTGCTTTTAAGGCAAATTTCTATTTTAGGAGCTAAAAACCCTCAAATTAAAGAGGTTGATTTTAACCCGATAATCGCAAAGGGCAAAACCATCAAAATAGCTGATGTTAAAATACTTAAGTGAAAAAATTGAACGATCGTTCAATTTTTTCACCTAAGCGCCATTTCGTCATTTTATGTTAAAAGCATTTATTAAGCCAAAAACAATCGCCATTGTCGGAGCCACTAATAGAAGTGGCTCGGTTGGTTTGGCTTTGGTCCAAAATCTTTTAAAAAACAAGGCCCAGCTTTTCTTTGTTAACCCAACCAAAAAAATTCTTTTTAAAAAGAAATGCTTTGCTTCTTTGGTTGACATAAAAGAGGGGATTGATTTAGTTATCATAGCAGTTCCCTCTAAAGTTGTTCCTCAAATAACTAAAGAGTGTGTTTTAAAACAAGTTAAGGCCGTGATTATTATTTCAGCTAACTTTGCTGAAATAGGCCAAGAAGGAAAGCTCTTGGAAGGCATAGTGGCTAAGACCTTAAAAGAAGCAAAGATACCCTTTTTAGGGCCAAATTGTTTTGGCATTTTACGCTCGCAAAATAATCTTAACGCTACCTTTAGCACTTTAGCACCAAAAAAAGGAGGCGTGGCTTTTCTTTCTCAATCGGGGGCTTTAATTAATGTTTTTATTGAAAAATCATTAAACACTCTATCTGGTTTTTCTTTAATGGTTTCATTAGGCAATATGGCTAACTTGAACTTCGCTGACTGGTTTGATTACTTAAAAGATGACGAAGAAACTAAGGCCGTTGCCCTTTATTTAGAGGGCCTAAAAGAAAAAGCAGGAAAAAACTTTATTGAAAAAGCTAAGGCCTTATCTTCTTCAAAGCCAATTCTTGTTTTAAAGGCCGGTAAAACAAACAAGGGAAAGCAGGCCTCGCAAAGCCATTCCGCTTCTCTATCGGGTGAGGGCAAAATTTATTCAGCTGCTTTCAAAAAAGCAGGTATTTTTGAAGTTGAAACTTTAGAAGAATTATTTGAGATAAGCTCGGCTTTTGCCCTTTTGCCCTTCAAAGAAACATCTGTTAAAGCAAAAGCCAACATGGCTGTTTTAACTAATGGCGGGGGCTTTGGGGTAATAGCTAGCGATTATTTAAGCAGTTATGGGGTGAATAATTTTTCTCTAAAAGATTTAATTGGCACAGCCACTAAAGAAAATTATCAAGTAGAAATAGAAAAAACCTTACAAGAAAAACAAGTCGGCACCCTTTTAATTCTTGTTTCAAGTCAGATGATGACAGACCCCTTAGCTATCGCTAAGATAATCTTAGAAAAACAAAAGGCCTTTCCAGAAAAAATAATAATTAGTTGTTTTTTGGGGGAAAGCCAGGTAAAAACAGCTTGGACTTTCTTAAAGGTAAACAAGCAAATAATTTTCAACAACTTAAAACTTGCTTGTTTGTTTCTAAAGTTTTTAAATGGTAAAATAAGCTAATGATATCTCTGTAACTTTAAAAAATATGTTTTTAAAAAATAAAAAAGGGTTCACCCCGTTAGAAGTTAAAAGAAAAACTTTTAAAAAGGGGCATAGTCCTAAACTTCTAACGGGGTTCACTTTAATTGAGCTTTTGGTCGTGATAGCGATTATATCAACGTTGGCGAGCGTTGTCTTGCTAACTTCCCAAAGGGGGATGGGTAGATCAAGGGACGCCAGAAGAATCCAAGAACTTTATCAACTGGCTCAAAGCTTGCAACTTTATTTAGCT
>PFAX01000041.1 GCA_002773495.1 bacterium (Candidatus Gribaldobacteria) CG10_big_fil_rev_8_21_14_0_10_37_21 | reverse complement strand
TATGCTGGCAATTTCTTGAATTTGCTCGTTTGTCCATTCGCTATGAGCCCTGTCAATTGGGGTAAAAATATCTTGAGCATTGATAAACAAAACTTTGTTTTGCCTGTCTGTTCCTTTTTTCCTTTTATCAAAAAACCAAAGTGTGCAAGAAAGTGTGGCGTTCATAAACATATTATTGCCCACAGAAATGATTGCATCAACTATACCCGCCTCAATCATTTTTTGACGAATTTCTTTTTCGGCATTGCCAGCATCGCTGGCTGAATTAACCATAACAAAACCAGCTCGGCCCTGTTTATTTAAAGCGCTTAAAAACATTTGCATCCATAAATAATTGGCATTAGATATTTCACCCTTACCGGTTATCGGAAGCCCTAAATAATATCGCGGGTCGCCTTTTATTTTTGCTGGGTCAATAATAGTTTGCTTGTTTTTATCTTTGCCTTTCACATTAAACGGCGGATTAGCCAACACAAAATCAAATTTACCAACACTGTTAAAAGCATCAGTATAAAAAGAATTAACCTCGGCAATTTTGCCTGACAAGCCGTGAATGGCTAAATTCATTTTTGCAGTGCGAATGTTGACTGGCTTGTTTTCTTGGCCATAAAGCGCTACCTCGTTCATTACTTGCGATTTTTTTTCGCAGTGTGCTTTAACAAAATTAGCTGATTGCACAAACATTCCCCCGCTACCGCAGGCCGGGTCAAGGATTTTGCCATGATATGGCTCAATAATTTCTACCAGTAATTTAACAATTGATTGAGCGGTAAAAAATTCTCCGCCTTTAGCACCTTCGGCTCTGGCAAACTCACCCAAAAAATATTCATAAATTGCACCAAAAGCGTCCCCCTCTATATCATCGGGGATTTGATTAAAATTTTTCAGCAAAGTAATAAGTATTTTGCTGTTTTCGCCAGGAATTTTATGCAGCGAAGTATAATCTTGTGGCAAAACGCCAGCCAAATCGATATTTTCCGCTTCAATTTCTTTCATGGCATCATTTATGGCCAGCCCGATATTTTCACTTTCTGGCAAACTCATTAAATAAGAATAAGAGGCGATTTCTGGTAAAAATAAAACGCCTTTTGCTCTGTAGGTATCAGCGGTAATAGGTGCTTGCCTATGGCCGCTACCCATATAAGAGGTTGAAGACCTGTCAGCAACAATACTTACCTGCACGCGTTTAAAGCGAACATCAGCAAATTTTAAAAATATTAAACCCAAAATTGGCTCGGATATTTCATTGAGTTTAAGCCCAGAGTTTGCACGGAGTTGTTCGGCCGCGGCCCATAACCTTTCGTGCAATTGTTTGCGGTTGCTAATTGTCATATTTATTTAAAATGACTAGGACTTACCCGTTTGCCGTCATCTTGAGCCACTCCCCTGTGTCACCCTGAGGTGCCTTTTTGTCACCCTTAGCCAGCAGGCGAAGGACCTGTGCCTCAAAACAAGAGATTCTTCGCCTGCTGGCTCAGGATGACGGGCAAAAGGCACTTTACTCACTACCAGTTCGTATAAGTTAAAATAGCATAACACTCAAAAAAAGCAACCTTAAAGGATAAACTCTCCTAAACCAGCTAAAAAACAGAGCAGAGCAAAAAATAAAGCGAACCAAAAAAAGTTTATTTTTTCAACTAATTTTAATAAAACCTTTAAAGATAAAAAACCAACGATAAAGGCAAAAAGAATCGCCCCTAAAACCCCCCAGCTTAAAACAAAATCGCCCTTAAAAATTAAAAACAAACTTGAAGCCAAAACAACTGGTGCTGACATTAAGTAAGATAGCTTTAAAATATCTTTTGGGGTTTTATTTTCCCCTAAAGATAAGGCAAAAATGGTACTGCCTGACCTTGAAACTCCAGGCAAAACAGCTAAGCCCTGTAAAAAACCAGCCAGAAAAGTTAATTTCGCGTCCTTAAGAACAATTTTAGCTTGGCCTTGCTTTTTTTGTAAGAAAGCGGTTGCCAATAAACCAAAACCAGTTAAAAACAAAAGCCAACCCCCCAAAGCGATTTTTGAAGCTATTTTATACAAAGGGAAAGCGACAATTAAAGAAATTGTTGTAGCTATTAATAAAAAACGAAACAACTTTTTATCTTTTAAAAGCAAAATTCGCCAAAAGTCCTTTCTAAAGTAAACTAAAACAGCCAAGAGAGTGCCTAAATGTAAAAATAAAGCTAAGTCCAACGGGTTGAACCCAGCTGAAAAGTATTTATTAAATAAAGCAACTACCCCTTCGCTGGAAATTGGTAGCCATTCAAAAATTCCTTGTAAAACTCCTGAAATAATAAAATTAAACATAAAATAAATAAATTATAGCTTCACAACCCTTATTTTTGCCCGTTGAAACTATTTTAAAGGAGCCACCCTGTTTTTCAATAAAACGTTTAGTAATATACAAACCCAAGCCAGAACCATTGGGGCTTTCTAAAAGGGCTTGCTTGGAACGATAAAAGGGAAGACACAAATTCTTTTTTTCTCTTGAAGAAAACCCGATGCCTTTATCTTTAATGGAAATCTCAATTTGGCTTTTTTCGCCCTTTAAAGCTTTTTTCTGAAGAATTATCTTAACCTCTTTTCCTCTTGAATACAAAAGAGCGTTTTCTAAAACCCTAAATATTGAGGCCTCAAGGAGATCTTGGTCTAAAAATAAATT
This sequence comes from bacterium (Candidatus Gribaldobacteria) CG10_big_fil_rev_8_21_14_0_10_37_21, assembly GCA_002773495.1. GTDB lineage: Bacteria > Patescibacteriota > Minisyncoccia > Minisyncoccales > CG1-02-41-26 > CG1-02-37-13. Next base: position 9,807 of record PFAX01000041.1, on the reverse strand, counting down.
TATTTTTTGCCTGGACTTTTTAAAAACAATTTTCACTTTTTTTTCAGTAGCTAAATTTTTTAATTTTAAAATTACTTGATCTATTAAAGCCCTTACTTCAAAAGAGGATGGCTTTGGTTCGATGTAATCACCCTTTAACGTTTGCGCCACCAATAAATCATCTAAAATAGAAGCTAAGCGATTGCTCGACAGAATAAGCTTATTTTGGGTTTGTTTTCTTTGGGCTTGAGAAAGCTTTTCTTCTTTTAAGGCCTCTGTTAAGCCCCGAATAACCGAGACAGGCGTTCTTAATTGATGGTTAGCTATTTTTAAAAACTCCTCTTTCATTTTTAAAAGTTCTTTGATTTGTTTATTTTGCTTTTTAATTTGAGATAACTTTTCTTGTAAAGAAACAAAACTTGTTTCTACTTGTTTTTTAACCCTTTGGCTTAAAAAAAGGTTTTTAATTAAAAGTGAAAATAACCATAAAGCCAAAACAGCTTCAGCTAAAATTAAAACTATAAAAAGAAAGAAAAATTCAGATAAAGTAACAAAACGCCAGGCTAATAAAAGAAAAAATAAAATATCAATTAAACTTGAAGAAAGGGCTAATTTACTCGAAAAATCTTCTTCATTGCTTTTAAAAATATGTAAAATGAGCAAAAAGCTACTAATAAAAAAGAAATAAAGAAAGATATCACGGAGCCAGAAGTTTATTAAAGGGCAAGCCAAAACAGCACTGACTAAAAACCCAAGGCACGCCTTAACAAACAAAAAGACAAACAAGGGCTCGCTTTGGCCTTTTGGCATTGTTTTAACTATTTTGTTGTTAACCTTCTTGGCTTGTTCCTCCATACTAATTACTTTTTTTCTTCCCCTGTGGAAAACTTATTAATTTATATTCTGATAGCGAACCTCATAACGAAAGGTGGTGGGGCCTATAAAAAGTGGAGAAGGTGATTCATGGTTGGATATGGGTAAAGCACTGCTTCACCCATATTTTTTATTACTTGCCTTGCTCGGCAACCCCCCTAGTTGCTTTTTTTATTTCTTTCAAATTACCTAAATAATACTTTTTAATTGGTTTTAAGCGATTATCTAATAAATAAACTAAAGGGAAACCACAAGGCACATTTAGGCCCTCAACTTCTTTCTTAGAAAGGCCATCAAAATACTTTATAAAAGCCCTTATTGTTGAGCCATGCCCTGAAATTAAAATATTTTTACCAAATTTTAGTTGAGGAATAATTTCTTTCTGCCAATAAGGCCTAATTCTTTGCCAAGTATCTTTTAAACTTTCAGTTAAGGGCTCGCCCTTTTTCTCTGGTTTTTTTAAAGCCGGGGGCTTGATAGCCCAACTTCTTCTAAACTGGGTAAACTTTTTTAAACCATATTCTTTTAAAATATCGTTTTTATGCTTGCCTTGCAAAGCCCCATAATGCCTTTCATTTAAGGCCTGATTTTCTTTCAGCGGGATTTTTAAGCCCATTTCTTTTAAAGTTAGGGCTAAGGTTTGTTTGGCTCTTTTTAATTTAGAAGTAAAAACTAAATCAAAGCTAAAATTAGCTTGTTTTAAAAGCTTGCCTGCTTTTTTTGATTCTTGTTTACCTTTTTCTGACAAGGAAGGGTCTCGCCAGCCGGTAAAAATATCTTTGGCATTGAAAGTACTCTGACCATGCCTTAATAAAACTAATTTATACATAACATCTAAAGTGGTTAAGTGGTTAAGTGGTTAAGAATAATTTTTTTGATGGTTTGAGCAAACTCTCTTGCTTCTACAAGGTCTTTTTGGTGTAAATTTCTACCGCAAGCTACGCCGAAACTACCAAGTTGGAGCTGTTCTTTTATTCTTTTTAAATATTTTTCTGGTTTAACCGCCTCGCCACCAGCAGAAACTATTTTACAATGCCCAGCTGTTTTAACCGCTTGGCTTAAAAACTTCTTTAAAGCCCTCTTTTTTTCAGGAAATTGCAATTTAACAAAATCAGCCCCTAATACAGAAGAAACAGCTACAGAGCCAGCTAATAAGTCAGGATCCTTTTCATCTTTAATGGCTTTACCTCTTGGGTAAACCCATAAAACAACCAAAAGCCCATTCTGATGGGCCTCTTTAATAACCTTAGCAACCTCTTTTAACATTTTACTTTCAAATTCGCTGCCCAAATAAATTGTGTAGCCAACACCTACTATATTTAAATCACTCTCCTTTTGCAAAGCGACAACATCGCTGACACTATTTAAAAGCTCACTTAGGGGCTCTTGGTTTTTCAAAAGGTCTGTTTTAGAATTAAGCTTTACTAAATAATAAATCTCTCGGTAATTGTCAGCAAAAGAAGAAATAAGCCCCAACTGAACAGCCATTACAATCCCTTCAACACTTTGGGCTATTTTAAAAAGATGCTCAGGGTTAGCATCCTCTTGGCTTATGCCTTTACCATAAAAATCTTTGTTTAAATGCTCTATCCGTTGATCCCCAGCTATTATAAACATGCCCTTATTTTCAAAAGTGGCTTTTTTATAATTTAAAAGATAATCCTCTTTTTTATCAAAAGGCACATCAAGAGGAATATTAACTGGTTTAGCTTTATTTTCTTGCATTTAATAATTATAGCAAAAAAATAATTTGAGAGCAAAAAAATTAGGGTTGTAAAATGTCTTCTGTTTGGCCGTTAATTGAGATAACAACATCTTGAACTGAAGGAAATTGCTTCAATGTCTCGGTTATTTGAGCCCTAATAGCTGACACCCGGCAAGAACCACCAACTTGATACCCTAGGGCCTCATTAAAATCAACAGTTGCTACGCCCTTTGCAATACCTATTTTATTGAGTTTGACATTTTGAGGAAGGCTTGTTTGGTAGCTTTGACTTGCCTCGTTTGAAGTGGGTCCCTTTAAAAGCTCTTCTATGGCTGCTTTGGCTGGCTCAAGGGTTTTAAAAACCCTTCTTTGAACAGGAAAAACTTTAACACAAGAAACTTCTGGATCTAATTCGTTATTATTAAAGAAAACCTGAAGATCCATTGTTTCTGATGGCTTTAAAACAAGAGAAAACTCAACACTTTTATCAAGCTCGGTTAAGCCAGAAGGGTTATCTCTTTCTAAAACAAGCTTAGCTTGTGTTGTGGTTGTAACTAAAAAAGTCATTTGGGCTGTAAAATCAACATAATCTTCAGTCATCCACTCACCTTTTGAGCTAGCAATGGCCACTGACAAAAGTTCGCCTTGTTCATCATAAAGTTTTGCTGGAAAACTCCCCTCAAAAAACCAAGTACCCTTGGCCTTACCCTCAATTAAAACAGGGCTAATCACCAGCTCATTTTCTTTAGGTGCGTTTAAAATAACCCAGTCCGGCTCTTGGGGCATAAACCCAGGGCAAGTGCTAGTTGGCATTTTTGAACTTGGGTTGCCGTGTTGAACCCATTGCCCCTGAACGCAAAGCCAAGTGTCTTCATCACCCCGCAAAATAACTAAAACAGCAGTTACAATGACGAGTAATAAAATAAAAATTCCTAAAAAGGTAAAAATTTTGTTCATATTTTTAATTTAGTTTCAACTTTATTATAACTTATAAACTAAAAACAAACAAGAAACCTGTTTGTTGTTCGTTGTTTGTTGTTAGTTTTGTATTTTGGAAGCAAGCTCGGTGTTAGGCATACTCTTTTGGGCTAAATTCTTTTGTTCTAAGAAGCTTAAAGCGGCTTTAAAAGCAAACGAAACGCCTAAAACTATCAGAAACGAAATTATTAAGACCAAAGCCATTAACCCAAGCTCGCTTGCCTTGGTTTTTGACTTTGCTTCAATCATATTTATTATGTGATTAAAAACTAAAACGTTGTTCATATTATATAACGCAAAAAAGCGAAAAATATAACAAGCATAATTAAGTAATTGTTTATACCATAAAACAAAACAAAAAGCAAGGGTTGTGCAAATTTTTAAAAAAGTTATAATAAAACATTAAAATAAACTTATTTTTATGAAAAAGAAAACAAAAATAATTCTCGTAATTTCAACCGTTCTCGTAGTTACCTTAGTTGCAACTGGCTTTATTCTAAGCCAAAAAAATAACAACAAAGACCTCCTCTTTGTGGAAGTTGAGCTTACTACCCTAAAAGAAGAGGTCTCAACCACTGGCAGGGTAAAAGCCGCTAAAGCTGTGGACTTGGGCTTTGAAACAAGCGGGAAAATAAGCAATGTGTATGTTAAAGTGGCCGAAGAGGTAAAACAAGGCGATATTTTGATTGCCCTTTCAAATGCTGAATTAAAGGCAAACCTTTTACAATACCAAGCAAACTATCAAACCGAACAGGCTGTCTTAAATGAACTTTTAAAGGGTGATAGAGAAGAAGATATCGCTTTAAGTAAAACAAAAGTAAACAACGCTGAAAATACTTTAGAAAATGAAAAAAACGAAGCCAAGGTTGCCCTAGATAATATTTACGAAGATACCCCAGAAATTATTCAAACGGCTTATACAAAAATAGACGACGGCTTAAATAAACAAATAGATGAGTTTTTTACTAATGGCTCAACCCAAAACCCCAAGCTTTCTTTTCAAACCGCTGACTCGCAAGCCGGCATTAATGTTGAGGCTCAAAGGGTGCTATCTAATACGGCCCTCCTTGATTTTAAAATAGTCCTTGACCTTAAACAAGAAAATCAAACTGACTACGATTCAGCGCTACTTAAAGCTGAAGATTGCCTAAATGTTGTTCAAGGGCTTTTGAATACCTTAAGTTTAGCTTTAAATAATTCAGCTAACCTTTCCCAGACAACCCTAAGCACTTACAAAGGATATTTAACAACAGCTCGAACAAATATTTCTCAAGAACTAACTAATGTCAACACTCAAAAACAAGGTCTTTTAACTCAAAAAGCCCAAAATCAATCTGCTATTTCAACGGCCCAAAATACCTTAGCAACAGCTCAAGGCGAATTGGCCATTAAATTAGCTGGCCCAACCGAAGAACAAGTTCAAGCTCAAATAGCTAAGGTTAATTCTTCGCTGGCTAATGTAAAAAGCATAGAAGCAAAAATTGAAAAAACAATTATACGTTCCCCTTTTGATGGCATTATAACTAAAATTTCAGCCCGTGAAGGGGAGATTATTTCAGCCAATGTGCCACTTGTCTCCGTTATTTCTAAAGCTAAGTTTGAAATTGAAACGAATATCCCCGAAGTAGATATTGCTAAAATAAAAATAGGTAATGAGGCCCGTGTTACTCTTGACGCTTATACTGCCTCGGATATTTTTTCAGCTTTTGTTTCCCAAATAGACCTTTCAGAAACTATTATAGAGGGTGTTTCAACCTATAAAACAATTTTACAATTTACAACGCAAGACGAAAAAATCAGGCCCGGTATGACAGCTAATTTAGATATTTTAACCGCTCAAAAAGATAATATTTTAGCCATCCCCACAAGAACCATTATCACAAAAAACGGCTCAAAAACGGTTAACCTGTTAAATCAAGGAGGTACCATAGAAGAAAGACGAATTGAGATAGGGATGCGTAGCTCTGATGGTAAAACAGAAATCCTAAGTGGCCTTTCTCAAGGCGACAAAGTGATTACCTCTTACTAATTCTCCCTTACAGGGAAGAAAACTTTTTACTCTCTCTTGCAGCTTCTCTTGAGCTTCTTCAGAATCCAAGAGGCCCTTATCAAAATACTCTATCGCAAGGCCAAGAAGACCTTGCATTTTTTCTTTCAAATCACTCATTTTGTCTCCTTCATAAACGACCATATTAAGTCATTGTTTTTTAATATGCCACCTTTAATCTTTACGCCTCTATTATAGCATATTACTTTGTGTTTGTCAATAGCTTTATGATGACAAGACATAAATTTGATAAACTGGCGGACTATCTTAAATTGCCTGTTTTTCAAAAAAATGCTATTCTAAAAAATGGCGACGCCAAAACAAAAACTTTATTGCTATGTTGACGAATCAGGCCAAGATACAAAAGGCAAGCTTTTTTTGGTTTCAATAATTATCCCCGACAGAGAACGAGACGCCATGAGAAACGAATTAAAAACAATTGAACAAAAAAGTGGTAAAAACAATAAAAAATGGACCAGAGCCAAAAGGCAACAACGGGAAAGTTATATTAAACAAATTATCGCCAGCAGAACGTTTATTAGCCATATTTACTATTCTTATTATCACGATACAAAAGCATACCTTGATTTAACAATTCTTTCAACGGCTAAGGCGGTTTGTGATAAAGCAAAACAACCATACGAAGCAATAGTTTTTATTGATGGTCTGAGGCGAAAAGAAAGCTTTCGTTTTGGCACTGGCTTGAGACGACTAAATATCAATGTCAAAAAAGTGCGAGGAATGAGAGACGAGTCAGATGAGTTTATCCGTTTAGCAGACGCTATTTCTGGCCTTGTTAGAGATGGCATGGAAAACGACAAACCAATGCAGGATTTATATAAACAAATTGAACAGAAAAAAATTGTAAAGAATGTCTAAACAAAAACCCCCGTTTAAGGGGGAACAGCCTATCCTCGCAAAGCGAGGCACCAACCCAAACGCCGAAGGCATCCTACAGACATGTCTGTAAAAGGGAAGTATTCAGCTGAAGTTTAGTTGATAATAACAAATCAAAGAATATATGTCAAGCCAAATTATTACCAGAACAAAGGATTTAGAAAAATTAGGGTTTTATAAAAATGACGCCACTGTGTACTTGGCTCTTTTAGAGCTTGGTTTTTGCGCCACTGGTCTTTTGATTAAAAAGACAGGCCTGCATCGCAACATTGTTTATGAGGCATTAGACAGGCTAATCAAGCAAGGGCTTGTTTCATCGGTTGTTCAAAAAGGCAAAAAACATTTTCGGGCATTATCACCTAAATACATTTTAAAGCAAGAAAAAGCCCGTTTTGAAATAGCCAAAGAAGTAGTGGCAAGTTTAACAAAGTTGCAAAAGAAAGAAAAGCAAGAAGTGGTGATTTATGAGGGCAAGGAGGGTTTTCAAAACGCCCACATAGACGTTGTTGAACAAATGAAAAATAACAGTGCTATTTATGTAATGATGGCCGGGGGCAAAAGGTGGTATGAAAATATGGAAAACGGTCTCAAAAAGTTTGACAAAATCCGTTTAAGTAAAAAGATAAAAGATAAAATTATCGCTTTAGAAAGCCAGAGAAAAGCTCTATCTAAATATCCGCGAAGGCCTTTATGGGAAGTTCGTTTTTTGCCCGAGACATTTAATAACCCTTCGGGCATTTCTGTTTATGATAGGACAACTTTAATTTTAGTTTATGGCTCGCCAGTGTTGGTAATAATGATTAAAAACCCCTTGGTTGCTCTAGGATTCAAACAGCAGTTTGACATTTTGTGGAAAATCGCCAAAAAATAAATGCCATTAATTGAAGTTAAAAACTTAAAAAAGACCTACTTTTCTGATAACATGGAAACCCCTGTTTTAAAGGGAATTTCTTTAGGCATTGAAAAAGGCGAGTTTGTCGCCATTATGGGGCCATCGGGCTCGGGCAAATCAACGCTTTTGCATATGCTTGGCTTTTTAGACGAATTCACTTCCGGGGTTTATAACTTTGAAGACAAACCAGCAAAGAGTTATTCAAAAAATGAAGTAGCTAAAATTAGAAACGAAAAAATGGGCTTTATTTTCCAGGCCTTTAATCTATTGCCTAAAAGCTCGGTTTTAGACAATGTCAAACTTCCACTCTTTTATTCTAAAACAAAAGAAAAAGATTGGGACAAATTAGCTCTATCTTCTATTGATAGGGTGGGGCTATCTCACCGGGTAAATTACGAAGCTAACCAGCTTTCCGGAGGCGAGAAGCAAAGGGTAGCGATTGCTCGAGCTTTAGTTAATAACCCTGATGTTATTTTTGCTGATGAACCAACTGGCAACTTAGACACAAAATCAGGCGGGCAAATTATGGAAATCTTAGAAAGCATCAACAAACAGGGTAAAACAATTATTCTAATTACTCACGAAACATACACCGCCCAATATGCTCAAAGAATAATTCACTTAAAAGACGGAGTTATTGAGTCAGATGAACAAGTCAAAGAAAGGAAAACCTCTAATAAAGACGGGTTTATAAAATAACAAGATGAAATTAACCTATACTCTAAAAACCGCTTTAAGTAGCTTAAAAGCCCATAAAATGAGATGCTTTTTGACTATTTTAGGTATTGTTATTGGTGTTTTGTCTATTATTTTAGTTATGTCAATAGGGCAATCAGCTAAAGAATTAATTTTAAACCAAATTGAAGGGATTGGCGCTAAAACAATCGCTGTCGAGCCCGGCAGGGAGCCCAAAGGCCCATCTGATTTTTTAGAAATGTTTTCTGACTCGTTAAAAGAAAAAGATATCGCTTTATTGAAAAATCCGAATAATGTGCGGGGCTTAGCTGAAATAGCACCCGTTGTTTACCAATCAGTCGTGGTTTCTTATCAAAGCGAGACAAAAAGAGCCAGCATTATTGGCTCATCTGCTCTGATGGCTAAAATCTTAGATATTTACCCTGAAACAGGCGACTTTTTTACTGAAGAAGAAATTCGCCAAGATGCCGCGGTTGTTCTTTTGGGCTATGAGATAAAACAAGAACTTTTTGGCCCCTCGGATGCAATAGGTGAGCAAGTTAAAATTAAAAATAAAACCTTTCGGGTGATTGGTATTTTTCCTAAAAAGGGTATGATTTCAATGTTTGATGTTGATAATTTGGTCTTAGTGCCCTATACAACCGCCCAAAAATATATTTTAGGCATTAACTATTTCAATGAGTTTATTCTTGAAGCAGAAACCGAAAGCATCGTCCCAACAACAGTTAAAGATATCGAAACAACCCTAAGAGAATCACATAATATTTCTGACCTAGAAAAAGACGACTTCCACATAACAACCCAAGCTGACGCTATCGAAAGGGCGAATACAATCACTTCTATTCTAACTGCTCTTTTAACTTCGGTAGCTGCCATCTCTTTGCTTGTTGGAGGTATTGGTATTATGAATATTATGCTTGTTTCTGTTTTAGAAAGGACGAGAGAAGTTGGCCTAAGAAAGGCCTTGGGAGCTACCGACAACAACATTTTAAGCCAGTTCCTTTTAGAATCAATTATCTTAACTGGTTTAGGGGGAACAATTGGGATAATTTTGGGCATTTTCTTTGCTTTTATTGCTAGCTTAATTTTAAAAACAATTGTCCCTTTGGGTTGGATTTTTACAATCTCTTTTAAGGCCATCTTTTTAGGTCTTTTTGTCTCTGCTTTTGTTGGCGTTGTTTTTGGTCTTTACCCTGCTAAAAAGGCCTCGCAGAAATCCCCAACCGAGGCGTTAAGATATGAATAAAGGTAACCGCAAACCTCGTCCATCTTGTAAGTAAAAAAATACAACCCTTTAACAGGGCTGTATTTTTTAAAAACTCTGGTTAAAAAATTATTTTTTTGCTACTTTCATTTTTGTCGCAAGCTTATACGCGGCGGATAAACCAACCGCAACATAAATAATTCTTGTCAAAGCGGCCATTTCACCAAAAATCACAGCGACAACGTCAATCTTAAAAAGCCCAACTAACCCCCAGTTCAAACCACCCACAACAACTAAAATGAAAACAATTGTCTCTAAAAGTTTTTTGTTGCTCATTTTATATTTTAAATTATAAAAAAAGACCTTTATGTTTTAATTTTAGCAAATAATTTCAAAACAAGCAAAACAAAAAGCTAAAGTTTTCCACACCCTACTTATTTTTTTAAAAAACCCTGGAAAAAAAAGCACCATACACTTTCTATGGCCTTTTTCATCCACCCCTAAATGACCCAAAGATATGTCTGGTGGTATGGGGA
>PFAX01000035.1:1183-13726 GCA_002773495.1 bacterium (Candidatus Gribaldobacteria) CG10_big_fil_rev_8_21_14_0_10_37_21 | reverse complement strand
GGCCTGGAGTTCTTCTAATAATTTCTTTTGTTTCTTCGTTAATTTTTTTGGGCTTTCAATAAAAATTTGAACGAATAAGTCCCCTTTGCCAAAACTATTAAAATGCGGAATGCCTTTGTCTTTTAAGCGCAAGACCTTGCCTGTTTCAGCACCGGCTGGAACTTTTAAGACCAAAGTTTTCTTGTCTAAGGCCTTGATTTCTTTTTCGGCCCCTAAGGCGCTCTCTGTCAGAGTAATGGGCAATTCTATGTATAAGTCATCACCCTTTCTTAAAAACTGGCTATGGGGTTTAACAACTATTTCAATGTACAAGTTGCCCGGTTTTGAGCCCCTGCGACCTGGCTCGCCCTTGCCTTGGATTTTTATTGTTTGACCATTGTCAATACCAGCTGGGATTGAGACCTTTATTTCTTCGCTCCCATAAACCCTGCCCTCGCCCTTACAGACATTACAGGCCTTTTCAGGAATTCTACCGTCGCCATGACATTCAGGGCAAATGATCGTTCTAGTGATTTGCCCTAAAATAGTTTTTTTAATTTGCTGGACATGCCCTTTGCCTCGGCAAGAAAAACATTCTTTTAAAGTTGTCTCTGGTTCAGCCCCCTTGCCCTCACATCGTTGGCATACTATTAGTTTATCTAAAAATAGATTTTTTTCAAGCCCTTTGAGGGTATCTTCCAAATTTATTTCAAGAGTTGTTTCTAAGTTATGGCCTTGGCTCGTTTCTTTTTTGGGGAAATCGCTGTTAAAAAGCCCTTCAAAAATGTCGGACAAATCACTTGCAAAGCCACCCGTTCCCCCAAAACCTGCATTACTAAAGTTATTAAAATCAAAACCAGCGAAGCCATTGCTTCCTTGAGAAAAGCCATTGAACCCACCAAAACCAGCCCCATCCCCTGTAAAGGCATTGCCGAATTGGTCATATTTTGCCCGTTTTTCTTGGTTGCCTAAAATTTGGTAGGCCTCGTTTATTTCTTTAAACTTTTTTTCATCACCACCCTTTTTGTCTGGGTGAAACTGATGGGCAAGTTTACGATAAGCCCGTTTAATCTCCTCTTGAGACGAGCCCTTTTCTACCCCTAAAATATTATAATAATCCATATTGATTTTTTACAAAGTAAAAAATAATTTTTAATTCTCAATTTTTAAGAATTAGATTTCTCGTGGTATTCGCCTTCTTCGGGCTTCTCGTCTTTTTTTGGCTCTTCTTTCGACCCTTCTGTTCCATCTTTCTTTTGTTGGCTGGCTTGGGCTGCTTGATACAACTCTTGGGAAACCTTTTGGACAGCCGTATTTAAGCCCTCAATCCCCTGCTTGACTTCTTCTATCTTATCACTATCTTTAACTTTTTTCAAATCATTTAGCTTATCCTCTACTTCTTTTATTTTTTCTTTATCAATTTTATCGCCTGCTTCTTTTAAAGTTTTTTCTGTTTGAAAGATTAGGCCCTCGGCGATATTTTTTTGTTCAATTAAGTCCTTTTTCTTTTTGTCATCTTCTTGATGCTGCTTTGCGTCTTCTTTCATTTTTTCAATTTCTTCTTTAGATAAACCAGAGCTCCCTTCAATTTTTATTGATTGGCTCTTGTTGGTGGCCTTATCTTTAGCTGATACTTCCAAAATACCATTGGCGTTTATGTCAAAGCTAACCTCAATTTGAGGCACGCCCCTTTGAGAAGGTGGTAAGCCATCTAAGATAAATCTGCCCAAGACCCTATTGTCGTTAGCCATGGCTCGTTCACCTTGTAAAACCTTAATTTCAACCGAGGGCTGGTTGTCTACAGCTGTTGAAAAGACCTGGGTTTTTTGGGTTGGAATAGTTGTATTTTTTTCAATCAAGATAGTGTTAACCCCACCTAAGGTTTCAATGCCTAAGCTTAAGGGAGCGACATCAAGGAGTAAAACATCCTTAACATCACCTTGTAAAATACCCCCCTGAATGGCAGCACCGATGGCGACAACCTCATCTGGGTTAATTGACTTGTTGGGCTCTTTGCCAAACATTTTTTTTATTTCCTCTTGAATGCGGGGCATTCTGGTTTGCCCACCAACTAAAACAATTTCTTCAATATCTTTGGTTTCCATTTTAGCTGATTTTAAAGTTTGCTTAACAAGGTTAATTGATTTTTCGATGTAATTTTCTACCATTTCTTCTAATTTTGAACGAGATAATTTCAAGAGTAAGTGTTTGGGGCCTTCACTGCCTGAAGTTATAAAGGGCAAGTTAATTTCGGTTTCTTGGCTAGTTGACAATTCAATTTTCGCTTTTTCAGCTGCTTCTTTTATTCTTTGTAAGGCCAAAGTGTCTTTTGATAAATCAATCCCCTGCTCTTTTTTAAACTCCCCTACCACCCAGTCCATTACCTTTTGGTCAAAATCATCACCCCCTAAATGGGTATCACCCCCGGTGCCTTTAACTTCAACTGTGTCCTCTGACACATCTAAAACAGAAATATCAAAAGTGCCCCCACCAAAATCATAAACTACGATTTGTTGGTTTTTCTTTTTATCTAAGCCATAAGCCAAGGCGGCGGCTGTTGGTTCGTTAATTACCCTTGAAACCTTAAGCCCAGCAATCTCGCCAGCTACTTTGGTGGCTTTTCTTTGCGAGTCGTCAAAGTAAGCCGGGCAAGTAATTATGGCTTCGTCAATTGTTTCGCCTAATTGCTCTTGGGCGTCTTGTTTTAATTTTTGCAAGATCATTGAAGAGATTTCTTGGCTTGAGTACCATTTTTCGCCCATTTTAACTTCAACTGAACCATCAGAGGCCTTTTCCCTTATTTCATAAGGCAAGAGGGTTTTATCTTTTTGCACCTCTTTGTCAGAAAATTTGCGACCAATTAATCGCTTAACCGAAAAAATAGTGTTAGCTGGGTTGGTAATAGCTTGCCTTTTGGCCAATACCCCAACTAAACGTTCACCTGATTTGTTAATCGAGATAATAGAAGGGGTTGTTCTTTGACCTTCTTTGTTTTCAATGATTTTGGCCTTACCCCCCTCAACAACAGCCATCGCTGAATTAGTTGTGCCTAAATCAATACCTAATATTTTGATCATAATTTTCAATTTTCAATTTTCAATTTTCAATCAATTTTCAATGAATTAATTTTCAAAAAAAATGGATTGCGAAATAGACAAGTTGAAAATATTTTTATTTTTTAAAAGATTTTTTTAATGTTTGCCCTTGCTCACTTTTTCACTTGTTCGCTTAACCACTTATTTTTACTTTACTTGGTTTTAAGACCTTGTTGTCCAAAAGCCAACCTTTTTCTAAAACTTCAATAATTATTTCTGACTCCCCTGCCTCTGCCCCTGTCACTTCGGCTATCTCAAGGGCTTCGTGAAACTCGGGGTTAAACTTTTTACCTTGGGCTTTTATTTCTTCTAAACCAATTTCTTTTAAGGCCGAAATAAGTTGGTTTTCTACCATTAAAACGCCTTTAACCCATTCGTTTTCGTGAAGCTCTTGGGGCAGGCAAACGTTCATTCTTTGGAAGTTATCTAAGACCTTAATAACCTCTAAACAAACTTCGGCCTTGTTATACCACCTTGTTTTCGTTATTCTGCCTGTCTCTTCTTTTTTGTAGTTTTCAAAATCAGCTAAACATCTTTTCCATCCATTAAGATATTCTTGGCACTCATTTATTGGGTTGCTTTCTTTTTGACTTTCTTTTGAAGAAGAAACTTCAGTTTCTATTTTTTTAGGGGCATTTTCTTTTTTCCAATTGTTTTTATTTTTAAGTTTATTTTGATTATCCATATAATGAAGTAATGCCAAATGTCAAAGTTTAAATGTGAAATCAAGTTTCAAATTCAAATGCAAAATAGCTTTTGAGCTTGGGATTTTGTCATTGATTTGTCATTTTAGATTTTGTCATTTAGATTTAGGTTGCCTTGAACTTTTCTTGGCAAAAAGGGCATTTAATTTCTTGGCCAATTGGCTCCCCTACTAGAGCTAAAATTAGATTTTTAGGGTGGTTATCATTCTTTTTACTATTTTTATGATACACTATTTCGTTGGGTTTTAAAAGCCGACCTAGCTTCTCTTCCATAACTAATCTGTGCTCTAAAACATAGCCGTTAGTGTTGCTTGCTGGGTGTTCTGGGTTATGGACTAAAATATAGCCCGAAGTTTTATCTTGGTATCTGCCCCCTTTCCAGAAAGGGTTGTTTGGGCCAGACCTGTCCCCTGAGTAAGTTCTTATCTTTCTTATTTCAAATCGAGCCGCCCACCGAGAAACCGTGCTTAAGCTTACCTCGCACAGGTCAGCAATTTCGCTTAAAAGTTTGTCTTGCTCGTCAAGCATTTGCCTTAACCACTCTTCATCTTGATAAAGTTTTAATTCAACTTTCATAGATATATGTATTGTGTATTTGTATTATAGCAAATTAGCAAAACCTGTCAAGTGTGCTAATTGTTTTTTAAAAAATAAGGGGAGAAATAGTTCTCCTCTGCTTGGTTAATACTTTGTTAATAATTAAGACTTAGGAAACCCGTCAGGGAAAAGAGAGAAATTATCATTAGCTGTATAGTTCGCTGTGGGTGCCAACTCTTACGAAAATAGCTTCGTTTTCGTTTATAAGTTTAAAAACGGCTCGTAAGTCGCCTGTTATATTGATGCTCCTATAGTCAACGTAATTACCTCTTAAGGGGTGGTTATTGAGCAATGGATTAAAGGGATATTATGAAAAGAACGCTAAGTGCCCTTTTGTTTTTTCTTTTTCCTTGGTAGATAGCTTATGAAAATATTTATTAAAGTTTTTATGAAAACTAATTTTCATAAATTAGACAAATAAGCCCTTAGTTCCTTTTTGCTTGTCATAGCTCTTGAGATATTTTTATTTCTTTCAATATCATACTCAATGCTTTTTAATTCTTCTTCTAAGGCAGGGGCCATCTGGGGGGCTAAGCTAAAATTAACAGCTTTATTTCGCACAAATTGCCTTAAATAGCCGTTTAAAACAGCACTTAAAGAAAGGCCTAATTCAGTGGCTAATTCTTGTGCTTTTGTTTTTAAATCACTTTTAGTTTTTATATTTATAACTGCCTCCATATTTTTTGTAATTTTAATTTTGTTCACTTACCTAAAGTATACACGATATCCATACGACTTGTCAAGGTGGTGCTAATTAAATTTTATTTTATAAAAATATGTTGTCGGTATCTGATACCGACAGAACAGTTTTTTTCAAGGCAAGGGATTCTTCGCTTCGCTCAGAATGACAGGCCGTTGTTTAGAATGACATGTGGGGGAATGCTCAGAATAACAGTAAGGGGTAAGTCATGGAGTGTCTATGGGGGTTAAAAACAAAAAACTCACGATTGTAAGTTTTTGTGATTTTTTGTTTTTATTTAATGGTTGTTAAAATAGATTAAGTTAAAAATTTATCCACAGCAAAGTTAGCTTGTAAAGGTCTGATATGCTATAATAAATTAACGAACGATGTGAAATTGCTTACTAAGAATTTTTAATAAAATATATAATATATGATTCAAATAATTGAAAATAAGCATTTTAAGTGGGTAGATATTAAAGCCCCAACCGAGGAGGATTTAAAGTTTTTAAATAAAGATTTTAAGCTCCATCCTTTGGTTTTAAAACAGCTTTTGCCCAGGGTTGATTTTCCAAAAGTAGAAAAATTTGACAATTATTTATTTTTGGTTTTATTCTATCCTTCATTTGACACCAAAACAAACTCGGCTATGCCTTTAGAATTGGATATTATTGTTTCTAAGAAATATATTATCACCAACCATTATAAAGATATTGTGCCTTTGAAGTTTGTTTTAGATGAGTGTAATTTATATGAAGATAAAAAAGAGGACTATATGAAAGATGGCCCTGGGCTTTTAACTTACTATATTGTTAGAAAGTTTTTAACTGCTTCTTTTCCGAAATTAAGCACAATTAAAGATACAATCACCACGATTGAACATTCTATTTACAATAAAAGCGATTATACTAAAACAGTTATTAAGATAGCTGAATTGCAAAGGGACTTAATTGGCTTTCAGAAAATTATTGAGCCCCACAAATTGGTCTTAGCTAACTTAGCTGAAATGACAAGAGATATTTTTGACAAAAAAACAGAACCCTATTTCAGGCACTTAGTTAACTTGTACAATCATATAGAAAATATCGCCCAGAGCAACGAGAAGACCTTAAACTCCTTAGATACCTCTAATCAATCGCTTTTAAACACCAGGACAAACGAGATTATTAAGGTTTTAACTATTTTTTCGGTGATTGTTTTTCCCTTAACCTTGTTCGCTTCTTTATTTGGGATGAATACAAGCTTGCCTTTAGTTAAACACGAGCATAGCTTTTGGATTGTCTTGGGCATTATGGCCGTTGGTGCTTTTTTAATGTTAGGCATTTTTAGAACTAAAAAGTGGATTTAGAAAAAGCATAAAGCATAGAGCATAGGGCGAATAGCAACCCAAGCTATTAGCTTTTTGCTATTTGCTTTAGGCTATTTATAGTAGGCCTTTGAGAACCTCAAATCAACATATTCTAAGTTTGCTCTCTCTTCTTCTGTGATCTTTTCTTCTAGAAGAAGTTTTAATTTAGTTAAAGCTAGGCCTAGATCTTCAGCTTGGTTAAAATAGACAACCCAGCCCTCTTTTGTTTTAGCTTCTATTGTTTGGGGCTCTTCTGTTGACTTAAAAAAAGCTATTTTTAGGCCTAAACTATTTTCCAAAGAGGCCTTTAAAAAAGCAATATCTTTGATGTAGTTTGCTGTGGCTTGGCTTTTAGCGCAAAAAAGGGTGGGCAGGCCTTCTTTATCCCAAGAAGCGAACTGTTCATTGAAAGCAAACAATACCCCATTAATATCAGCTAAGCTGCAATTTTGATTTTCTTCTTTATCGCACAGAATAATGGCTGGAGTTTTTAGCTTATAAGTAAAAATGAGAGAGTGATTTTTAAAATTTCTTTTAAAATAAACAGCTTCAAACTCAGGCGAGACGCCCAAGAACTCTTTAGTTAAGCTTTTTATGTTTAAAAAGATAAGTGATTTGCCTTTGGTTGCTTCTAATTTTTGAGCGATTTCTTCTGCTTGAGAAATTGCTTGTAGGGGAATAAAGGTTGGGGTCTGTTGAATTTTTAAAAGGGGTGAAAAAAAGAGAAAATAGCCCAAGATAGAAGCTAAAATAAAACCTATAAAAGAAAAAAAGAGAACTTTCTTTTTCAAAAGGTTTTGTTTTTGGCTTTGTTTTTTTTGTCTGTAGTTTTGTTTTGTTGTCATAAATGGCGTCTCCATTTTCTTAAAAACTCAAAATATCTGACTAAATAATATCTTTTAGATAAAGGCAGGTCTTGTGTTTTTAAGTATTCTTTAGCATACCCTCCAAACCCCATTTTGAACAACGAAAGACCATGCCAAGGGTGATTTTTTTCTTTTAATAAGATAGTTTGTTTAGGGTTTAGGGTTTCGGATTTAGAATTTCCTGTTTTTGTTTCTGCAAAAACAGGTGCTATGCCCCAAAAGTTGTATAAAGAGCAACCCCTTTGTTTAGCCTCTCTAATCCCCTGCCATTGCATTAAATAAGCCGCAGGTACTTTTGGGTATTTGTGGGTTGAAGCACCTTGATGGTAGAAGCCAACCCCGCCCCAAAAGATTATAAAAGAAGAAGCTAAGACCTCGTTTTGATAAGCTGCTTTTAAAATAACAATATTGTCGGGTAAAAAGGCCTCTAATTCTTTATTTAAATAATTTAAAGAAAAAGGGGTAAAATCGTGCCGATGAGCTGTTTCTTGATAAATGGCATTAAAAGTTTGAACATCTTTTTTGTTGGTTGATTTTTCTATTATAAGGTTTTTTTCTTTGAGCCCTTGCTTGATTAGGTATCTTGTAGTTTTGCGCATTTCCTTTAAAAGGTCTTCTTCTGGCCTACTGATGTCTAAAAGCCAAGTTAAATCGGGGTGGGTATGAAAAGGCGCTTGCTTGAAGCCAAGTTCTTTAAAGATGTTTTCGTTTTCTTTGGTTTTTGCAAAAGTAGTCGCCACCCTGATAAAACAGCATTTTTCCTGTTTAGCTATCCCCCTTAAAAAAGCTGTTAAAGAGTTTAGGATTTTGAATTTTGAATTTTGAATTTGTTTAGAATTTTGGATTTCGGATTTAGGATTTCCATTGCAAAGCAATGGGCCGTGTGGGATTAAAAGAAAGTTACCCCTTGTAGCTTTAACTTTAATTACTAAAGCCACTGCCATTAAAATATTGTTTTCGTAAACACCTAATCTATATATTTTTTCTTTTAAAAGCAATTGAAAACAGCCCCATTGCCAAGAGTGTAAAAATGTTTTTTCTTCTTTAGGGATTTGGTTTAAAAAACCCTCCCATTCTTCTTTGTTTGTTATTTCTTTAATTTCCATAAACTTTGACGATCGTCAAGATTTTTGGTAATTTTCAATTGCCAAGATAACTGCTTTATTAACCCGGCCTTCAATTAAAACCACATTATCCACATTATCTTTTTTACTGGAAGCATCTTTTGAAAGCGAAAGAATAGCATTTATTTTTTTAGTAATCTGCTTGGGGTTTTGCAAATAGATTATTTTATCTTCAAAAGAGGGGTTGTTTTTTAAAGCCCCTTGCTTTAATTCTTTGAAATAGTCACAAGAAGTGATAATGGCTAAATTACAAACTTTGCTTATCTTCTCCCCTATTTGAAAATGGGTTTCCTTAGCTGTTTTGCCAAGCTCAATCAAGCAAGGCATAATAATTATTTTTTTGCCACTCCATAATTTTAAGTACTCTAAATCAGCCAAAACTCCAGTTAAGTTGGCTGAATAATCAGTTAAAAGAACATCACAAAGCCCTTGCTTAATGAGCTTTGTTGCTTCTTGTCCGATGTTATTTTCAGCTAAAACATCAGCTGATTTTTTTAAAGGAATTGTTAATTCTTGAGCTACAGCTACAGCTAACAAAACATTTTCAACCGTTTGTTTACCAAGAGCCCTTAAATTAAATTGAGCCGAACCACCTGTTTTAGAAAAGGCCTTAAAAGAAATAGTTTCTTTTTGGGTCATTATATCAGCTGCCATGATGTCGGCTTCTTGCTTGGCTGAACAAGTAATTGTTTTTATTTTGTTATTCGTTATTAGTTTTTTTTTATTTGTTATTAAGGGGCTGTCTAAATTATAAACCCCTACCCCTTGATTATTTAGGCCTTCAATAACTTCAAATTTTGCTTGAACAATATTTTCTTGTGAACCAAAGGTACTTAAGTGTTGGTTGTTAATGCCTGTTAAAACAGCGATGTCGGGTTTGACCATTTTGCAAACTTCTTTTATTTTACCCTTTTCGTAAGCGCCAACTTCAACAATAAAAACTTTTGTTTTTTTATTTATTTTATTTAAAATTATTTGAGCAATACCTATTTCAGCGTTAATGTGCTTTTCGGTTTTAACGACTGCTTCTTCGCCAAACTTCTCTTTTAAAATTTGGTAAATATATTCTTTAACCGAGGTTTTACCATACGAACCCGTAATAGCTATTACCTTTAAATCAGGCAAGTTAGCCCTTTTGACTTTAGCTTTTTCTAAGATTTGTTTTCTTTTATAAACTGTTAAGGGTT
Source organism: bacterium (Candidatus Gribaldobacteria) CG10_big_fil_rev_8_21_14_0_10_37_21 (assembly GCA_002773495.1). Taxonomy (GTDB): domain Bacteria; phylum Patescibacteriota; class Minisyncoccia; order Minisyncoccales; family CG1-02-41-26; genus CG1-02-37-13. The sequence continues at coordinate 4,147 of PFAX01000035.1, read as the reverse complement.
CAAGGGCTAAAACAACAGCTGAAATTATAATAGGTTCAAGAAAAAGAATAACCAGGAAAGCAAGGATAGCGTTTTCTTGGAAAGGTAGAAAAATTAAGGTAAAGATAGTCCCTAAAAGCAAAATAGTTAAAATCAATAGCCCGCTTTTTTTGGTTAAAACAGGCCTTTTGCTTTTCAAAAGAATAAAACTAACTAGTGCTTTTAGGGTGAGCCCAGCCAAAGCTAAATTTAAAATAAAAAGACCAAAGACATAAAAAGTAGTAAAAGCATCTTTTTCTTTTAAAAGGGTAATTAAGGCGAGCCACAAGATGCTTGAAGCAAGAATAATGTTTTGTAGATTTAAGAGCAAATGTTTGCCCTGATGAGTTGTAAGGTGGGCCATTAAACGTTTTAAGTGATAATTTTTTAATTGCCAAAGGTATAACCAAAAAAACACCTTTTCAGTAAAAAGTACAACAAAGCAAAAAAGAAAAAGTTTAAAAGTTGACGACATCATAAATTAAATGAATAAGTGGTTAAGTGATTAAGTGAGAAAGGGCAGGATTTTTTGGCTTAAAAGTTGAGGGTTTTCAAGGTAGGGGGTGTGGCCAATGCCCTCTAAGACAATGAGTTCGCTTTGGGGGATTTTTTCTTTCATTAACTTACCTTGCTTTAAGGGGGTTAGCTTGTCTTTATCCCCCCAAATCAGCAGAGTTTTTGTTTTTATTTTATCAAGCAGGGGCAAAAGGTCTTCTTTTAAAGCCAATTTCATTGTTTCTTTAAGACATAAGTCGTTGTCGGTTTGTAAATAGTCGGTTTTTCTTAGAATAAAACGATAAAAGATTTTTCTGCCTGCTTGGCAAGGTGGGCATTTTTTGAAAATTAACAGATGATAAATTTTAGCTACAAGATTAAGAATCTTTACTTTAATGGACTTATCTTTAATGCCAGCCGATGAGACCAAAACTAAGCCCTTTAAAAGCTTGGGGTGTTTTAAGGCGAACTTAAGGGCAACTCTACCGCCAAAGGAATGGCCCAATAAATAAAAGGGCTCTTTGATATGGTGGGCTTCTTTAATTTGCCAAACCCATTCAACATATTCGTTTAAGCTCCATGGTTTAAGGAGTTTATTCTCTACTTTAAAACCGGGCAAGTCCAAGGCAAAAACCTCAATCCCCTCCCCTGTTGACTCTAATGCTTGCTTGACTTCTTGCCACTTATCACTTGAACTTTTCCAGCCATGTAAGATTATTAGTTTTTGCCTTGACATTTTAGACATTTTATGATTAAATAAGAAGTGTTTTTATTAAAAATGGTTGCTTAAACCTTAAAGGAGAATAAAAATGTGGATTTTTTGGGGTTGGCTCATTAGTGTACCTATACTGGCTGGGGTTAACTGGGGGCTTTGGTTAAAAAAAACAGTTAATTTTAAATGTAAAAATATTGTAACTGGCGAGGCCTTCTACAAATCCATCGGCATCGTGATTATTTTAGGAGGCGTGGTTACTTTTGCCACGTTCCTCTATATAGAGTTTTTTCAATTTTGCGTCTCCTTGTTTAAGGAAGATAAAACACAGAAAAACTAAGAATCAAAACTCTATTTTATCAAACCCAAGGTATTTATGCAGTACCTTGGGCATTTTTATTGCTCCTGATTCTTGTTGATAATTTTCTAAGATAGCTATTAATGGCCTCATCGAAAAGGCAGTGCCGTTTAGAATATGAACAAACTTCGATTCCCCTTTATCGTTTTTGTATTTGATATTTAATCGCCTTGACTGAAAGTCGGTGCAATTAGAAGTTGAGTGGGTTTCCCTGTATTGGTTTTGCCCGGGCAACCAAACTTCAAGGTCGTATTTTTTAGCCGCCGGCAAGCCCAGATCGCCTGTACAAATATCAATTACTTGATAATGCAAGCCAAGTTCATCCATAAGTTCTTGTTCTATTTCTAATAATAAACTATGGTATTTAGCAGAATCTTCTGGCTTGCATAAAACAACCATTTCTAATTTATCAAACTGATGCACCCTTAAAATGCCTTTAGTGTCTTTGCCGTAACTTCCCGCCTCCCTTCTAAAGCAAGGTGAAAAACCAAGATACATTTTAGGTAAATCTTTTTGTTCAAAGGTTTCCTGTGCATGCATTGTAATCAAGGACTGTTCGCTTGTGCCTACCAGAAATAAATCATCCTCTTTAAGATAATAGGCCTCTCTAGCATCGGTTTGCTCAAAGTAGCCGGTGGCTTTTGCCATTTCACTTTTTATCATTACTGGCGGTATCACAAAAGTAAAACCCTTTTTTATTATTTTATCAAGAGCAAAGTTGATCAAAGCGAATTCAAGCAAAGCACCCTGGCCTTTTAAATAATAAAACCTTGCGCCAGCTACTTTAGCGGCCCTTTCTGTGTCAATTATATCTAATTTCTCGCCTAATTGCCAGTGCTCTTTGGGGGCAAAGTTAAACTTGGGTTTCTCTTTAACTTTGCCAAACTCTTTGTGCTTATTTTCTTTGTCGTCTTTACCCACCGGCACTTCGTTAAAAGCTAAGTTGGGCACCTGCCCCATTAAGGCATCATATTCCTTTTCTACTTGGGACAATTGCTTGATTAAAGGTTTTTGCTCTTCTTTAAGAATTTTAGCTTTTTCAATGTCATCTTTGCCTAATTTTTTTTGTTCTGCTCGTAACCTTTCTTGCCTTGTAATTAAAGCCCGCCTTTTTTCGTCTAACTCTAAAATGCGGTCAATATCCACATTAGCGCCCTTATTTAAAGCGCCTTGCTTCACTTGTTCAGGGTTTTCCCTGATAAATTTTATATCTAACATATTATTTTTTATTTTTTAACTAAAAACTCGTCTTTATAAGCCAGTTATGTTATTTATTATTATAGCATACTTTTGGCTTACAAGGACGAGTTCTTTGGCTCGTGGTGCCACCTTGCTTTACGATTATGTCACCATAATCGCCTCTTTAAGAAGGAGCTAAGCT
>PFAX01000035.1:711-1159 GCA_002773495.1 bacterium (Candidatus Gribaldobacteria) CG10_big_fil_rev_8_21_14_0_10_37_21 | reverse complement strand
TTTAGCTGTAACGCAAGCCATGCGGAATAAGTTGTGGTTTGGACCCATTCCCCTATTCAGCTCCGAGGGATGAAATCCCCTCTTCGTCGCCATTATTTTATTATACTTTAATCTCCCAACCTGTCAAGCAAAATTAGAATTACAAATGGAAAAGAAAATACCAAACTGACTGAGTCAGTTTGGTATTGGTATTGGCATCAAGTGAGTAGTAGGGTATAAGCTCCGAATAGAATGGCTTGGCATAACCATCCAAGCCCGAATAATGATAAAATAATTTTAGGTATTTTATCATAGCCTACAACAACCTCTATAACTACCCAGGCAAACATTAGAAACGTTAAATAAAGTGCGGAAATTACTCCGAAATTTAGCCAAAAGCTTGATATAGAAAAAGTGACTAAATCTCTAAAAAGGGTAATCAGCTCCGATGCCATCAGTAGAAATATGG
>PFAX01000035.1:0-642 GCA_002773495.1 bacterium (Candidatus Gribaldobacteria) CG10_big_fil_rev_8_21_14_0_10_37_21 | reverse complement strand
TTCCCTGGACCAAAAAAGAAACAACTACCAACCACCCTAAAATATGAGAATTCATCGTTTTTCCTCCCCTTTGAAGTATATTTAATTATAAAAGATTAACTAGACAGCTTTTAGCTTACCATTTTTTGGGTCAAAAGTCAAGTACAGCCCTTACCTTGCCACTTTTAGAGTTAAAAGTCGGTGGCCTAAAAAAATCGGAACAAAATAGAACGATCGTCAGTTTCTGTTCCAATTCTAGCTTTTTATTTTATAAGTTTGAATGAAGAAATTATTTTATCTGCTGTTTTGTCATTAACAGAGTAACCATTTGCAGCGGTTATCGAGCTGAATTCAAAACCTTCGACGAAGTATCTAACCATAACACTTGCATTGTCTGAGGGTCTTCATTATCTTTTAAAATCACTTTTTTACCGGCTTTTCCGCTGATTAAAATATCTTTGACTATAACATTAACTTTTAAGGGTTGGTATCTTTGACGCAGATCTTCAATAACATTATCAATATCTTGATTTTGTCCAGCAAAGATACTTATACCAGAAATTCCCTCTTTACCTTTTTCTTTTAAGCTGATTGTTTTTTCTCGCAAAGCTCCGAGGGATGAAATCCCCTCTTCGTCGCCTTTGATTAGTTGTAAATATTATG
>PFAX01000017.1:14123-16782 GCA_002773495.1 bacterium (Candidatus Gribaldobacteria) CG10_big_fil_rev_8_21_14_0_10_37_21 | reverse complement strand
CACAAAAAGTTTTATTTTATGTATGGAGATGGCTGATCCAAAAATTCCGCTGGAAAAATTAAAAAAAGCAACATTTGCACTTCGCCAAACTTTGGAAAAGTTTTGTCCCGGAGAATATAAAAGCTTTATAGTTAATACCATTAAATCTTTGCGCTGGGATATTTAATCTCAGAGCAAAAGACCTATTATAACCCTGTTTGTAAACAGGGTTATCTTTTTTGAAAAATTTATTTTTTGTTTTGCGTTACTTTCATCTTACACTTTTAGGAACGGGATTTCAAATTAGCGAGGATTGAAAAACAAAAAGCACCTTTTTTACTTAAGTTTGCCTCATGCAAAGGGGCAGATCAACTGTCTCACTTTTAGGACGATCGTCCTAAAAGTGAGACAACGATAAAAATCAAAAAGGTGTCGAGGCAAACTTTTTTTGGGCTATAGGTTTTGTAGTTTTCCACAAGGCAAGTTGCGTGTTCGCAAAATGTTCGGTATAATGAAGGTGGCTGTAAGACAACCAAAATATGCTAACTAAACGGCAAAAACAATTTTTGGACTACATCACCCAGTTTATCAAAAAGAACGGGTATGCCCCTTCGGTTGAAGAAACCAAAAAGCATTTTCGTTTGGCTTCAAAGGCGTCTGCGCATCAGCAAATTGAGGCCTTGTCAAAAAAGGGCTATTTAACCAAAGAAAACTACACGGCTCGGGGCATTTCAATTATTAAAGACGCCCCCCTATCCCCTGCTGACGACTATTTCCCATTTTTTTACGAATACGAAGATGCTTCAGATGTAAAACGCGATACAATTGATAAGTTTTTAAATAAAATTATTTGCGCAGATGGCGTGGCAACTATGAGAACAATGCCGTCAGAAAGTATTGATATTGCGATAACTTCGCCTCCTTATGATGCGCTTAGAACCTATAATGGCAATAACAAGTTTGACTTGCATAATACAGGCAAAGAACTCTTTCGTGTTTTGAAAAATGGCGGGGTGGTTGCAATGGTAATACAAGATCAAACAAAAAACTTTGGCAAATCGTTAACTTCTTTCAAGACAATTATTGATTGGTGCGACAATATCGGGTTTAAGCTGTTTGAGTGCTTGATTTATAAAAAATACGGCGCCGAAGGCGCCTGGTGGAATAAAAGGTTTCGGGTTGACCACGAATACATACCTGTTTTTTTGAAAGGCGAACGGCCGCAGTATTTTAACAAAGAGACATTGAAAATCCCGTCAAAACACGCAGGCAAAACAATGACTGGCGGAGGCACTCGTTTGACAAATGGGATAAGAATACCAACAAGATCAATAACCATTAACCCAAAAAAATGTCGCGGCACTGTTTGGGAATATCTGACAGCTGGCGATGGTAGTCGCCTAAAGCACCAGCATCCAGCCACATTTCCCAATCAATTGCCTTATGATTTTATAAATTGTTTTTGCCCTGAAAATGGTATTGTGCTTGACCCTTTTCTTGGTAGCGGCACAACCGCAGTGGCCGCCAAAAACCTAAAAAGAAAATTCATTGGTATTGATATTTGCAAGGACTACTGCGCCATAGCTGAAAAACGGCTTGCTGTAGAAACAGAGAATACTCTATTTTAGAAAAATATTTTCTTTATCCAAAGTATATTCAAGGGTGTTACGACTTGTAATTGCCAATGATAATGGGTTTTTTGACATTAAATCATTATACCTGCCCTGACTGGGCTTGATGATACCTTTTTGAAAACGAAAAATATCAAATTGCCCCCAATGCCAACTTGCGTCAAAGTATTTCCAGCCGGTTTTTTGCTCTAATAAAGCAAGAAACGATTTTGCTTTATCTTGTGTGTTTTGGCTGAGACATTTATTATTGAAATTGATTAATTCTCCGTTTTTATCGGAAATTTTTATTTTATCCCCTCCTTTTTTGCCATCATTTATTTTTTTCAGTTCAAAAAATAAACTATTTAGAGCAATCATCAGACGATAAATTGTATAGTGTTCGTTATAAAATAAATCGTTCAAGGAGGTTTTTGTTATTTTAGCTCCTAGAAAATCAAACCAGTCCAAACAATTGTCAGGATAGTTAAATAGATTCTTAAAGGTGCCGTCTGTGTACAATAAAGGACATAACGAATCAATGGGTAAATTAACTTTTTGCATTTGCCCAACTATGCCAAGTAATAAGTGGATTGTGCCCAAGGGGTACTTTACTGGAAAATTGTTTTTCATGTCAAAGTCCCTCAAATTATTGGCAGAAATACAATTTTTCAACTCAACCCAGTTTTTTGGCAAATGTTTCTTGTTATACAAAACCATATGGTGTCCGACGCTTTTCACTTCTTTTCTGAAAATTTCCATATCTAAATATACACAGCTTTTCGGTTCTATGTCGTTTTTAACAACTAAAACTTTGCCGTCATAAAAACCAACAATTTTCCAACCCAAATAATTAGACATAAACAAACCGCACAATAAACCATCACTATCGGGGCTAACAATACAATTTTGATTTTCTTGGACTACCCAAGGATATTTTTTTATAAGTTGTTGATAATCTAAATTCATATTTTTGTTTTTTGGTTGATTTCTTTTACCTTGCAGACAGAACGGACAAGGGCAACAAGGGTGGCGGGCAAGGGGGTGGTTGTTTCAAACAGGTCAAGGTCGGC
>PFAX01000017.1:12687-14069 GCA_002773495.1 bacterium (Candidatus Gribaldobacteria) CG10_big_fil_rev_8_21_14_0_10_37_21 | reverse complement strand
TTGCTAATATGTACGCTTTTTATTTTTTCAAATTGTCTAAAATAGCCCTGATAAAGCTCTTCGGTGATAAAGGGCATTAAGGGGCTGTATATTTTAAGAATATCCAGCAAAACCCTGTATAAAACTTGTTTTACTTCTTGGTCTGGTTTGTCTTGATAAAGCCGATGTTTTACAAACTCTAAATAATTATCGCAAAAATAATGCCAGAAAAAATTATCTATTTCATCTTTAGCTTTTGAATATTCATAATTTTCAAAACAATTAGTTGTTTTTTCAATGGTTTTTGATAAATTAAATAAAATCCATTTATCTTCTAATTGCAGACAAGAATAATCAATTTTTTGAAAATTCTTATTTTCAAAATGAGAAAAACAAAAATTGCCTGCATTAAACAATTTAGTCACGGTTCGTTTGCCTTTCTTAACTTCATCTTCTGAATATTTTAAATTACTGCCCAAACCAGTGCCCGTTGCCCAGTATCTTAAAGCATCAGCTCCGTATTGGTCAATTATTTTTTTTGGGTCAGTGTAGTTGCCCAATCGTTTAGAGATTTTTTTACCATCTTTATCAACCCCATGCCCAGAGATCATGATGTCTTTAAACGGAATTGAATTAAAATTGTAAAACGATTTAACAACCGTATAAAAAAGCCAAGTGCGAATAATTTCAAAGGCCTGGGGCCTTAAGGTTGAGGGGTATAATTTTGCTTTTGTTTTTTCATCTTTAACTAAGTTAGCGGCTATGTTGGGCGACATTGACGAGGTCGCCCATGTGTCTAAAACATCTTTTTCTGGCTCAAACTGGCTACCCCCGCATTTAGGGCATTTTTTTATTTTAGGTGCCTGCAGGGTTGGGTCAACCGGTAACTCGTCTTCGTTAGGCAGGATAATCTCTTTACATTTTTGACAATACCAAACAGGGAAAGGTACGCCATAATACCTTTGCCTGGAAATACACCAATCCCACCTTAAATTAGTAACCCAGTCAAGATACTTTTGCTTCATAAACAAAGGGAACCAACGCATTTTTTCAGCTTGTTCCAACAATTCTTTTTTAATATTTAAAACATCAATAAACCATTGCTCTGATTCAATAAACTCAATGTCAGTTGAGCACCTTTCATGGGTATTGACCGAATGAGTTATTTTCTCAATTTTTTCTATGCACCTTAGACCCTTTAAATCATTGATAATTTTCTCTCTTGTTTGCAAAACCGTCGAACCCTGATACTTACCAGCCAGTGCGTTCATCCTCCCATCAGGCGAAAGCAAGTAAATTTTGTTTTTTATAGGATGTTTTAATTCCCAGTCCAGAAATTGCCTATCTCCAGAACTGCAAAAATAAACAATACCCGTAGCAAAATTAGGGTCTACGATTTCGTC
>PFAX01000017.1:0-12653 GCA_002773495.1 bacterium (Candidatus Gribaldobacteria) CG10_big_fil_rev_8_21_14_0_10_37_21 | reverse complement strand
TCCAACGCACGAGGGCAAAAGCTCGGGGCGAGTAGTGGCAAAAATAACACTATCCCCTGCATCAGTTTTGGCTTTAATATAAACCAAACTTGTTTCTTTTTCTTCGTCTTCTAAATCCGCTTGGGCTAAAGCTGTTTGGCAAGTTGTGCACCACATTATTGGTTTTTTAGCCCTAAAGCATTTGCCCTTTTTAATTAAGTCCAAAAATGAACTTTGCGATATTTTTTGTGAGTGTTGATCGATTGTGCTATAGGTTTTTGACCAGTCAACGGAAACACCCAAGAGTCGCCATAAATCTTGATAAACTTTTGAGCCAATTTTTGTTTCCTCTAAACATTTTTTTATAAAATCAGCTCTTGAAATTTTACTTTTATTTAAATTATATTTTTTTTCAACAAACCTCTCAGTAGGAAGACCATTGTCATCAAAACCCATCGGGTAATAGACCTCAAAGCCCCGCATTCTTTTATAGCGAACAATAAACTCAGCTTGCGAATAGCTCATAATGTGGCCTTGGTGCAAATGGTCGGCTGAAACATAGGGTGGGGGCGTGTCAACTGAAAAAATCGGTTTTTTTGTTTTTTCATTAAAGCTATATATTTTTTCTTTTTCCCAAAACTCCCGCCATTTTTCCTCACTTTCTTTTGTATTGTATGTTATTTTCTCCATATTTAACTTTACTCTTTTTTGGCTTTGAAATCAAGAAGTCCAAAAAAAAGCTTTAATGTCAAATAGTTTTCCTCTATAATAAAAGAATGCTTTATTTAATTTTCCTTATTTTAGCTTTACTGATTATTATCCCAACAGCTGTAGCTGGCTTTATTGGGGCACCCTTGGCTCTAACCAAAAAAAAGCAATTAAAAGAAATTATCCAACAAGCCAAAATAAAGCCAACTGATATTTTTTATGACTTAGGTTGTGGCACTGGCAGGGTTTTAGTCGCTATTCACAAACAAACCCAAGCCAAAGTTATTGGCTATGAAATGTCCCCTCTTTACTGGTTAATTTCTGTTTTAAACTTGAAAATAAACCGCGTTCCGAAAAATAAAGGCAAGGTTTATTTAAAAAACTTTTTTCAAGCTGACTTATCAAAAGCTAATCTCGTTTTCTTGTTTTTAATGCCCAAGCCCCTAACCAAGTTAGCCCCTAAGTTAAAAACAGAACTCCCCCAAGGCGCCAAGATAATTTCTTATTGCTTCCCTCTGCCCTCTTTAGCTCCCTACTTAACCTTCACCTTAAAACCCCCTAACTTCCTACCTGTCTATTTTTATAAGGTTTAACCTTGACTTTCAACAAATAAAGTTATACTATATTTTCATCTAGTAGCACTTTTACAAATAAACATAATTTAATTACAGGAGGTTAAATAAAATGGCTGAACAATTAGCAGAGATAGAAATTAAGAAGATTGTGCCTGATGAAGAAAACAAACACTGGCATAGCGAAGAGGATCTTAATCAATTGGCTGTCTCTATTAAAAGCCAAGGCATTATAGAGCCGATAATAGTTAGGCCTGTTGGGGGTGGAATATTTAAAATTATTGCCGGAGAAGCAAGGTGGAGAGCGGCCCAAAAGGCAGAGCTTAGCCAGATCCCTTGTATCGTTAAAGAAATCTTTGACTCAACGGAGGCAGGGATTTTAAGGTTGACTGAAAACAAAGTGAGGGGAAATTATCATTTTATTTCAGAATGCCGGGAATTGGCTGGCTTGCATGAAAAAGGACTTTCTGCAGAAACGCTCGCTAAAAAGTTTAGTGAAGATATTGGTCGTGTTCGCCAAAAAATAGCAGTTGGCTATATCCCAGCTGGAATATTGACGGAGATGTTCCAAGCAGGTTTTTGGACACTAAGTATGACAGAAAAGCTTCTACCGTTAAGAAGCATGCCCTCCGGCGAAGTGCAAAAAGCAGGTGCAGGATTGGCTGACCCATCTTTATTTGACCATTCTGAGGTTGAAAAAATAGTTTCAGAGGTCATAGAAAACAAAATAACCGGCAGCGATTATTATACCCTTATTGCTACGCGACGCCTAGAACTTCAAGAGAAAAGAGAAAAAGATATTCTAGAGGTACGCGTAAGGGAAGAACAAGCCAAAATAGCTCAAGAATATGATCAAAAGCTAAAAATAGCTTCTGCTGAGGGTTATCAAAAAGCCGAACAAGCTAACTCGGAAAAAATCCAAAACCTCAAAAAAGAAGTGGAGAAAGCCACGGCAGAGGCGCGCAAAGCGCGTCAAGAAAAAGCTGAGATTCAAGTCAAAGAAAGCGAGAAAAAGGGCTTGAAAGAACTTTTGGAGAAAAACGAAGCCGAGATTGCCTTAAAAGATAGAGAGACTAAAGATCTTTTAGAGAAGTTAGCAGAAGCCAAAGAAGAGGCAAAAGAAGAAGCAGAAAAAAAATCTGCCCAAGAAGTAAAACGTCTCGCCAGCGAGGAGGCGGAAAAGTATAAAAAGCAACTTGACGAGGAGTTTAAAAAATCAGTTGAGTTGCTGGAAAGGGCGAAACAGGAGGAAATAAAGAAAGCCCAGCTCAAAACAAAGCAAACTATAAATGATAATATAAATCATCTAATCAAGGTTTCAGCAGAGGTGGATTCTTCTCTAAGAAATTTGATTTTTGGTCAGTTTGACAAAATGGACGAAGAACAAATAAACGAAATTAAGTCCGCAGTCAGAAAGCTGGCGATTATCGCAAACCAAGCTGTCCAAGTTTTGTATTCCGATGAGGATTTATTATTGGCATTAAACAGCAAGGAGAGTTAAAATGGCAGAGAGAAAAAATGGTCGGGTGTTTAGCGGGCCTGAAAAAATATTGATAGATTTGTATGAAATGCATTTTCCCAGTAAAGTTCAGCTGGGAAATACTATCTTGCTGAATTTGAAATGTAGCGATGGCAAAAAACGCCCTTTGCCGCCTACATTTTATAATTTGTGTATGCATTTGGGGCTTTTTCAGTCAATAGATGTTTTGATTGAAGAAGCCAAGGAAAAAAAGGTCCAGATTGTTCCATGGCAAAAATACGCTATGGAGAGGTATAAAATAGAACAAGGGCTTTATAGGGCGGTAAAACGGATAAGAGGTGCCCTTGAGAACGAATGGAGCAAAGAGCACCCCCTTTGGTTTTACTGCTTGCCTAAGGGCGAAATTTTCCAAAAAGATGAAAAAACAGGCCAACTTGTTATGGGGTGGGATAGAACCTATGTTTTATCATCGCTCCCCATGACAGCCCAAGACGCTCGAGAAAGGTATAATTGTTCAGATGGACAATTATATCAACTTCTACCTCAAATCATTTGGCTCTGCCTGGCGTTTTGTTCAAGAAACAAAATTAGAAACCAAGAGCAAGCAGGGCTAATGCTAAAAGGGTGGGAGGATCTGCTAGACAATCCCCAGCTCAAAGAGCTGAAGGGATTAGCGAGCCAGAGAATGCAAAAAAGTTTCACCCCGCACTCTTTGCCCTTATTGCTTTAAAAAGTTAAAGCAAAACAATGCCCTAGATAGAATATTCTATCTAGGGCATATTTATTTAAGCCCTAAGCAAGGTTAAGGTCTTGGGCTATATTCCTATAGCTCTCCACCTTTTTTAACTCTTCCTCTAAAGAAGAAATTAAAGCCCGGTGCTTTTCTATTTCTTCTTTAACTTCTTTTTGCTTAGCTTCTACTCTTTTTTCTATATCCCCTAAAGTAAAAGCCTTCGGCTTCTCTTCTTTTTTTAGGACTTCTTTCTCTGTTTTAGTGGTTTGTTCCTTTTTCTCCGTGAGATTCTTAAAAAGTATTGTCTCCTTGTTTGGCGTGATTATAACCTCAAAACCATTCGGATCAGCTATCCAATAGCTGTGCCCCCTTGATTTCTTGGCTTCTCCTTCACTTGTTATCCTGATAATTTCAACTGTGCTACTCCGTCTCATGTAGCTAAACTTGTCGGTGATTTGCTTTTGTGACAAGCCTACTCCAGCATATTTTCCAGCAAGCATTTTTTTAAAAATATCTGAATAACCGCCAGAAAGAATAGCCCCGCTTCCTTTTATGTTATTTTGCTCAAGAGCTGATTCAAAAAGGGCTTGCCAGACATCATGCTCAAGTTCTGACATTTTAAGAGGATGATCCTTTTTTGGCTCTTTTTCTAGTGACACCCCTTCTTTGACTTCAACCTGATCAAGAGGTTCGCCCGGCTGACCCTTAGACACCTTTAAATATTGCAACCAATTAGTTTGAATATCCTCAACTATTTTTTTAACCTCCGCGTTATTAGAGTCACCAGAACAACCGAGTAAATCAACTAAAACTAAAATTCTTTTTTCTACTTCATTGGCGGAAATGTTAAAATCACCGGGTATTTCTTCTACTGAACGTCCTCGTAAAAAAGCGTCCAAAATAGCTATTAAACTTAAATCTTCAGAATAATAATCACACTGCTTTTTGCAGGTTGCATATACCTCGGGTTGATCTTCAATAGTTTTTTGAATTATTTCTCTCAACGCTTTTTCATTTTCCATTTGTTGTTCTCCTTTTTGTAGCTTTTGCAGTTCAGCATTAACGAATCCTTTGATTCTTTTTAAGCCCTCTCTACCATCGTAACCTAAATAACAAAGTGCTACCCACTTGAAAGCATGGACTTTTCGGCCTGTTATTTCTATTCTGTTAAAACATTCTTTTCTCCTTATTTGTTGGGCAATTGTTGCTGAATTTTTGTTTGAGCCATCTTTTAGCCCAAAATATTCAACGAAAATATAAAAAATTAAAGGGTTTATTTTTTCTAATGTTTTTAATTTTTTAGGTTGATTTTTCCAAATTCTCTGAGCAAAAGGCAACTCTACTTCAAAGAAATGGGCTCTTGATTTTTTCACAATTTTTTTCACCTCCTTTTGAAAGAACTATTAGATCTAAACGTGCTTAAAATTTACCATATTTATATTATTTGTCAAGACAAAAAGCCCCCTTGCGAGGGGCTTTTTTAATTTTTCAATTTTCGACTACTGACTGTTTTACATTTGGCCTTCAATATCGTTTGGACCAGCATTGCTTGATGAAGATGTTCCTTGCTCGTATTGGTTTTGTGATTGCGCTTTGGGTGGTTCTTGTGGCATTTGAGGGCTATCTGTTTTCATAACAGCCCCACCCTTTTTCTTTTTCATCAACATAAACATAACACCAGCTACTACAATCACAACGACTGCGATTACAATAATTATAGTTAATGACATATTTTTTTTAAATTAAAACTCGTCCGACTTTTGATTATATTCTCTTAAATCATCATATCCTTTAAGCAAAATAAAGTCAATTAGGGTTGTGGATAAACTAGAATAATAAATTAAAAGTCGAAGACCAAAAATCAGAAAAAAGACGGTGGTATAGTTAAAAACCTTAAACTATGAAATTATCGAATCGTGTCATTCTGAGCCATAAGCGAAGAATTTCTTACTTTAGAAGACAGATCCTTCGCCTGCTGGCTCAGGATGACATAAAATGATCTCAGGATGACATGTCAAATTATTCTTTTAAGTTGTTAGCTAATTTATAGATACTGCCAGCGGTCATAATAATAACCACTTGGAATTTGGGGGCACTTTTCTTTAAAAACCCTAAAAGGTCTTTTTCAGGCAAGTAGCTTATATTTTCTTTACTAATAGCTTTAACAAGTTTTTGAGCAGAAACTTTTTTCTTTAGAGAAGCAGACTCTCTTCCCTTTACTGTGTAAATGTCAGTAATAATCACTTGCTTTATTACTGGGCTTAATGTTTTAAAAGTTTCAACAAAATTATCAAACAAGTAATAGGTTCGTTGATATTGGTGGGGTTGGAATAAAAGCAAAATATTTTCTTTAGGATATTTTTCTTTAAGCGCCTGGCAGCTAGCTTTTATTTCGGTTGGATGGTGGGCGTAGTCGTTAATAACCACAATTTTATGCCCCGAAATATTAATTTTCTTTTCTTCTAAGCGCCTCCATGTGCCTTGATAGCTCTTTAAAGAGTTTTCTGCTTTTTTAAGATCAATTTTTAACGTTTTAGATAGCTCTATTACAGCTGCTGCATTTTCTTGGTTATGATCCCCAGGAACTACTAATTTAAAATCAACTTTAGAATATAGTATTTTCTTGCACTTAGCTAGTGCCATTGCTTTTTTGATGTTGGCATCTTTTTGGTTAGCGATAATTAGTTGTTTAACCTGGCCCGCATATTGCTTAAAAACCCTCAAAACATGCGAAAGGTCTTTAAAATAGTCCATATGCTCCTCTTCGATATTAGTTAAAAGTAAAATATCAGGGTGATAATTTAAAAGCTTGGCCTTATAATCATCGGCTTCAATAATTAAATACTTTGATTTACCTAATCTATAACCATTTTTAGTGCCAATAATGTAAGTGGGGTCAAGGCCAGCATCAGTTAGTAATTTAGCTGCCATTGAAGCGGTGGTGGTTTTACCGTGCATCCCTGAAACAGCAATTAAAAAATAATCGCGAGCGAATCGGGCCATGGCCTCTGCCCCAGAAAGGGTTTTAATGCCTAACTTTCTAGCTTTTTTAAGTTCAGGGTTGCTTTCGGGCACGGCCTCTGAATAAACAACTAAATTAACATCAGGGGCTAAATTGTTTTGTTTATGGCCAATAAAAACCTTAGCCCCTTTCTTTTTTAGGGGTTCTGTTATTTCGCTTGCCTCTTTATCAGAGCCCGACACAAAATAACCTTTTTCAAGATAAAGGTTGGCTAACCCCGAAACCCCAATCCCTCCAATTCCTATAAAGTGTATTTTCATAATGGTTTATAAACGTTTTTTCTTTTACCTATACGAAGGATAAAAACTAAAAGTTGTTTTTTGACGATTTGAAAAATAATTCTATATGGCCAAACGCGATAACTATAATAATTTTTATAAGCCCCTTTCATTTTTTGCCAATGAAATGATTTGACGCTAAGGAAGATATGGCCGAAAGAACCCTATAATAATCACTTTGCGGTATTTTATTAAGCTCTTCTCTTGCCTTTGGTTTTATTTTTACCTGATATTTCATGCTTTTTTTTAGTAAAAGATTTTTCAGCAACTAAAAAACCTTCTTTGGCTAAAATTTTTTCTAAGCTTATCCAGCTTTTATATGCGCCACTCTTTATGGCTTGTTCGGTTTCTTTGATGTCTTTTTTTAGGTCAGGCATATCGCCGAGCGCTTCTACGGTTTCTTGCCATGACTAAAATTCGTTAGCAGATAAAATTACCGCCCTGGGTTTTCCCATAAGGGTTAAAGTAAAAAAAAGATCAGGGTGTTGCACATCTTTAATGATTTGAAATATTTTTTTTCTTGCCTCTGAGACAGGCAAGGTATTTATAGTTTACATATTTTTATCTATATCTTTAAATAGTCCTCTTAGTACATTTTATTGTACAAAGGAAATAATGTCAAGCCCTATTTTATCTTGTATTATAGCCCAAACAGGTATATATTGTAAGTATTGTTGAGTTTGTTATTTAATATCGTTAGCAACTAATCTTGTCTTATAAGGTTAGTTGCTCTTTTTTTAGATAAGATATTGTGCTATAATAATATAAACCAAATAGAAAGGGGTGAGAAAAATGTATGACTTTAGGCTGAAAGAACAAATAGATAAAATACCCGCCCCGCTTTTCAAGATTAATCTTTTGAAAGAGTTAAGAGTGCAAGAAGATCTTCCCAATAACGGAGCTTGGAATCTCTGCTTTACTCGCGCTATAAAGGGCGCCTTGAATGTTTCCAACGGCGAAGACCCTTTTTCCCTTCTTAAAACGGAAGATCCTGATAATTTAAAAAAGTTGATTTTTGAAGAATTAGATTATCAGAAGTATTTAATGGAAGAGGAAAAGGGCAAAAGAACGAATGAATTCAGGCCCTTTTGTTCTTTGATTTGGGCCGTTTTAGAGAGGGCTCAAGATGGAAACTAATAGCTGGTGTTGCGGGCGAAATAAGAGGAGTAGCGCTATTTCTACGCTCTCCTCTTCATCTTTTAAATACTCTTTATGAAGTTTATTGTTGCAAACAGAACAAAAGAAAACCCGGTTCAACTTTTAAGAACTTTAGGTTATATTGCAATTAATAAGGAAAGTTATGGCGAATTTAACTTAGTTAAACAGTTAGCCAAAAATTCTTTTCCAAGGTTTCACTTATTTTTAAAAGAAGTAAACGATAAGTCGTTTTCTGTTAATTTACATCTTGACCAAAAAAAACCAAGCTATGGCAAGCAAACTGCTCACTCGGGCGAATACGAACAAGACAATCCCCTCTTAGAAGAAGAGGCAGGGGCTATTAGGCAACTTTTTTATTAATAATTTAGGTAAAATATGCCAGAGGTGACTAACCAACAAATTATTGAGGCCTTAGAAGAAATCAAAGGTCTTTTAGGTTTAAAAAAGGTCTCAATGAGTACGCCTTTTCGTTTAAAAGCAGATCAAAAAGCGATTGATGCCTTAAAGAAACAAAAACAAGAAATAGCACTTGTTTACAAAGAAAAAGGCCTTAAAGGCATTAAAGAAATATTAGGGGTTGGTGATAAAAACGCTCAAAAAATAGAAGAGCTTTTAAAAAAGGGTAAAATTAAACAATTGGAAGAATTAAAAGAAGAAACAGCCATTCAGCAAATTATCACCTTTTATTTTCAAACAAAAAATATTTCTTTAGAAGAATTAAAAAAACAAGCCAAAAAACAAAAAATAGTTTACTCAAGATACACCAAACCAGCCAAACAGCTTTTAGAACTAGCTGGCTCAATAGATAAAGCCAAGCAGGCCATTAAAACTGTTTCTCTTTGGGCAAACTCTAGAAACCTTGATTATTCTATTGAAACAACTTTTAAAAAATGGCTTGAGTTAGACAAGTTAAAACCAAAAGAAATTATCAAGAAGCCGTTTTATGAAGGCAAGCCCATGTTTTTTTCCCAGACCAAAAAAAAGTGGTTTGTGATAGCCGACAATGGCGAATGGCTTGAGTTTTGCGACAAAATGGATAAGATAGAATGGAAGATAAGTTAAATCCTAATATCTAAACCCTAAATTCTAAACAAATCATAAATTCTAAATTACAATGTCCCAAACGAAAACCACAAATAAATATGACTTAGAAGAAAGATGCCTAGCCTTTGCTAAAAGGGTTAATTATTATGTTAATAGTTTGCCTCATACGATTTCTAATTTTGAAAACGGAAAGCAACTAGTAAAATCCGCAGGTTCTATAGGAGCAAATTACATAGAAGCCAATGAAGCTTTGAGCAAAAAGGATTTTAAATTTAGAATAAAAATCTCTAAAAAAGAAGCAAAGGAAAGCAGATATTGGCTATTTTTAACAGAACCATTGCCTCAAAGCCAGAAAGAAAAAAATGATTTGATACAAGAAGTAAGCGAATTAATGAAAATTTGTGGGGCAATTTTAGAAAAATGCAAATAATTTTGTTTGTAATTTAAAGATTTGTGATTTAGAATTTGTTTAGGATTTAGATATTAGAATTTAGAATTTTTTATGTTATCTCATACTGACTTAAAAAAAGGGGTTCAATTTTTATACAACGGTTATCCGTGGGTTGTTTTGGAATCATCTATAATGTTTAAAGGCAGGGGCAGTTCAGTGATGCAGGTTAAAATGAAAAACCTAATCACAGGCAATGTTTTAAATCAAAACTTTAAGCCCTCAGATCATTTCAAAGAACCAGATATAGAAAATAAGGACTTGCTTTTTGTTTATACTAATAAGGGTAAATTTATTTTTTGTAACCCTCAAAATAAAGCCCAAAGAGTTGAATTAGCTGAGGAACAAATTGGGGCTGGGGCTAAGTTTTTAAAACCTAATGTAGAGGTTGCAGGCGTTTTATTTGAAGGCAAGTTTGTCAATATTGTTTTACCAATTAAAGTTAATTTAAAAGTGGTTGAAGCGCCCCCAACTTTAAGGGCCAGCAGGGCGGAAGCAGGCACTAAACAGGTTGTTTTAGAAACTGGGGCCATAATAAACGCCCCCATTTTCATTAATGAGGGCGATACGATAGAAATTAACACCGAAACCGAACAATATGTCAAACGAGTTTAGGGATTTAATTAAACAAATCGCTTCTTTATAAAGTAGGGCTTTATGGGTTCATCCCTAATAACTTGTTTTTCGCTTATGCCTAAAATCATTGAAGCAATAGCATAAACAAGAAAGAAAATTAGGCCCAAAATTAAAGTTCCAATTTTTCCAATAAAATTCCTTTTAACTTTCAAGGTAGTTCCCCCTTTGTTTTTCAGCCATTAAAATTCGTTCAATGGCAACCATGTTTGCGGCGGTTCTTAAGTCGTAATTTTTTTCTCCAGCTATTAAAGATACTTTTTTAAAAGAACTAATAATTTTTTGTTTTAATTCTCTTAACACCATCTCTTCTTCCCAGATTTCATTGTTAAGATTTTGTAACCACTCAAAATAGCTTACAATCACCCCCCCAGCATTGGCTAAGATATCAGGGATAACAACAAGGCCTTTTTTATTTAAAACTTCATCAGCTTCAGGTGCGATTGGTGCGTTGGCCATTTCAAGGATTATTTTAGCTTTTATATTATTTGCGTTATTTAAAGTTATTTGATGCGAAATAGCGGCTGGTGCCATTACATCGCAAGGCAATTCTAAAAGTTCTTGATTAGTAATTTCTTTAGCACCCATTAGCGAGGCCTCTGGCACACAGCCCTTTTCTTTTTGCTCTAAGAGCACTTTTTCAATATTTAATCCCTCTTCCTTGTAAAGAGCTCTTTTTGCATCACTTAAGGCAATTATTTTTGCACCCTTACGCCACAAAATATCAGCTAAATGTGAACCCACATTGCCAAACCCTTGAATTACTACCCTTAACTCTTTTAAGTCTATTTTCTCTTGCTTTAAATACTCTTCTAAAACATAAAAACCACCCATTGCTGTTGCCTGAACTCTGCCAGCTGAACCACCTTTGCCAACTGATTTACCTGTGAAAGTGGCTAAGGCGGGCTTACCCGCAATTTTAGAATACTCCTCTTGCATATAATCCATTATAAGATTATTAGTGCCAACATCAGGGGCAGGTACATCTTGATTAGGGCCAATATCATTGAAAAGCTCTCTGACATAAGCTTGGCTTACTTGTTCTAATTCATTTTGAGAGAGTTGGCTTGGGTCAAGAGTAATTCCCCCCTTAGCCCCCCCATAAGGCAAGCTAACTAAAGAACATTTTAGAGCCATTAAAAAAGACAAAAGTTTAACTTCATCTAAATGGACTTCTTGATGAAACCTAATCCCCCCTTTGGTAGGGCCTAAAGCGTTGTTGTATTGCACTCTGTAACCATCAAAAACAACTTTTTCGCCAGTATCTTTAGTTAAGGGGATTTTAAATTGAAGAATTTTTCTTGGGGTTTGTAAAATATCAAGAGCCGCCTTTGATAAAGGGATTTTTTCTGATAAGGCCTCTAAATGGCTTTTACACTTTAAACAGATTATTTTTTTCATATAAGTTAACTAAGTTAATTTCATTGTTTATTTTAAACTATTTCCCTAAAAAAAGCAAAAAAAATAATAAATTCACGATTGTAGACTTATTATTTAATCTCCGATCGTAGGTTTTTACTTCAAAACTTTTCTTTTCAAAAGAAGGGATTTTTCTTGAAAAAGACCAAATAATAGAGTATAATAAAAAGAATGCCAAAGAGTTTTACAAAAGAAGGGTTAGCTAAATTGCAAGCTGAACTTGAGCAATTAAAGAAGGTTGGCCGAAGAGACCTCGCTCAAGAAATTAACAAAGCAGCGGGTTATGGCGACCTATCTGAAAATGCCGCTTACAAAGATGCTAAAGAAAAAAAGGCTTTTATGGAAGGCCGGATTTTAGAATTGGAATCTATGTTAGCTAATGCCACCGTGCTTGAGAAAAAAGAGTCAAGCAAGGTTCAAGTCGGCTCTTCAGTTGTTTTAGAGTCAAATAAACAAAAAATGACCTTTACTTTGGTCTCGCCCCAAGAAGCCGACTTTGACAAGGGCTTAATTTCGCTTGAATCCCCTATTGGCAATGCCCTTTTCAACCAAGAAAAAGGTGCAACAATTAAAGTTAACGACAAAGAATATACCATCTTAGAAATAAAATGAGGCCCGGTCTCTATGGTTCTAAAAAGTCAAGGGCAATGACGAAAACCTCTCTGCTGTGCTTGGTGGTTGATTTTGTTTTAAAAAGCTGGGCTTTGTTAAACTTTGTTTTAACTTGTTGTAAAAAATCTTGTGAATCAGGGCTTTCAAAGGCCTTGCAAACAAAGTTACCCCCCCTAACTAATTTTTTTTGGGCTATTTCAAAAGCCCTTTGGCAAAGTTCTAAAGATAAAGCCGCGTCTCTTTCTTTTAGGCCTGTTGTTTGAGGGGCTAAGTCAGAGGCAATTAAATCAAACTTAGAATTAGCCCTCTTCCATAAACTTTGACGATCGTTCAAGTTTATGGTAAAAATATTTTCCCTTAAAAAAATTACATTTTTAGGCATTACAATTTTTATTTCATTTAAGTCAACGCCGACCACTTTGCCATGCTCTCCTACTTCGTTTGAAAGATACAATAGCCAAGAACCGGGAGCGCAACCCAAGTCAAGGACCTTGCCCCCTTTTTTAAGCAAGTTAAATTTCTTATTTATTTCTTTTAATTTATAAACTGACCGAGCTGGGAAGCCCT
>PFAX01000039.1 GCA_002773495.1 bacterium (Candidatus Gribaldobacteria) CG10_big_fil_rev_8_21_14_0_10_37_21 | reverse complement strand
ATCCACCCCTAAATGACCCAAAGATATGTCTGGTGGTATGGGGAAAAATTCTAAGTTTTCACCTTGCATAATATTTCCTCCTTCGCTGGCTTAATAATAGTGGAAAAAATAGAAAAAATCAAGTATAATAAAATAAAATCAAATGGCTAAAATACTTTACTTAATAACTCAATCTGATATGGGTGGGGCTCAAAAATATGTTTTTGACTTGTCGTTTAACTTAAAAAACGAATTTGACATTACAGTAGCCATTGGTAGTGAAGGTGGGGACGAACTCTTTTCTTTCCTAAAAAAAGAAAACATAAAAACTGTTCTTCTTCGGCATTTGAAACGATTACCCTCGCCTTTTTCAGCTTTAAAAGCAATTAAAAAAATAAGAAGAATTATTAAACAAGAAAAGTCCAACATTTTACACCTTAATTCAACAACAGCCGGTTTCTTGGGCTCTTTAGCTATTTTAGGCCTTAAAGTAAAGCCAAAAGTGGTTTATACTGTTCATGGTTGGGCATTTTTGGAACCAGGGCCATTAAAACAGAAACTTTTTTTCCTCTTTGAAAAAATAACTGCCTCCTTAAAAGATGTCTTTATTGTTTTGTCTGAATTTGACAAGCAAGTTGCTTTAATAAAAAAAATTACTAAAGAAAATAAAATTGAAATAATCCCCAATGGCCTTACTAATTTAACTTTTTTAAATAAAGCACAAGCCAGAAAAAAGCTTAACTTGCCCCAAGATGCCTTTTTGGTCGGCACAATTGCAAACACCTATAAAACAAAAGGCCTTAAATACCTTTTACAGGTTTTAGTTCCTGCCCCCAACTACCAACTAATTGTTATTGGCGATGGCCCGGAAAGAAAAAAATTACAAAAACAATTTCCCAAAACCATCTTTTTAGGTAAAATTAAGAATGCCTCTCAATATCTTAAGGCCTTTGACATTTTCTGTTTGCCTTCCGTTAAAGAGGGCTTCCCTTTTGCCTTATTAGAGGCAATGCAGGCCCAATTACCAATTGTAGCCACTAAAGTTGGTGCTATCCCTGAAATAATTGAAAATGAAAAAGAGGGCTTATTGGTTGAGCCAAAAAACCCTATGGCTTTAAAAGAAGCCATTCAAAAAATCCTCCAAAACCCTTTAAAGGCAAAAACAATGGCTTTAAATGCCTCTTTAAAAGCCAGACAATATACCTTAGAAAAAATGTTTACCCAAACTAAATTCCTTTACAAAGACCTCTTATAGGCCTTATATGGAATTATTTATGAAATACTTTGTGCATCCACAATTCAAATTCAACCTAAAAAATATCCTCTTAATCAAGTGGGCTTTTTTAGCACCTTTAAATAAAAAAGTTAAAAAAGAAATTGAAAAAATGTTCCCCCAACGTTTTGCTTATTTTACTGACATGGGAAGAAGCGCTTTTAAAATAATTTTGGACGAGCTTAATTTAAAAAACTGCCAAATTATAATGCCCTCTTTTATTTGCGACATTTTTCTGCCTATTTTAAAGGCCTATCACTTAAGCCCTATTTTTATTGAAACAAACGAAAAAACTTTTAACTTCAAAGAAAACGAAATAGAACAAAAAATTACCCCTCAAACTAAGGCCATTCTTGTCTCTCACACCTTTGGCTTAGCTTGCAATTTAGAAAAAATAACGCAAATAGCTCAAAGACATAACCTGAAAATTATTGAAGATTGCTCTCATAGTTTCGGGGGTGAATATCAAGGTAAAGCCCTAGGCCTTTTTGGTGATGCCTCCTTTTTTAGCTTATACAAGCTTTTTCCTTGTTTAAGGGGCGGAATGGTTATACTTAAAAAACCTCTAAGCCAGCCCCTAAAAAAAACAAAATTTACTTTAAGGGATTGCTTTTCCCTCTTAAATAGTTTTTCTTTTTTTAGCTTTATTTTTAAAACATTCTTCCAAGAACAAGCTAAAAAGCATTTAAGGGCTGAAAAATCAAAAACACCTGCTACTTTAAACCGAGTTTCTTTCAATTTATTCGCTTTTAACTTTAAAAATAAAGCTAATCTAATAAAAATCCTTGAAAAAAGAAAAAAAACAGCCCTTGAACTCAAAGGGGCTTTAGAAGGGCTTGGCTTTCTTTGCCAACCCCAAGAAAACAATTCTTTTACTTTTTTAAGTTGTTTATGCCCAATAGGCCTTTCAAGAGACAGGCTCGTCTTGTCCTTAAGAAAAAAGGGGATTTTTACGACTAGAATCTGGAAAAACCCAATTAAAACTCAACCAGATCTTCCTTTAACCCTTGAGATTTCTCAAAGAATTATCAATTTTCCTTTACAAAGTTTTTTTCAAACAAAAGATACCCAGCGAGTTATTGCGAAATCAAAAAGTTTATTTTAGCTCTGGTTAAAGAGCCAACATAACCATTACCCAAAGCAAGGTTAAGGGGCGTTAAAATTTCTACCCTATATTTTTCTTGAAATCTGATAACCGCCTCTTTGGTTAAAGACCCAAAATAGCCAGTGATAAGGGCTGTTGGATAAATATCTTTGCCTTGGCTTACTAAAAAAGATTGCAAACATTTTACCTGTTCGCCCTGCTTTCCTAAAAAAAGATTATAGGTTAAAAGGCAAGTGTTTTTTTTAGCTAAAATTGCTTGCAATTGGGCTTGAACTTGAGCGATTTGGGCCTTAAGTTGCAAAATTTGGGCCTCTAAATTAGCGATTAGGTCTTGGTCTTGTTTGGTATTTTCAATTTTCGTTGATAAGTTCAATTCAAAAAATGGCTCTTCTTGGTTTGAAGTCAAAGTTTTTGTTTTCGGTTGAATTGAAGGAATAACAGTTAAAAAATTATATTTTAAAGCAAACTCGGGAATAAACATTTCAATTTTATTATCTATGTTGGGTTCTAAAAACTTCACTTGGCAATCATTCTCTTTATTACATAGAACATAAGACAATTTAAAAGGAACCCCTAAAACAGCTGATAAATTAACCCTTAAATCGCCCTCTGTAGTTAAAATGCGATACCACCTCCCAGACCAGGGCTTTAAAGAAAGGGCGGTTGTAAACTCCTTTTTCTGTTGCGGGGAAAGAAAAATCAAGCTTGGCACCACCCTTAAATTGGTCAATCCCTGTGCTTTGAAGCAATAATTATCCCCCAAAGAACAATCATTTAAATAAACAGTCACTAACCAATCAGTAAAAATATCTTCTATTGTTTTACCCACCTGCCATTTTTCTAAGCTATAATTTAAAGAAGAAAACCCAGCAGAGGGCGCTTCCATGGTATTGACAATAATCTTTGAACCATATTTTTCAGCTAAATATTGGAAAAAAACAGCAATTGAACCATAGTCCTTTTTTTGGCTTTCCCAATCAGTTAAAGAGTCGGGCGGGCTTTGTAAAAACTGTAAGACCCTTTGTTTTAAGTTGCTTTTCTCATAATCTTTATCATAATCAAGCAAAGTTGGGGCAAACTCTGCCCTGGCTTCATTTAACCAAACATCTTCTACTATACCCTTAAGGCGTTCTTTTTGGTTAAAGCTTATTAGGTGGGTAAACTCGTGGGCTAAAAAACTTTTTAGATAAGAACTGGTTAAGTAATCAGCATTTAGATAAATTATCTCCCCTTCATTTGATTTTTGAGCTTGTTGTTTGGGGTATTCATCTTCTTGCCGAAAATAGCCAGCCGCTCCTGGTTTTAATTGGTGAAAAACAACAGTTATTTTTGGGTCTCGGTCAATCCCGTTTTTCCATTCTACTCCATACAAAGAAATGAGTTTTGGGTAAATCACTTGGTCAAACTCTTGGCCTAAATTTTTTAAAATAAGTTCTATTTGCTCTAACTCCTCTATTGTTAATGTTGTTTTAAAGGACTTTTCCAAATAAAAATAGGCATTTTTAGAAATATTTTCTAAAATTGTCTCAATTTGTTCTTTATTTTGGCTGTCATAAGTTGGTTCTACAAAAAAAATTTTACTTTGACCCAAAATGTCAGCTAAAACAAAAGCAGGTCTTATAAAAAAAAGACCACAAACTATTAAAAAAATATAAAAGCTTTTTTGTTTAAAAACCATCTATTTTTTCCTTAAAAATAATTAATTACTCCGCATGCTTATCATTTCTACCTCAAAAATTAAAATAGCATTTGGCGGGATAGGGCCTCCGGGCGTACCCTGCTCTCCGTAGCCCAATTCAGGGCTAATCGTTAAACGTCTTTTCTCCCCTACTTTCATCCCAACAATCCCTTTTTCCCAGCCCTGAATAACTGACCCTTGACCTAAAGGAAAAGTAAAGGGCTCGCCCCTGTCTAAGCTTGAATCAAACTTACCCCCGTCTTCTAAGGTTCCTGTATAATGAACTGTCACTAAATCGCCCGCTTTTGAGATTTGCTCACCCGTACCTTCTTGCAAAACCTCAATTTTAAGACCCTCAACACTACCGCTGATAACCTCACCTTCAACATCTTCGTTTTGATTGGCATCTTCTAACATATCTCCTTGTGAATTTTGGCTTACTTGGCTTTCAGGGTAAAACTTTTGAAAAACCAAAAAAGCGCCAAAACCGCAAATTAAAAAAACGACAAAAGTAAGCGCGTATTTTTTTGCTTGTTGTTCCATATGTTTATTGAGATGATTATTTATTTTTTTACTTTACACTTTCTATTTTACAGGAAAAAAAATAAAATGCAAAAAAAGAGGGCAGACCTCCTAAAAAACTGGACTGCCCAGCCTTCGGGAGGTCTGCCCTCTTTTTTAATCATTATTCGTTGATTTCACCTGTTTTCAAAGTAATCAAGTAAGTATTGAACTAAGGTTTCAGCTGGCAATCTATCGCCTTTGGTAAAGTATTCGGCATTTAGGTTTTCAATGTCAGCTGAAACAGCTATGCCAGCTTCATCTAAAAGTTCTTTATCATTAACCCTATCTCCAATGGCTATAACATTGTCTTTTTTAAAACCCAAAACAGAAATAATTTTCTTCAAACCCTCGCCTTTTGAAACATCTTTTCTTTGAATGTCAAAGGCCTCGCCATTCCACATAATTCTTAAGTCCTTTTCTTGGTCAATTCTTTCAACTATGTTATAGACCTCTTTTACTTCTTTTTGGCTATGAGCTGTTAAAATAAACTGCTTTGGTTCAAACCCGCTAATCTCTAAATGTTTTAAATTATTTCTAATTAAGGCCAATTTTTCAAAATACTTATCAGTATAAGGAAAAAGCTGGCTTACCTTGCCTTTAGTTAAAATAAGGTTGCCGTTTTCTGCCATTAGAATGCTTTTACCCCCTATTACCCTTGAGTAAATGGTTTGCAAATACATTAATGCCCTGCCCGATGAAATACAAACAATTAAATGCTTTTTTAAACGGTTTAATTTTTCAGCTAAGTCCAAAGAAAGCATCCCAGTTGAAAACTCTATTCTATAAGCAGAATTATCTTCTATTTCTTTTATATTAGTGCCTCTCTCAACGCAAACCCCGTCGCTGTCTAAAACAATCATTTTTAATTTTTTCAATTTTTCTTCCGGGATTTCTTGATTTAAAACATTCCCCTTAGCTTTATCAATAAGCCAAGAGCTGGAAGTGGCTTTACCTCCCCCAACATTAAAAACCATTTCTATATTATGCTGTTTACAAACTTCGGTTTCTGGAATATCAAACATTTCTCTCCTGTCGCCCCCATTAGCAAAAATATCGGGCTTAATAAGGGCTAAGGTTTTACAAACAGTTCTGTCTGTGTCAAGAGAGATAACAACCTCGCTAATGCCTTCTATTGCCTCTAAAACCGCCTTTCTATCCTTTTGAGCCATAAACGGGCAACTTCCTTTTAATTTTACCTGTGCGTCATTATTTAGAATAACAACCAGTTTATCGCCTAAAGCCCGAGCGGCCTTAAATAAACTAATATGCCCCTTGTGGACAGGGTTAAAATATCCCGAAACAGCCACTACTTTTTGTTTTTTCTCCTCCTTCGCGTTTATTTTTTCCATATAGCCCCTTATACCATAGAAATCTTTAAAAATCAACCCCCCACCACTTTCAAAAGAAAGTGGTGGGGGACGCTTTGCAAGGAAAAGCTAAAACTTAATAAATTATTGCGAACCAAAAAGTTCGCTCAATTTCGCTCTTGTTGTTGGGCCAACTATGCCAGTGCCGTTCGTGAAGTTCCAGGGGTCTAAAACCTCTGCCTTATACTTTTCTTGAAACCTTATCACCGCAGTTTTAGTTAAAGGGCCAAAATAACCCGAAATTATGCCTTCTGGATAAATCTCCGCATCCTTTGCCAACCATGTTTGCAGTAACTTAACCGCTTCTCCTGTAGAGCCAGTTTTTAGGTTTATTTCAGGCAAAACGCCAGAAATTCCGCTCATAGCTGAGCCACCCAACATTTGAATAAGCTGGGTTTGGAGTTGAGCAATTAGTTGGGTAATTTCAGCTATTTTAGCTGTAACTTCAGCTGTTGTCATTTGAGAGATTGACTTTTCAGCAGGAGTTGTTTCTGGAGCAGGAGTTTTTGTGGTTGAAGGTGGTGGAGTTGAACTACCCCCGCCTCCGCCACTACCGCCCGTTGTCACAACAGCGGCGCCTGTTTGGCATGAATTAGCGGTAATGTCAACACTGACACCCTGAGTCGTCGCTGAAGTAATCGTTAAAGTAGAAGCACTTGACCCGCAAACAGTGTCAACATCTAAATTACTTGTCATAATCAGCTTATCGCTTGAAGTTAAAGTGATCGTTGACCCGCTCTCCATACTTAAGTTCAGGGTAGAAGGTTTAACCTCAAGGTCAGCTACCATACTCCCGGAAGAAACTGTAATTGTGGCTGGCACGCCTGTAAAGTATAAGTCAGTATCAGCGTCAAAGGTAACTGTATTATAAGCGGCTTGCCCCCTAACTGGTAGGGCTAAAACAACAAGTAAAAGCAAAATTGGAAATATATATTGCTTTTTCATTAAACTTTATAAGTTAAATTCACTCTTGTTAATGTTTCCAGACATCAACCCTAAAAACAGCGGCTGGTAATTGTGCGTCTGTTAAATCAGATATGGACGGGTTGCATAATCTAACAACGGCCTTGCTGTCAGCGTTAATGAAAACACCCCAAGAAGTAGAAGTGACGCTACCCACTTCTTCTGGCACGCCCAAGACAACCGTATCGCCAGCAGCAGCACCTGCTATTGTGATAGGCGAGCTTGTAGCACAGTTGTTCCCTGATATGTTTCCAAAATCAATTGAACTCGTGGCTGATAAATGCCCAGAAATGGGGTTGCCTGAAGCTCCAATCACTATTTCACCTTCAGTGGCAAAGTTGCCAGTTAAAGCCGTGGTAGTGGCATGTCCGCCAACAGACAAGTCGCCTTTAGAGATAACAGTGCCTTGGGTTTCAATATTGCCTGTGGCCGCAGTAACTGTCGCATACCCGCCAACCATTAAATCACCAATGGAATAAACAGTGCCTTGGGTTTCAAAGTTGCCTGTGGCCGCTGTGGTTGTAGCTTGGCCACCAACGCTTAAGTTTCCATTTGAAATAGTGGTGCCGCCAATATCAACATTATTGCCAACAGTCGTAGCCGCTGAAACAGCTAAAGCCACTAAACAAACAGAAACCGCTACAGACAAACAAACCGTTAAAATTTGTTTTTTGTTAAACATTTTTCGAATTTTTAAATCTTTAAATTTTTTATTTTTCGACCTTATTTTTTAATTTATGTAAATCAAAAAACGACCTTTAACCTTATTCATAAAATCAGAATAATTATTTTATTATACAACAAAAAAACATTGTCAACACTATTGAAGCTGTGGATAACTTTTAAGCCAATTAAAACCAAAAGCCCTTCTTTTCAGAAGGGCTTTGGCTTTCAAGAACAAGCTTGAAATATCTTTCAGGGTTTTATCTTGAGTAAGCTGTAATAGCAGTGGGGAGTGTCTTAACTTTGTTCGAGCTAATCGAAACATCAACTCCATCACCCCAAATAATAGCGTTCTTTAAGTCGTCAGTTGTGCTAATGTCAGCTAACTTGCTCTGGACTGAATCATATTGAGCTGAGCCACTAATAACACCCTGAACAACAAAGGTTTTAGAACCGCCGGCTGGTATTTCAGCCATTGTGGAGGTAGCATGCAAGCTGTCCTTCGGGTTAACAATGCTCTTGCTTAACTGAATGTTAGCTGATTTTGTGCCACTGTAATTAGCGGCACCCCAAGCAGCACTCCCGCCAAAAGTTGAAGCAGCTGCCGTAGTACTAGAAGCGTAGGTAGTTGCTGTACCCGTAGCGACAGTCACATAATCATTTAAAGCAGTTGATAAATTGCTCTTATCATACACTTTAATAGCTGTCAGGGTCATATCGCCTGTGGTTGTCGCTTGATCGTTTAGTTGAACATTCAAGTTCAAGCTATACAAATTAACACTGCCTGCCGCATCAGCTGTAATGGTGAATTCAAACAAATCCAAGGTTGTGTCAGATAAAAGGGTTGAACCAGTTGGTGCCACCCTGTCAACTATTGGTCTTGTCTTATAAACAAGTTGCGCGTTGCCCGATGTTTCAGATGTCTTTTGAATCTCGTGCGCCTCAGTGCCACTCATCGCACCCTTGTAAGTTGTCGTAGCAATATCAATTAAAACCGCAGATCCTGAAGAGGCGTTTACATAGGTGTTCACATCAGCTGTGACTGTTAAAACCTTTTCTGAATAAGCTGGAATAACCCAAGGATTTGCTGTTAAGTCAAAAGTAACAACTCCACTGGCGTTTAACGCCCTGCTTACAGGGGTTAGCCCGTCGCCTGAAATAATAACATTTTTCAGGGTAGTTGTTGCTGCTCCGCCGGTTAAAGAAACTTTAGCCACTATTGTATTGACATTCAAATCCTCTGGAGAAGTTGAAGCTGAATACTTAAGCTTTGCTAAGGTAACCCCATTGGTGCCAGCGATAATCATATCAGCTACCGGGTTTGCGGCATCAAGGCCAACATTTAAATTGCCAGCTGAGGCAACATAAGTATTTTGGCCTGAAACATAGCCGGAGCTGTTCGCTGATGTATTAGTTGTTTTGCCTGTGCCATAAATAAGATACAAGCTCACCTTACCACAATCGCCTGCTTGGTTGTTGCTCAAAATATCAGCATAAAAATTCAAAGTAAATTGCTCTGAAGCGTTTAAGCTAATATAAGGCGCTGGGTAAAAGGTGTAGGTTGTTGAAGCGGTTACAGACGATTGGGTATTGCCAATTTTGGTGCCTGTTTCTTTAGTGCCCTTATAAACTGCCAAATTCTGGATACAATCATTGGTTGTTGTGCTCCAAGTGGCTGAAATCGCTGTAATGTCAACGCCCTCGGAAGCTCCAGCTGAAACATTAAAAGAACCCACTAAAACACCAGTTGCTCCTTTCACAGCTGTCGCGTTAGCAGCCGCCCAGTCACCATATGCCTGGTTAATTGCCCCAGACAAAGCGCCAGTGGCAATCACTAACTGATAACCAGTCGCAGACGAGACAGTCACGCTCGCTGAAGAATCCCTGCCAGTGGCAGTAACAGAAGCGATTTGGACTGTAAAGTCCTCGTCACCTCCATGGGTTGTACCATCGCCTTCTTTAATGTCAGCTTTAATTTCTAAGGTGTAGGTTTGTCCGTCAGCTGGCACAATAAAGGTATTGCCAAAGGTGAAATTGTTTGAAGTACCCGCAGCTGCCGCTGAATCCAAAGAGGTATCAGTGGTACCTTTTTGAGCACCGTTAAACAAAACCTTACCTTGATACAAATCATCTGTGCCAATGCCAGCACCATAAACCTGCACATCCATTGCGGTTATTTTAACATCTTCGCCTTCGGCTTTAACGTCAAACTTAGCAATGGTTATGTTGGTGCCGTCTTTTGGCACATTGCCTGAAGGCGCGTCCGCTGACCTGGTTAAGGTTAGCTTGCCTGTGTTAATGGTAGAGGCAGTGTGTTGAAATATTGTCCAAGTGTCAGCTTTATTGGGTTTAACATAAATCTTGTATTGAGTGTCATAAACCACAA
Organism: bacterium (Candidatus Gribaldobacteria) CG10_big_fil_rev_8_21_14_0_10_37_21; assembly: GCA_002773495.1. Classification (GTDB taxonomy): domain Bacteria; phylum Patescibacteriota; class Minisyncoccia; order Minisyncoccales; family CG1-02-41-26; genus CG1-02-37-13. Next base: position 4,375 of record PFAX01000039.1, on the reverse strand, counting down.
TGTCAGTTATTTCTTGTAAGCTAAACTGAAAAGTTCTGTTGGTGCCATTGGCAATGTCGGCTTTAACATTCATATTCTTGGTAATGCCTTTATCAATGATCAACGGGCTAGCTGACAAATCAAAAACAACTGTTTTATCAGATGCCATTTCAGCTATAGTTGAACCAATTTGCGTTGGCCCATCGTATAACTTTAAGTTCTGTAAGTCGTTGGCATCTGTTGAGCCAATATTGTGAACCTTAATTTTACGCACCTCAAGAACTTGGTCAGAACCAGCTAAGGTAAAGTTAAACACATCTAAGGCCTCTTGCGGATCAATTGTCGTGGCCGGGCCAGAAGAAGTTGCCACTGTTAATTGGCCAAGGTCGCTTGCAGCCGCTGTTGACATGGTGTTCCCAGAGACCGGGAAAGTGCCGTTAACTGCTGAAGCGTCTGTTACCACATCAGTTGAAGCAGCCACAGTGAACTTCATTGTTTTACCAGATGAAGTGTTGTTAGCTAAATCAAATTTCAAGGTAACAACCTTTGAAGAATTAGCTGGGATAGTAATAATCCCGCCAGAATAATTAAAGGTTAAAACAGAACTTGAAAATGATTGGTAATCAATTAACTTGGTATCTCCTTCATAAAGATAGGCCTGTGAAATATCAGAGTCAGCTGAAATGCCTTCTCTGGTGAACTTAATAGTGGTTACTTTAACCTCAGAGGAATCCCCGTTGGTTAACTTAACCTTAATGCCTTCAATCATTGATTGAGCTGATTCGGTCGTGCCTGTTGAGTCAGCAACAATAGTCGCTGAAGCAGGGTTATCAGAAGCTAATTCTACCGTTAAACCAGCGGCTATTGGGGTTGTTCCACCCGTACCACCAGTACCACCAGTTCCACTTGTGCCGCCAGCAGCAACCAAAGCGTTTAATTTAGCTTTAGTGGTTTCGCCAACAAAACCAGTACCCTGGGTTAAACCATAAACAGCTAAAACTTCAGAAGCGTATTTCTCTTGAAATTTTATCACAGCCGCCTTGGTTAAATTGCCAAAATATTGTGTTTCGTTTCCAGCAGAGCCAACACCTGAAACCGCAACCACAGTGGCTACATTGGAGTTCAAAACTCGCTGTAAACACATTACATCAGCGCCAGTCATACCTAATTTTAAGTTTCGACTAAAAGAACAACCTACTGTGTCTGCTGGGAGCGTGCCTGTACCAGTTCCGCCACTCAAGCTACCTAATTGAGCTGTTAAAGCAGCTAATTGGGCTTGAAGAGTTGCAATTTGGGCTTGTAACTCTTCTGCGGTTAACGCCTTAGCTGGGACAGCCGGGCCTGCTAACATCACAACAACAGTCAAAGTAGTCGCGATTGAGACTAATTTCTTTATTAATTTACTCATTTTTATTAATTTATTCATTGTTGTATTATATTTTTTTCGCTCAAATAAATTTCGTTAATTTTTTAATAATTTATTTTGAGCTTTATCCTTTTCTTGTTTTATCTCGACCTTTAGATTAAACGTCGTCTTTTTAACTTACCTTACGCTTTCGTCGTTTACCCTTAAAAGGGTAGGAAATGCTTGCAAGGTAAATCCCTGCCAACATTTCCTACCCCTTCAACACCGAAAAATCTCTTCTATTGAATTTTTGTAATAAAAATAACCGCTTCCGAAAACTTGCCTTCTTCGTAATATTTTTCCGCCATATTTAAATTTATCAAGTTGTCGCCTTGCAACCCCCTTGTTTTTAAATCAGTTAAATAGGCCTCAAACATTTCTTTTTGAAGAGCTGTTGCCTTTTTCTCAATTAATTTTGAGGCATTCTCCACCTCGCTCAAACTCGCCAAAACCTGCCCCGATAAACTCCCATTGTTATCTCTAATACTATTAACCGTCTGTTCGCTTGTTTTGGCTGTGCCCTTAACTATTTCAGCCATTGTCAACGCTTGGCCTTTATTTTGATTGTCTTTTAAGTTAACCAAAGAAGTTTCAATGCCTGTTAATTGATCTTGAATTTTCTCTAAAGCCATAACTGCCTCTGTATTAGCTTTGTTTTGTTGGCTAAAACTCTCTACCATGGCTTGGAACTTCTGATATTCAGCCACTGGCATTTTTTGGGGCAAGATTAAAACAAAAAGCCCCATGGCAAAAACAGCCACTAAAGCCAACGAACTTAAAACCAAAGCCGGCCTGCCCATTGGTAGAAAAACCCAAGAGCTTTCGCTGGCTTCATTTTCAAAAAGCTCTTTCTTAGTTAAAGAAACCCAATGTTTATTGGGCTTAACACAGCTGAACATCTTTAATTGTTTAATTGTTTCTTTGTCTGTCATAGCTGGTTTTTTTTCTTTATTAAAGTTATAACGCAAAAGAACAATTTTTATTACAAACCTCTTCTAATAAACTTAAAAAAAACAAATAAAAGAGCTTTTAAAAGAAGGGGCAACAACTCAATGATAGCAGAAGGACTCGGGGGTTAATTTCAAAGAGTATAAAAGTATAACACGGTATAACCACTCGCGGGACTCTTTGAAATTAACCCCCCGAGACCTTAGGCCATAATCTTACTTAGACATCTTATCCCGAAGCTCTTTTAAGGCCCGGTGCATCATGACTCTCACATTTGCCTCTGTCTTGTCCATCATCAAGGCAATCTCTGGCACCTCGTAACCATCAACATATCTTAAAATTAAAACATCTTGATAATCGTCTTTTAATTGAGTTAACAAATCTTTGGCGATTTTAATTTCTGATTTTACTTGTTGCTCTTCTTCAAGGGTAGGCACCTCCTCGCTAATTTCAGCGACATTAGAAACCGAAACAATTTTGTATTTTGTTGTTTTGCGGTAATGGTCAACAATTTCATTTTTAGCTATTTTAAACAAATAGGCATTTTCATTCTCAACAGCACCCAAACTCTTAAACTTACGCCAACCCTTAACAAAAACTTGGCTGGTAATATCTTCCGCTATTTCAACATTGCCTGTTTTTAAAAAAACATAACGGTAGATTTTCTCTACCTGATTATCGTAAATTTTAGTAAATTGTTTCTGCTTACTTCTCATTAAATTTGAGATTAAAATGTCCTATGGACATTTTCTATGTTCTACCTCTGTCCTAACCCCCTCAAATTATGTCCTACCTCTGTCCTACCCCATGTTTTAAAATAGTTCAATGCCCCCTTCCCTAATTTGTCATTTGTCATTTATCTTAACACATACTCTGTTTCGTTCTTATCCCCAACTCTCTTAACAATCCCTTCTTTAGCTAAAAACTCAAAGTCCCTTCTTAGGGTTCGCTTAGTTACATCGGGAAAACTCTCTTTTAAATCCTTAATCTGAGCCGACTTTTTTTGTTTCAAAAGATCCACTATTTTCAAACATCTTACTTTATCTTTCAAGGCCTTGTGGTTCGGCTCTACAGAATGGTTTACCGAAGCTTTTTCTAAGCACTTTTTTATTTCTGTTTTTTTCAAGGGCTCGGCCTTAAAAAAACTTAGCAAATTATTATATTCTTGGCTTATAACCCCAAGATAATTTTGGTTTGCCCAGGCCTGTTTTTTAGCCACCTCTAAAAAACCTTGCAAACATTCTACACTCAAAAATGTCTTCTCTCTCAAAGAAGCTACTTGTTTCTTTTCTTCTTGAAGCAGTTCTTTCTTCTGCTTTAAGATATAATTTTCTAAAATTAAATTAGCTTGTTCCCTTAAGTGATATTTCAGGGGCTCTTTCTCAGGAAATCCTTCTGTTATTTTATACAAAGCCAAAGTAAGCTTTATTACCCTTGTATTATCAACCATATCTTAAATTAAAATGCTTTATTATTTTTCTATCTTACTTTTAAAATCAAAAAAAGTCAACCTCTTTAAGGTTGTTCACAGCAGGCCTAAATAAAACATTCAAGGGTTTGCCCTATAAAAACTTAAAACCCTAACAAAAAAAACAGAAAAAAAACAGCAAAAAAATAGACAACCGCCTGTTTTCATTCCTTTTTTGTTCTTTTTTTACCTACCATAAACTTTGACGATCGTTCAAGTTTATGGTAGGTAAAAAAAGGAACTCGGCTCCTTAGGAGAGGAAGCACCAGATTCCTTTTAGGGTTACGGCAGTTTCTTCCAGGCCCAAATGCCGTTGGGACTACCTGCGCCCGTTAAGCCCGTGTAAACCCTAACTGGCGAAGCCATGGGGTCGCTGACTGGCACTAAATCAGCGGCCGAGTTGGTATCGCCATTAAACCTGGCCACCTTAACCATACCTGGGAAAGGGCTTTTTAATAAAGCATCGCTTGCCTTAATAAGATTTAACTTTATCGTGCCTAATCCCTGGTGATATATTTTTAAATACCCAAGCGAAGCCGGAGGAACCACACATTTAACCCTGCACCCAAGCGAAT
>PFAX01000009.1 GCA_002773495.1 bacterium (Candidatus Gribaldobacteria) CG10_big_fil_rev_8_21_14_0_10_37_21 | reverse complement strand
ACGGCAAAGCGTGAGCTTCGCTCACAAGCTTTGCCTAAAATTCCCGTTCAAAGCCAAGCAGTTGGCTTTGAACCCACCTGAGCTAATCGCCCTTGATATAAATATACCAAAGAAAAAGAAAAAAGTAAACAAAAAAATGTCTGAGGGCAGACCTCCCCCAAAATGGGTTCCTAAGTTTTTTAGGAGGTCTGCCCTCAGACATTTTTGTTTAAATGTAAAATCAACTTTTGTTTCTTTGAGCTGCTTCGACTAAGAGTCGTTGTTTGGGGCCGAACGACTAATACCCTAAAGTTGAAAAAAGAATTCTCATCCTTCAACTTTAACCGACACATCTGCTTTTTTGGTAAAACCAAAAAAACAAAATAGAAATGATCCATCGACAGGTTCCCCTACCGATGCCTTGTTCATGTAATTCTCTATATCGCTATAAAGCATGGACTATATCATCACCCTTTCTTTGAGCAATCTTATTTTTTTAGGATGCCACGATCCAATTAATTCAATAAATTTTTTATGGGATGCAGTTTTTATAAACATTCTCCAGTAACAAGGATCTACTTTTTTACTTGGGTTATGGATTTCTCCAACAGCAATTTTTAAATCAATAAGAATTGCCTTTATTTTTTCAAGTTTCTTTTTATCCTTTTGAACTAGTTGAATATAAAACCTGTTCCGAAGATTATTTGGAATGCCCCCTTCGGCATCAAAAAATCCTCTGACATAAAAAATTTTTTCATTTTTAGATTTCTTGACCTTTTTGGGAAATTCTAAACCTTTTGTTTTGGCTAAAAGTTCCATCGTGTAAAGCACCTAGAAAATAAGCTTTTATTTCTTTATCTAAGAAAGGGGCTCGGCGTGTAGTCTCTGAGGGGTCATTGCTTTGCGAACAATTAACTTTTAACAATTGACAATTAATTGTCAATTGTGAATTGTTAAGTGTCGCGTAGCTTAGACTTCCCTGCTGATTTTCTGCAATAGTAGCATTTTTACTCATATTATTATTTTAACCATAACATAAGTAGCACTATATTCACAGGGCTTCCAGCATATAGCCAAGTTTTTCCTTAAAGATTTTTCTAATTAAGGGTCGCAACGTGTAGTATACACTAACGACTTAGTCCTGATTACTGAATCCACCTTAGAGGTCATAAAAATGACCGCTTTGGGTGTTCCCAGCTTTCCTGACTTGACGGGCGGTATCGAGATCAATGAATTATTGTCTCACACCACTGGGCGAACGGTTTTCCCGTACCCTAGCGGTTTCTATTCGATGTTTTTTCCCTAATTCCCTAATTTTTCGTTGTAACTTCAAGATATCTTGTACCCCTTTTTTTGTAAGATGTTCGCCTTTTTCCTTTTTTTCAATAATCTTTTTAAAGAAAAAAAATCTTTTGGCTTGCTTGGCTTGCAAAGGATACTTCTCAAAAAATGGGATTAGAGTATTAGTTATTTCCTCAAATCTACTTACTTTATATTTTACATGCGGATACCAGCCATATCTTTCATAATTACATTTATAAAGCTTCCCGCAACCTATAGTTGCTTTAATTCTTTCTAAGATTTCTCTGTCATCTGCTCTTAGCTCGATTGAGAATTCAGCTCTTGGGAAAATTTTATTGTTGCGCTTGTCTAAGGCAACACTTACCCAAAAACTTCCTTCTCCATCAACAAATCCGGCTACATATTGAGGATGTAACTTTTTTACCGAATAAATTCGCTCCTTCCTCTCTTGCCCGCTTAAATTTCTTTTAGAAGAATTTTGGCGGGTGAAAGTACTATGAGCTCTGCTGACTTCTTGTGATTGCATAAAGTTAAAGTTGCCTTTTACTTTTATCTTGTAGTTAGCTAACTACAAACATATTATAGCTAATTCCAAGAACAAACACAAGATCTCACCGGGTCACTAATTAAACTTTCTTTCCTATCTCGATGCTCCTGCACTTAACAAAGTATTTTTTAAAGAATGGCTTCTCCATGTACTCGCAGGATTGCCACCTTGTTAAGCCTAAAACGAACATTCAAGCTAAGAAATGCTACTTTCGCCCTTCATTCCACTCCCTCGCGGGACGGAACTGCGATTTTGCTTCAGAAAATTCTTTATTTTTCTGATCGGATTTTAACCGACTAATTAAATTAGCTGCCGGTCACCCGAGTACAAGGTTCAGTGACATATTCACCGCGGCGTATCTGATCCGCGATTACTAGCGATTCCAGCTTCATGAGGTCGAGTTGCAGACCTCAATCCGAACTAGGGCTGGGTTTGGTGGGATTAGCTCCCCGTTACCGGTTGGCGACCCATTGTACCAGCCATTGTATCACGTGTGCTGCCCAGGACGTAAGGGCCATGCTGATTTGGCGTTGTCCTCGTCTTCCTCCGCGTTATCCGCGGCAGTCCCCTATGACACATTGAAACATAGGGCAAGGGTTGCGCAGGTTTCCCCATTTAAGGGAGCACCTCCTCTTTGTAAGGTTTTGTAGACTATACCACCTCCTTTAAAAAATAAAGGAGATCGGCGTATTATGAAGGTTTTAATTCCTCCATCGCTTTCTGAATGAAAGCAGTCGTTACGGGGTCAAAGAAATTTTGTACATCATTGAAGGAATAATATATGGTTTTACTATATTTAGAAACTTAATACTAGAATTAGTGTCAAAGTATAGTTTTTTACTTTTTACAATATTAACACTTAGTTCGTGCTGTCTATTTAACTCTGTAGCTAAATAAGCTAGCTCTGACTTGCTAAATTTGTCCGTAGACAAAGCAATAGTATTCTTTTTTCTTAGGTAACCATCGTCCATATACCAAACAGCCAATAATAAAGGAGAGAAATTAATTTTTGCTCTTGGAATAGTTTTTTCACCGTAAGGATAAAAAATATTTCTCCAAGAAGAAAAAAATTGTCTCGTCCAAAATCTATAAGAAGAAAATTCTTTTCCTTTGTATTTTCTTGTTGTTTTAATAATATTGCCACTTTTAGCATTTATTAATTTTTCGTATTTCCATTCAACATATTGTTTTTGTTTTTCTCCTTGTTCGATTTGGATCTTTCCCTTTTTAGTAATATACCCATCACCAAGAATTGAGCCAACTAAAACATCGTACTCACTTTGAGTGAGTTTTAATTTTAAGTTTTTTCTCGCTCTTAATGACTTTGGTATAATTTCTTGACTTCCCACGGTATTATTTATTATTTAATTTTAACACAGAAAATAATAAACCTCCACCGTTATGAGCCGATTTTTTCTTTGACGATTGCTCGTCAAGGCCGCGAAGTGTTTCGTCACGGCACCTGCTGACGACAACCATGCAGCACCTGTACTAGTGCCTTGCGGGGCTCTAAGTTTCCTTAGAGTTTCACTAGTATGTCAAGCCCTGGTTAGGTTCTCCGCTTATCGTCGAATTAAGCCACGTGATCCACCGCTTGTGTAAACCCCCGTCTATTCCTTTGAGTTTTAATGTTGCCATCGTACTTCCCAGGCGGGACACTTAACGCGTTAGCTTCGCCAGTGAAAGGGTCGATACTTCCACCAGCTAGTGTCCATCGTTTACAGCTAGGATTACGAGGGTATCTAATCCTCTTCACTCCCCTAGCCTTCGTCAATCAGCGTCAGAGTCGCCCCAGTTAGCTGCCTTCGCTTTTGGTGTTCCGCACGATATCAACGGATTTCACCCCTACACCGTGCGTTCCGCTAACCTCTGGCACTCTCTAGTTTAACAGTATCCCCGGCTGCCTTGAAGTTGAGCTTCAAAAATTTGACCGAGAACTTGAAAAACCGCCTTAAGACTCTTTACGCCCAGTAAATCCGGATAACGTTTGAGGGTCACGTATTACCGCTACTGCTGGCACGTGATTAGTCCCCCCTTATTCCTTGGGTACCGTCAATAACTTCTTCCCCAAGAAAAGTAGTTTACAATCCTAAGATCTTCTTCCTACACGCGATGTCGCTCCGTCAGGCTTTCGCCCATTGCGGAAGATTCTCGACTGCAGCCTCCCGTAGGAGTATGGGCCGTGTCTCAGTCCCATCGTTGGGGAACAAGCTCTCACTTCCCCTACCCGTCATAGCCTTGGTGAGCTATTACCTCACCAACAAGCTGATAGGCCGCAGGCCTCTCTCAAAGCGGATTACTCCTTTACCCTTACGGGACTATCGGGGATTACCCCGGATTTCTCCGGGCTATACCCGTCTTTGAGGCAAGTACCTATGTGTTACTAACTCGTCTGCCACTAAGCATTGCTGCTTCGTTCGACTTGCATGCCTTATCCACATCGCCAATGTTCATCCTGAGCCAGGATCAAACTCTCATAAAAAAATAGAACAGAGTCGAAGCAACTCGAAAAAACAAAGTTTTTTGAGTTGCCAAATTACAAATTGGTTGTTTACATTTTTCGATATTCAATTGGAAAGAACCTCTTTCTTTTCTTCCCTTTTTTCATTCACATTTCCTATAATACTCTATCTAAAAAAATATGTCAACCCCTCGCAATAAATTGTCGGAGCAATGTGATAATTTCATAGTAAGAGCAATTTAGAAATTTCATACCTGACTAATTTTCTGCCATAATGTCTCAAGGTTAAAGAGTTAAGATTTAACCTTTAAAAACATTATGGTAGAAACAATCACTTTTACTTTCCAAGTATGAAATTTCTAAATTGCCTTGACAAATAATTTTGCAAACATTTTACTGAAATTGAGCTGGGCTGTTTTTATATTCCCAATTTTCTATAACCTTTGAATATTCTTCCTCTATCTTTAAGTACTCTTTTTTTAAAAGTAAAATTAAAATAATATTAGGATAAAGTTTTCTAAATTTACTATCTCTTATTCTTGAATATTTCCAAAGAAAGTTTTTTACTTCAAGGTAAACATCATACTCGGGTAAATAAAAATCTGGTGTATATGTTTGAGTACCCAAATTAAACGTTTTGGGTTGATATTGCCATTTAATCTCTAAATAATTAAACAACCTAGCAATATTAGCTTCCCAGCGACTATAAAAAAAATACGGACCTACATCCGACCTAACCCCACCCTTACCCTTTGAAGCCTTAGGCGAAGTTGGCTTTCCACCTATTACCGCCATTGCGCATTTATTACTACAAAACCTACGATGTGCCCATTGCTCCCCTAAAAAAACTCTTTGACACTTAGGATTATTACATTTTATTTGTACTTGAACGATTTTTTTTATTCCTTTGTAAATATTTGGCCTACCTTTTAAAGCTTTAGATATTTTTTGCTTTACTTCTTCTGGGAAGGACCCTCTTTTTTTATTGTTAACCTTAGCCGCACAAGCCCTACCGCAGTATACCTTAAGATCGCTCATTTTTACCTTAAATTCTTTATTACACCCTTCTCTTAAGCATTGTCTCTTTTCTCTTTTGTAAAGAAAGTTAAAAGTACCTTTTTTCCAATTTTCTTTCGTAATAACACTTTGCCGTTTTTTATATTTTTCATCAGAGTAGAAGCCGTACTTCATAGAGCCCGGGAGAGAAGTCGAATCTCCAAACCTTCGCTTTACAAAAGCGCTGCTCTGCCAATTGAGCTACCCGGGCAAATTTATTTAATTAGTTATTCGCTTACTTTGTCCCAATAGTCCCGATTTTGTTCAATTTGTTCTAACTTATTTCCTTCTTTTTTTGGGGTACCCTTAATTGCTTCGGAAACTTTTTGTTTCTTTTCTTTTAAAAGGGGCTTAAGCCCTTGCGTTCTCTTAAAAAGAAAATCCTTTGTTTTTTTTAGAGATAAATTCCTCTTTTTTGAGGTTAAATTTTCTAGATTTTCTACTTTAGACAATAAGGGCATTTTATGAGCCAATAAAAAAACCATTCCCCCTAAAGAAATTGTTAAAAGAATTTGAAAAATTAAAACAAGAATCATATCTCGAATCGAGAGAAACGGGTAATTTCAATTTTCTCGCCTACCTTTGCTCTAGTTTCATCAATTAGCCCCTGAATTGTTTTGTTTTGATCTTTAACAAAGGCCTGGCTTAAAAGGCAAACATCAGCTTTATACTTTTTAAGCTTGCCTTCAATAATTTGTTTTTGAATATTTTCTGGCTTGCCTGAGTCAGCAAATTGTTTTTGGTAGATCTCTTTTTCTTGTTGCAAAAAGTCCTCATTAATATCTTCTTCTTTAACAAAAACTGGCTTAGTGGCTGCAATATGTAAGGCAATTTCATGGGCTAAGGTTTTAAAATCAGCTGATTTAGCAACAAAGTCAGATTCGCATCGAATTTCAAGCAAAACCCCTATTTTAGAATTAGCATGAACATAGGCCTCAATTAAACCACTGCCCGCCGTTTTATCACCCCTATCTTTGAGTGATTCTTTCCCCTTTTCTCTTAAGATTTTTTTAGCTTCTTTTAAATTATCCCCCGCTTCTTCGAGGGCTTTTTTGCATTCTATCATAGAAATGCCAGTTTGTTCTCTTAAAAGTTTTAAGTTTTCAAGATTCATAGATTTAAGAAATGACGAATAACAAAACCAAAATGACGAACAAATACCCAATAACTAATTTCAGGCTTTGTCATTCGTCATTCGGATTTCGTCATTGATTTAAATAAGCGGCTTTGATTTTGCTTAAAATATAGCTAACCGAAGGAATGGCGTCATCATTAGCTGGGATTGGAAAATCAACTAAAGTTGGATCAGCGTTGCTATCAACGATGGCTATTGCTTCGACTTTATTTTCAAAGGCCTCTTTTAAGGCCAATTTATCTTTAACAATGTCGGCGATAAAAACAGCATTTGGCATTTTATCTAAGTTTTTAAGACCCTCAAATTTTAAACCCATACTTTGTAAGTCCTTTTCTTTTTTAACCCTTTCTTTTTTAGTGTATTTTTCAAATTCGCCACTTTCCTTTTCTTCTTCTAATTTTTTAAAGTATTTTGCTCTTTTGGAAATTACTTCAAAATTAGTGAAGGTGCCCCCGAGCCAACGTTCAACAACAAAAGGCATTTTTAATTCAATAGCTACCTCTTTTACTAACCTTTTTAGGGGCGGTTTGGTTGAAACAAACATTATGATTTTCTTTTCTTTGCCCAGTTCTTCGATGAATTTGATGGCTTTTTGGAGATATTTGGCTGTTTGCTCTAAATCAAAAACATGAACCGTGTTTTTAATCCCTAAAACAAACTCATTTGTCTTGGGGTTTAGTTTTGATGTTTTATGCCCCAAATGTAAGCCCGCCTCTTGCATATCTTCAACGTTTACTTTAGTATTTAGTTTTTCTTTTTCTTCTGCCATATGAGATAAAATTATTTTTTGTTTGATTTACGAATTTTTTTCTTTTTAGAGGTTGTTTCTTTTTTTGCCATTCTTTCTTTAAATTTTTCTACTCTTCCGGCTGTATCAATAATTTTTTCTTTGCCAGTGTAGAAAGGGTGGCACTTAAAGCAAACTTCTGTTTCAATCGCTTCTTTAGTTGAGCCAACTTCAAAATTAGCACCACAAGCACATTGAACTTTTGAATTAGAAAAATATTTTGGATGAATGTCTTTTTTCATATATAAGCTATTATACAAAATAAAACTTGAAAAAGCAAGAGAAAGGGGGTACAATTTATTTATGGAGACAATAATTATGGAAATTAGGGCTGGCGCTGGTGGAGATGAAGCCACTTTATTCGTTGGCGACCTCTTGAAAATGTACGAGAAATATAGCCAAACCCAAGGTTGGCGAGTTGTTATTATGGGCAAAAGTTTGAGCGACTTAGGTGGTTATAAACAGGTTAATTTTGAGATTACAGGTGAGGGTGTTTTTAATAAAATGAAATATGAGGCCGGTGTGCATCGGGTTCAAAGAATACCTCAAACAGAAAAAAGCAATCGCATCCATACTTCAACCGTAACAGTTGCTGTTTTAAAAAAAGTAAAAGAAAATGATGTTCAGGTTAAGCCAAGCGATCTTAGTTTTGATTTCTTCAAATCATCAGGCAAGGGGGGGCAGAATGTTAACAAAAGGCAGACAGCTATTCGGATAACCCATGCCCCTAGTGGCTTGGTTGTTACCTCGCAAACCCAACGCAATTTAGAACAAAATAGGCAAACAGCTTTAGCTAATTTACAAACTAAACTTGACCAAGCTAAAAATGAAAAGGTCTCTTCTGCAATTATTAAAGAAAGAAGAAGCCAAATAGGTGGGGCCGATCGGTCTGAAAAAATAAGAACTTATAACTTTCCGCAAAATCGCTTAACTGACCACCGCTTGAATAAGTCGTTTTACAATTTAGAGCAAATTATTGAAGGCAAGTTAGATAAGATTGTGCGGGCTTTAGAAAACAGCTTCCCTACAAGCGACTGACATAGCACCTGAGCTAATATATTCTTGAAAGCACTTTGAAACATTCATGACTGGGTTGCCGTAGTTGGTTTGGCACCAAGCACTGGCACAACCAAAGTACCGTAAGGCGGCATTCATTTCAGCTACATAGGTCTGTTTAGTAGCACCCAAATCTCTTAAATAAAGAGCATTCGCTAAAAAGGCATCTCTGATATTCCAAGGGTTAGCTAATGTGGCCCCTGAAATAGTGGCAATTTCATCAGCATAAATATTCCAAGTTGAGGGAATAAATTGGGCTGGTCCCATGGCTCCACCCCAGCCGAAATAAGAACCATTTGAAATCATACAGCAAGAAACAGGAGTGTTAAAGGCGTCTGTTTTCAAAAGATTATTTTTATTTAAGTCGCTGATTAATTGCAAAAATACAGGCACATCTCTTGTGGGGTGCATTGATTTAGGTGCCTTATTGCCTGTTTTAATATAAACTCCCTCGCCCGTTGAGGTTATTTTTAAATAACAACCCCCTTGAATTTTGCCTATTCTTGTTTCTTGCCAAAGAATGGCTAAAGAAAAAGCCGCTCGGATGCCTGTTTGGGACGAAATATTTTTAGCTATTTGAACCGCATCTTCAAACTGAATTCCGCCTTCAGGCACTTCAATTAATTCAAAAAGTAAGCTACCAATTTTACTTGATTTATCAACCGCATCTTCGTGTTGGGCTAAGTAGTTTTTATACTCTGCTTCAGTCAAGCTTAGAAACTCTTGATTTTGTTGTTGTTGTTTAGTGTTTTGATTTTTTTGGAGTTGTTGAATCGTAACTAATTGTTCCAATTCTTTTTTTTCTGAATCCATTTGATCTTTCTGGCCCTCTAGATTTATTTTAAGCCCTTGAACATTTTTCAAAAGATCTTGGATCTTAACCCCGATTGCTTCTAAGGCAACTAAATTGTCAAAAAAACCGCTTAAGGTTTTTTCAGAAAACAAGATTTCAATGGTTGATTTTTGGTCTTCTTCGTATTTTAATTGTAAGTTTGTTTTTAGTTGTTGTTTAATTTCATCTATTTGCGAAATGGTCTTGTCAATTGATTCGGCGGTGTCTTCTATTTGCCCCCCTAAATCTTTAATCATCACATTGCTTTGATTAATCTGGTATTCAAGGTTTTTGATTTGTTTTTGGAGAGTTGCTATTTTGTTAGCTAAGGTATTTTTTTCAGCTTGGGTTTTAGTGATATCTTTTGCTAAATCAACTGACTTTTGATCATAAAAAATTTTGCAGGACTCAAGCAAGTCCTTGTAGGCATCTTTAGAAAGATTTTTTTCTGCTTGAACAATATTTTCCCAAATACAATCTTGTTCTAGGTTTTCTGAAAAAACATTTTTTTGGCCAAAGAAAATTAAATAAAAACAAACCCCTAAAAAAAGAGTTGTTTTTAATAGATGAAAAAACCTAGTTTTTAGCCCCTTTTTTAACATAGATTTCTTTTAAAATAACTAAATACTTTATTTATTTTTTTCTGCAACTTCTTCTTTTTTGTCAGATTTTTCGCCCCCTTGAGCATTTTCTTCTGTTACTTCTACTTCTCCCGTTACCGGTGTTGGGGTTGGCTCTACTTCTTCTTTTCTTGGTTCAGCTATATGAACAACAATGTTGTCTTTTTCGTTGTGCTCTATTTCAACTTCCTTGGGAATATTTAAATCCCCAATAATAATTTTATCACCAAAGGCCTTCAGCGAAGAAAGATCAACTTTTATTTCGTGGGGCATATCTTTAACTAGCCCCTTAATGGCAAGCGAGGTCAGTTCTTTTTCTAAAATGCCACCCAAATCTTTAACAGCGGGGGGCTCCCCTATGAAAGATAGAGGCACTTCAGCTATTATTTTTTTCTTTAAAGACGGATGGAAAAAATCAAGGTGAATTATTTTTCCTGAAAGCGGGTCATACGTAGTTTGGTGGATTAAGGCCTGGTATTTTTTGCTTTCAATATTTAGCTCTAAGGTAGATGTCTCTCCTATTTCTTTAAAAGCAATTAAAAATGGCTTTTCTTCAACAGAAAGATTTATGTTTTTTAACCCCTCGCCGTATAAAACAGCGGGGATAAACCCCTTTTGCCTTAAGTCCTTAAGATGATTTTTTTCTTGCCTAATTGTTGCTTTTAAAGAAATCATATATTTATTTTACTTTTATGCATTTAACCGGACAAATTTCAACTGCTTCTTTAGGGCAAGCAATTTCTGTTTCAATTTTTTGGAGGTCACTTAATTCAGTATCCTTAAGTGATGACTTGCCGTCATGAGCCATTCTGAAAACATCAGAACAAATTGAAGCACAAGCTCCACAACCAATACATTTTGAACGCTCAAGGGTTATTTGCATATAAATTAAATATTTTTTATTTTAATTTTATAAGTTGGCATTTTTGCTAAGTCCTGCTTTTTTAAAAGCCCATTTTTTGCCCCTATTTCTTGGATACAGCTTTCTGAATTGAAGAGTCCCAAGGTAATACCATATTGTATATCATTTTTTAAAAAAAGTCCAGCGATGAACCCACTTGCGAAGGCATCACCCGCTCCGGTAGCTTCTTTTATCTTGATATTTCTGGCTTTGGCCTCGTATCGCTTACCTCTTGAAACAACTAAACAACCCTTTTTCCCTTGGGTTATTATTAAAATACCTTGAAATTTTTTTAACTTACCCCGTAAAAGAGAATACTCTTCTTCGTTGACAATTAAACAATCAATCTTAACGATTATCTCTCTAGATAGGGTTTTGATTTGTTCTTTAGAAGGATTTAAGGCAACTTTAATTTTTTCTTTTAAAATTTGCTTAACAAGGGGCTCTAAAAGGGTTGTAGCTTCATTATGCAAAGGAGCTATATAAAACCATTTGGCCCTAAGTTTTGTTAAAGGAACTTGTTTTAGCGAGAACATTGAAGCATTAAAATCGCTTAAAATTATTCTTTCTCCATTTAAAGGAGATAAAACCAAAGAAACAGCACTTTTAGCTTTTGGATTTACCCTTACAAGAGAACGGTCTATTTTTCTTTTCAAAAGGTCTTTTTGAATGAAATCAGCAAACAAGTCATTGCCTAGTTCACCACAAAAAGCGGTTTTTAAGCCAAAATTAGCAAAACTAACAGCCGTATTCGTACCTCCGCCACCGGTTTGTACCTCAAGGCCTCGAAGTGCTTCTTTAGACCCACCTTCAAAACAAACTTTGCCCTTTTCTTTTGAGGTGTTTAAAAAAGCGAAAATATCAATTGTGCTTGAACCGAAAGTGATTATATCAAACATAGATTAATATAATAACGAAATCCGAATGACGAATGACGAATAAATAACAAAGCCCAAATAACCAATGTTAAAAATTAGTCATTCTGGTTTTGTTCTTTGTCATTTCAAAGCTAAAATGGTTTTAATCACAGAGTCAGGGTTTAAAGAAATACTTTCAATCCCCTCTTTAATTAGCCACTTGGCAAATTCAGGGTAGTCGCTGGGTGCTTGCCCGCAAATTCCGCAATACTTTTTTCTTTTTTTACAAATCGCAATAACTTCATGAAGCATTTTTTTAACCGCCGGGTTTTTTTCATTAGCAATATGCTGTAAGGTGCCATTATCTCGGTCAATGCCCATAATAAGCTGGGTTAAATCGTTGCTGCCGATGCTCATACCATCAAAAATATTTAAAAATTCATTAGCCAACAAAACATTTGAAGGGATTTCACACATCACATATATTTTTAAGCCCTGCCCCCTTTTTAAGCCCGCTTCTTTTATAATTTTAAGCACTTTTTTGCCCTCTTCTGGGGTTCGGCAAAAAGGCACCATAATTTTTACATTATCTAAGCCGAAGACCTCTCTAACCCTTCTAATGGCCTGTAATTCCATCTTAAATGCCGGTAAAAATTCAGGACTATAATACCGCGAGGCACCCCGATAGCCCAGCATTGGGTTTTCTTCTTCTGGTTCAAACAATTCGCCCCCAAGCAGAGTTTTATACTCGTTTGTTTTAAAGTCAGATAAGCGAACAATCACTGGTTTGGGCCAAAATGCACTAGCTATTTGCCCAATCCCTTCAGCTAATTCTTTAATAAAATATTCCCTTTTGTCTAGATGCTCTACGGTAATTGCATCTATTTTTTTAATAATACCTTCTATGTACTTTTTTTGTTTCTTGCTTTTAATTTCTAAAGATTGTTTTTTAATTTTTTCAAAATGACACAAAGCCAACGGGTGGGCTTTTATTTTTTCAGCGATAATAAACTCTTCTCTGGCCAAGCCCACGCCCGCATTAGGCAAAAAAGAACAAGCAAAAGCCGTGTCAGTGGTAGCCAAATTGAGCATTATCTTTGTTTTTAAATGATAATCCTTTTTTAAATGATATTCCTTAACAGAGTGTGGGATTTTCCCTCTAAAGACCTTTCCTAAAGCCCCAGTAGTACAATCAACTGTTAGGTCCTCTTTTTGTTTTATTTTACTTAAACCATTTTTAACCCCCACAACACAAGGTATCCCAAGTTCTCTTGCTATTATCGCGGCGTGGCAGGTTTTACCACCTTCTTCAGTTACAATTCCTGCGGCCATTGCCATTGCTGGGACCCAGTCAGGATCAGTCATTCTGGTACATAAGACCTCGCCCTTATTAAACTTAGCTATTTTAGAAACACTTTCAATTACATTGGCCTTACCCGTGCCTATTTTATTGCCAATAGCAATGCCAGTTAGAATCGGTTTTTTGCTGGTTTTGACTTGGTATTCTTTGAAAATTAATTTATCTTCAGTTGTATGGATTGTCTCGGGTCGGGATTGAACAATAAAAAGCTTACCAGTTTGGCCATCTTTAGCCCACTCAATATCTTGGGGGCTTTCATAATACTCCTCAATTTTTAAAGCCCAACGGGCTAAAGTCAAAATTTCGTTTTCAGTTAAAGAAAATTTTAAGCTATCTTCTTTTGGCACAACAACTTCTTTTAAGCCACCATTTTTACTATAAATGTATTTTTTATTTTTTCGGCCTAAATTTTTAACAACAATCGGTTTTAATTTTTTATTTCGCCCCATCTTTTTTAAGGAGGGTTTAAAAACATAAAATTCATCTGGGGTAATCTTGCCTTTAACAATCATCTCGCCAATGCCAAAAATAGAGTTAATTAAAATAACATTTTGAAAGCCGGTCTCTGTGTCTATGGTAAACATAATCCCAGAGCTAGCTAAGTCGGATCTTACCATTTTTTGAACAGCCACTGATAAAGCAATTTCCATATGCTTAAAGCCCTTTTCATCTCGGTAGGCAATAGCTCTGGCTGTAAATAAAGAAGCCAAGCATTTTTTAATAGCTGATAAAAGTTCGTATTTACCCCTTACATTAAGATAGGTCTCATGCTGGCCCGCAAAACTAGCCGTTGGCAAGTCCTCAGCAGTCGCTGAAGACCTCACAGCTACATCGCTTGCATTAGATTTATAATTTTCAGAAAGAGTTAAGTAGGAAGCAACTACTTCTTCTTTAAGGTCTTCTGGGAAGTCAGCCATTAAAATTAAATTTCTGGCTTGTCGGCTGGCTTTTTGAAGTGATTTTATACTTTTAGGGTTGTATTTTTGAAATATTTTATTTAATTTTTGGTCAATTTTATTTTCTTTTAAAAAATACCAGTAGGCCTTTGAGGTTAAACAAAATCCATCAGGAATGGCAATTCCTCTTTTAGTTAAATTAGAAAACATTTCCCCTAAAGAGCCATTTTTCCCCCCAACTAAAGATATGTCCTTTTTAGAAATTTCTTTGAACCACTTGATGTAAAGCATAGCTAGTATAAAAGCATAAGACCTAAAGCGAATATCTTTTCAGCTATTAGCTTTATGCTTTATGCCTTATGCTGTTTAATTAGTTTTGTTTTAAAAAGATGGTGATGTCGTGATCATCAACCTCGCTTGTACCTTCAAGCCAAGAAGAGTCATCACAACAAGCCGGCCTTTCATTGCTTGGGCAGCCGTCTTCTTCGCAAGTAGCATAAAGGATAGCGTAAATGCCTTCGCATTGGCCATCACAGGGGTCTTCAACTTTAGCATATCTATAAATACAAGAGTTTCCCCAGGCATCAGTTAAGGTAGTCCACTCCTTAGTTTGAATATTACCCATAAAGTTTGCGTCAAA
>PFAX01000018.1:16648-17027 GCA_002773495.1 bacterium (Candidatus Gribaldobacteria) CG10_big_fil_rev_8_21_14_0_10_37_21 | reverse complement strand
AGCGAACGGGTCTTCAATAAACTTGATAAAAGAAAAACTTTTAAGTAAAGAAAGATAAAATTGGGTCAACTCTTTAGCTGAATAACCCTTTTTGTTTAAAAGGTAGTTTTTATCTTTATAAAAAGAAGTCGCGGCCACATCAAGCCCTAAATTTGCTTTATTTTTGCCAATCGCTTTCCTAATTAGATTTAAGGCCTTTTCTTCTGGAATATCAGGGATAAAAGCGCCTTCTGCCCCTCTAATGAGCTTTTGCATAATCCCCTCTTTTAAGAGGAGTTTTCCTATTTTTTGTTCTATCTGCTTAGCTAAATTAAACTTTTCTTTAAAGGTTTTACCAATTGGTAAAAGCAAAAACTCTTGAAAAGATAATTTGCCCTTG
>PFAX01000018.1:0-16602 GCA_002773495.1 bacterium (Candidatus Gribaldobacteria) CG10_big_fil_rev_8_21_14_0_10_37_21 | reverse complement strand
GTGTTTTTTATTTTCAAAAGCCATTGCCCTTAAGAATGCAATAGATAAGGGTAAAATAGCATTTGCCCCTAACCTTGCTTTATTAGGGGTTTTGTCAAGCTTAATTAGAAAATTGTCAAACTCTTTTTGGCTTTTAAAGTTTTTATCAATAATACTTGGAGCGATATATTTTTCAATGTTTTCAATGGCTTGTTTTAAAGGGACTTGTTTTGCTTCTTTTTCGCCAGTTGAAAGACCAAAAGGCACTGATGCTTTAAAGTCACCTGCTGCAGTTTCCAAAAGAACAGCCACCGTTTCTTTGTTGCTAGTTGTTTTAACAAAATAAGCTTTTAAAGATTTAATTTTCATTTTTTAAGCTAGTTAAATAATTATAGCAAGACAAGGCAGCAATTGCTCCACTGCCAGAAGCTACAATTAATTGCTTATATTTTAAATTACTACAATCCCCAGCTGAAAATATTCCCCTTTGAGATGTTTCACCTGTTTCTTTGCTAATAATTATCTCGCCTTTTTCATTTTTTTCAACTAAATCATTTAAAAAATCACTTTGTGGGGCATAACCAATTTCAACAAAAACACCACTTAAGGGGTATTCTTTGCCTGAAACAACAATGCCTTCAACCATTTTCTCGCCTTTTATTTCTTCAACCTTAGCTTGTAAAATAATTTCTACTTTTTTATTCTCTTTAATTTGTTTTTGTAAAAGCTCATCCCCTCTTAAAAACCTTTCTCTTTCAAAAAGAAGAATTGAAGAGGCGTATTTAGTTAAATCAAGCACTGCCTCAAGGGCGCTATTGCCACTCCCGATAACAGCTACTTTTTTATCTTTGAAAAAAGGGGCGTCGCAAATACTGCAATTAGATACCCCCTTTCCCTTAAACTCTTCTTCGCCTTTTATGCCTAATTCCCTTGCTTGCCCACCTGAACAAACAATCACACTTTTTGCTTCAAAAACCTCGTCTTGCTTGGTTTTTATTTCAAAGCCATTTTTTTTCTTTGTAACCGAAACCACTTCAAGCCCTTTTTTAATTTCAAGGTCAAAGTTTTTTAAGTGCTTTTCAAAATTAGAAGTCAAATCAAGCCCAGCTATTTCAGGACTTCCCGGCCAGTTGTCCACAAAGCCGGTTTTGCCAATTTGCCCTAAAAAATCCTTAGCAATCAGCAAGGTTTTAAGTTTTTTACGAGCCACATAAATACCAGCTGTCACCCCAGCCGGCCCAGCTCCTATTATAATTGTGTCAAACATATTTAATATTACTTTTATTTAACGGCAAGCCCTTGTCATTTCAACCTAACAATCTAATCGCCACCCCGATTATAGCAAAGACCATGCCAAGTATCCAAGCCCTCATTACTATTTTATCTCTCCCCCAGCCCTTGGCTTCTAAATGGTGGTGCAACGGAGCGCATAGGAATATCTTTTTATGAAGAAACTTTTTTGAAAGTAGTTGTAAAATTACACTGCTTGATTCTAAGACCAATAAGCCAGCGATAATGGGTAAAACCAAAACAGAATCAGTTAAAAAAGCAACCACAGCTAAAGTAGCAGTTAAACCAATACTTCCAGTTTCTCCCATATAAAACCGAGCTGGGGGGATGTTAAACCATAAAAAAGCTAAGGTAGTGCCTGCAATCACAGCACAGAAGGTAGCTAAGTCGTATTGGGTCTGGCTAAAAGCAATTAAAGTAAAAGCGCCAAACATAATGGCAAAACTTCCCCCAGCTAAGCCGTCAATGCCGTCTATAACATTGCCACTCCAGCAAGCTAACATAACAAAAACGAACAAAGGCAAATACCAAAGCCCAAGTTCAATTGAGCCATTGCCCGGGATATGAATGGTGCTAAAGCCAAGTTTGGAATAAAACCACCAAGCACCAATTAAAGCGATTAAAAGAACAATCCCCAATCTTCTAGTAAACCTAATCCCCCCAGCAATATACTTACCCTTGCTTAAAATTTGTAAAATATCATCAAAAAAACCTAAAACAGACGCTGCCACCAAGACCCCCAAGGGTAACCAAGTTTGGGAACGGGATAAAAAATTAAACTGGCTTAAAAATGACTCAGGGGAATAACGGGCAATAAAAGAAAACAAAAAAATAACAAAAAGAGTTGTTAACCAAATTAAAATCCCAGCCATCCGGGGAGTGTTCACCTCCTTATCTTTGTGTAAGCTATAAAAAATAGTAGCTGGCGCCCCATCAATCGCTTTATTCCGGGCAGTTTTACGCCACATTTTATACTTGTATAAAAAGTGGGTTAAAAGGGGCGTCCATAAAACAGCCAAAAAAGCGGCAAAAGCACACAGCCCAAAGATTTTAATAACATTAGATAACATATACCAAATAATTAAAAATTAAGATTTAATCTCTAAATTACTTAATGAGTTCAAGGGTTTTTTTTAAACTACAGGTGTTAAGGATTTCCATTTCAGAGAATCGATTAAGTGAGCCAAGCAAAACATTGATGATATATTCGTTTTGTTTGTTTGTTTTTAAAACAAGAACTAAACACCCCAAGGCCCTTTCAGTTAAGCCGGTCTTACCCCCTATAATATAAGGATTTTCTCCTAAAAGCTGGTTTGTGCTTTGTAAGGTATGATGAAAGGCACCATTTTCTAAATAAAGGGGTAAGGTTTTTTGTGAAGTGATTTCTAAAATTTCAGGAACATTCAATAAAATGTTTTGAAGCAATAAAGCCAAGTTGTTTGCTGTTGAGAGGTTTATCTTGTTTTCTTGCATTTTAACATCCTCTGGATCAAGGCCGCTTGCATTGAAAAAAATAGAGTTTTTCATGCCAAGATCCTTTGCTTTTAAGTTCATTAAGCCAACAAATCCACTTTCTGTAAATTGTTCTGATAAGGCAAAGGCGGCGTCGTTGCTTGATTCAATCAGCATTATTTTTAAAAGTTCTTTTTTGTCGAGCCACTCCCCTGCCCTTAATTCACCAGTTGTTTCAAGTTGATTAACTGCCTGAGAGGATATTTTTATTTTATCGCCAAAATAAAATTCTTCAGCGACAACAGCTGAAAGAAGTTTCGTTACGCTGGCGATAGGTAGTTTTTGCTCCGTGTTTTTTTCAAAAATAATCTTACTTTCGCCTTGCTGATTAACCAATAAAGAAAGATAGCTTTTAGCTTTAATTTGGCTAATGTCGCAGCTACCAAGCTGGGCTTCGTTTATTTGGTTTCCAATATTGGCTGAAAAAAGATTCTCGTTTATTTTTAAAGGGTTTTTGCCCAAAGCTTTAGCTAAAAAATAATCCTCTGATGTTTGATGTAAAACATTGCTTGCTAAAACAAAAACAACACTGGCTAAAAATCCGCTAATAAATAGAAATATTTTTCGCATAAAGGTTATAGCTTGTAAAGAATAAAGTGCCTTTTATTCGTTAGCCCAAGGTTATTTTGTGTCATCCTGAGATAGCAGGCGAAGGATCTGTCTTTCAAAACAAGGGATTCTTCACTCTGTTCAGAATGACAGGCAGTGGTTCAGAATAACACGCACGGGGTTAAGACGAGTTTTTATTTCTTTATTATATACTACTTGTTTTTACTTAGCAATAACCTAGAGCAAATATAAAATAACCTTCAAGTTAAATGTTTTTTAATGTCTTTTTTTTCACTTTGTGTCAAATTCCTGTTTTATTTTTTCTAATAAAGCCACTAAAAGCAAATTACCAGATTTTTTAAACCTCTTCCTATCTATCGCATATGCGATAGAAAGGAAGAGGTTTAAGGTTGAAGAAAAAACCCTGCTTTAGATATAAAACAGGGTTTTCAAATAAAATTAAAATTTTTTTGTTAGCCGTTCTTTTATTTGGGATAAATCGCCGTTCAAAACAAGGTCGGTTGAAGCCATAACTTCATCATAAGATGGGCACTTTATCTGAGCCGGGTTAAGCAAAAAAACTACCTTTTTGCAGTAAAGAGCAAACAGCATTTCAGAGGCGGTATTTACGCCAACATAGCCGTTAACCCCGTTTTTTTCAAGGTTCAAAACCAAAATACCGTCAGCTGTTTTTATTTGGTCAAAATACCACTGAACAAAGCCATACTCCCTTTTAATGGCGCCGTGCTCTGTTTTAATTTTTTCCAAAAAGTCAGGATGTTCTCCTTTCACTACTTCCTCGTAAAGGGGGTGGACAATCGCTGTTAAACCCAACTCTTTTAACTTAGCTTTATATTCAACCATTTCTTTTCTAAAAGCAGAACTAGCACAAATAACAATTTTTGGCTTTATTTCTTTGGCGGGGTAGAGGCCAAAATTAGAAAGCATTTCAGCTGCTGTGTTTAAGGGAATGCCTCGCATAATGTTAGTGGGGCTACCGTTTATCTCTTCAATAAAACTAGAGCTTACAAAAGCCACGGGGTTATAACCCAAGGCGTAGGTTTTAAAGTGCGGGTCTTTATTAAGGTATTGTTCAACTTCTTCTAAGGCAAGCTCTCTGAACTTTACTTCTGTTTCAACAACTCTTTGGTCAAGTTGTTCAACTCTTCCGCCCCCTGTTTTAAGAAGGGTTAGGCCAGTTAGAAAGCTATGCTTTTGGCCTGACAAATTAAGCAATCTTTGTTTTGCCGCTGCTTTGTTAGCTGGTTTTTCTAAAATTTTATTTTTATGAAAACCAACTGAATCAAAGCCAAAAATAAAGGTTTGTTCTTCAAGATGTTTTTTGGCCACAGCCGTAGCTTTTATTTCAGAGAGACATAAGACCAATGCTTTTGGGCTGTTTGACCTTTGTTCAAATTTTTCTTCAACCTTGCTGCCTTCAGCTGTAAAAGGGATATTCAAAAACTCAAACGCCTCTCTGCGAGAAGGCGAAGTTGTGGCTAAAATTATTTTTTCTTGCTCCATTTTACCTTCCTCCATTTTTTAAGGTTTTAAAATTATTAAAGGGCGAATGCCCCCAAAGTTTGCAAAACTAATCTCTACTGAAATAATAATAAAAAAACCATTTACTTACAAGGGCTTTTTATTCGCTATTCGCTTTTAGCTTTTTGTTCTATGCTTTCAGACATTAAGCCGTTTGTCAATTCTTGACATGTCACGAGGGAACAAACTGGCCTCCCTTAGGTTTTCTAAATTGAGGAGTTGCTTGATAATTCTTTCTGCCCCCAAAGCAAAGCCACCTTCAGGGGGCATGCCATATTTAAAGGCCTGTAAATATATTTCAAAATCAGAGGGGTCATTGCCCCATTTTTTAACATTACTTAAAAGTTGCTCGTAATCGTTTATTCTTTGCCCCCCAGTGATTATTTCTAAGCCCTTATATAAAACATCAAAACTTAAGGTTTCTTCTGGATTGTCTTTGTCGGGCATAGTGTAAAAAGGCCTTTTTTTAGTTGGATAGTGGGTTATAAAAACAAGTTCTGATTTATGAGTTTCAAAAGACCACTTGCAAATTTCAACTTCATCTTCCGGGGATAAGTCAGGTTCGTTGGTGTTGTCTCTTTTTGTTCTTTCTAAAATAATTTGTTGGGCTTTTTTTAATTTTAATCTTGGGATTTTTTTAATTTTAGGCACACTTACTTCAAAAAGTTCTAGTTCTTTTGAGCAATCTTTTTCGATCGCTGAAAAAACATTTTTTAACATTACCTCACAGGTGTCCATTAATTCTTCCCAAGATTCAATAAAACCCATTTCAGCATCTAAGCTGATATATTCTGACAAATGCCTTGTCGTGACACTGGGCTCGGCCCTATAGGCATGAGCTAACATATAAACCCTTTCAAAAACAGAAACCATAATTTGTTTATAAAGTTGAGGGCTTTGGCCTAAAAAGGCAGGTTTACCATAATAATCTATCTTAAAGACCTCAGAGCCACCTTCTGTGGCAGTGGGGACAATTGTTGGGGCTTGCACTTCCGTAAAATCAAGCTTTTCCATTGTCTGCCTAAAAGCTAAAATGGCTTTTTCTTCAATCTTAAAAATTGCTTTTATTTTTTCGTTTCTTAAGGTTAATGGCCGAAAATCAAGCAAAACAGGTAAACTTAACTTCATCCCCTCTTTTATCGCAAAGGGTAATTCTTGGGCCTTACTTAAAACCTTTATTTCTTTCACTTGAAGCTCTACTTGGCCAGTTAATAAATCCTTGTTTTGCATTTTTTCTGGCCTCTCAACAATTTCGCCCTGCAATTCAACAACATCCTCTTCTTTTAAGGCCTTCGCTATTTCCCCTCCTGCGACTGCTTGTAAAAGGCCGGTCCTGTCTCTTAAATCAAAAAAAACGATTGAGCCATGGGCCCTGACCGTATCAACCCAACCCTTAATAATAACGGACTTGCCAATACATTTAATTGTTTCAGTATTTAGTATTCTTTTCATATTTAAAAGTTGATAAATTGATCAAAGAACCTCCTGAACCTCTTTTATTAATTCTTTTGGGGTGTAATTAGTTTTAATTAAGTATTTTTTAGCCCCTAATTCATAAGCCCTGGCTTTTGTTTTGGGGTCGTCTAAATTAGAAAAAGCAATGACTGGGATTTTACTAGTTAAGTTGCTTGACTTCAATCTTTTTAAAATTTCAATGCCATTGCCCCTGGGCAAAAGGATATCAAGAAGAATTAAATTGGGGCTATGATTTTCTAAAACGCGAAACGCCTCTTCCTCTTCAGAAGCTGTTAAAACATCAAAGCCCTCTTGGGAAAATTTATTTTGGTACATTTCCCTTAAAAGCTTTTCGTCTTCAATTATCAGTATTTTTATCATTTTGTTCCCCCTTTGACATTTTTATTTTAATAAATTTTCTTTTGCCTGCTTGGACAACATCGCCATCTTTTAAGTGGAGAACTTCTCGCCAATTTTGTTTTATTGCTTGATTTATTTTAATAGATTTGCTTTCAACGAGTCGTTTAGCTTCGCTTTTCGATTGAGCTATCCCTGTTTCAAAAAGCAGGTCTAAAATGTTAATTTCGCTTTTTGTTGTAGTGAAAGCAGATATTTGCGATGGCAGCCCCCCTTTCTGAAACACATCGTTAAACTCTTCTTTAGCTTTTTGGGCCTGTTTTTCTCCATGATACATTTTAACAAGCTCTTTAGCCAATTTTTCCTTTACTTCCTTATAATTCAAAAGCGAAGCACGAGCTCTATTTTGCATTTGCTTAATTTCTGACAATGGAATTTCAGTAAGAAGTTCAAAGTAGTGCCAAATTAGTTGATCAGGAATAGACATTGTCTTGCCGTACATTTCTTTTGCTAAATCATTAAACTTGATATAATTTCCAACTGATTTGCTCATTTTTGTTTCGCCGTCAGTCCCTATCAAAAGAGGTGTTGTTATAATGTCTTGTTCGGGTAAATTGTATTTTTTTTGCACCTTTCTACCCATTAATAAATTAAACTTTTGATCATTCCCGCCTATTTCCACGTTCGCATTAAGGGCTACTGAATCATAGCCCTGCATCAAGGGATAATATATTTCTTGCATGGATATGTCAACATCTTTTTTAAGTCGTTTTTGAAAATCGTCTCTTTCTAAGATACGAGCTACTGTAAAACGAGAAGTTATATCCATAACAAAATCCATTGTCTTGTTTTTATACCATTCGCTATTATATCTAATCTCAGCTTTTTTAATATCAATAATCCTCCCGGCTTGCTTGGTGTATTCTTTCATATTTTCTTTTATCTGAACGGCTGAGAGAGGTTTTCTTGATGTCATCCTGCCAGACGGATCGCCAACTTGTGCTGTAAAGTCGCCAATAAGCAAAATAATATTATGCCCCAATTCCTGAAATTGCCTTAACTTTTTTAAAGGAATTGAATGCCCTAAATGCAAATCGGGTGAAGTCGGGTCAATGCCAAACTTAACCCTAAGCCGCTTGCCGCTTAAAAGTGCTTTTTCCAAATGCTCTTTGATAACCACCTCCTCCACTCCCCTATTTAACACCTCCCTTATTTTGTTTTTATCTGTTATAACTTTTGCCATTTTGTTTTTTAATATATTGTAAAATAAGTTCGCAGTATTTGCCATAATCTTTTAGGCAATCTTTTATTGAATTATAAAATCTTTTTTCGTCTAAGTTTCTATAATTATGGACTAATGCATTTCTCAATCCGACTGATTGAGCGATAGTTTCGCTAAAATTCTTTGGTAAAATTTCAAGTTTAGCCAACGCTAAAAATGTCTCCTTATAATCTTGGGGTGGCTCCTCTTCTCTTACTTCACTGATAATATGTTGATTAATATCTAATGCGTCATTAATAATCCTCTCTATAATTCTTTCGACAACAGTATGCTTAAAAAAATCGCTTACAATATCCTGAAACGAACAATTTTCGTATAAACTAAGCATCTTTAAATCATTATGAATAAAGGCTAATTTATTTTTTATCAATTCTTTATTAAGCATATTTAATTTTTTGTTTTAAGAGTTTTTGTTGTTTTTCAAGAATTTTCATTTTCAAGTCAAATAAGGGCTTGCTATCAATAAAATTTTTATAGGCAAAAAATCGTAAATTATGAAAAGCTATTTCGTCCCCCCCTAAAAACTTGCCCCTAACTAACACATTATAAAGAAATACTGGTTCAGACCCTTTAATCATCCGCAAATCAACATTATAGCCCTGAAAAATTTTTGAAAAATCGCTAAAAAGACATCCGAATCTTCGGTAGGTCTCTTCTTTTTCATCTAAAATCCCAATATCCAAGTCGCTATTTTCTCTGGCTTTTCCATTTGCTCTTGAACCAAAAACCACAGCGAATTTTAATCCCCTGTTTTTGACAATTTTTTCTACCTGTTTTTGTTTCTCCGCTGTAATCTCCATTTCTCTATAATACTAAAAAATCAAACAAAAAGCAAATCATGATGTGATAAGGTAGTCAAAAGGAAAGCCGCCACAAATATATATGGCGGCATTAATTTAGGTACCGGTTAGCGATTTCCAAGAAAAAAGGAATGTTCCATGTTTGCTCTCTTTTTAAGTTAACGACACAAGCTGCGATTGCCGCATTGCAAACATAAAAAACAAACAGTTCTTGCGGGACAAAATATTTAGTTTTCTTTTTGTATACAGACAAAAAGATCTCTTTTTCGGCTTGCTTGTGAAAAAAATCAAGATCAAGAGTAAAAAAAGTGATATCCTTTAATATGTCAGCCACACGCATATTTTTTCTAAGGGATCTGTCAATAAAATGAACAGAATCTCCTTCAATAAAAACATTATCTGCTCTCAAATCCCCATGCACAGGTAGAACGAATCCATTGCTCTTTCTTGAAAAAAGCAATCTGTGTTTGTTCCTCAAGAAATCAATAATGTATCCCCTAATTTTATGGAAAGCAACAGTTGTTTCTTTTGCCAATAATTGTTCGCGCTCTTCTAAAAACAGAAGGTCGGAAAGCCAAACATTCTGTATGCTTTTACAAGACCCGAATTTTCTTATTAACATTCTATCGCCCCGACAAAGATTTCCTGTTAATTTACTTAAATGAAAATCTGCCAGTTTTGTAGCTATTAAAGTTACCTTTTCTTCATTGAAGCCATTGTTTTTCAATAATTCTAAAACCAAATGTTCATTTTTCAATTTTTTCATCAACAAAGCATAGTCGTCAGCCCAACTTTGGCCACCGTATAATGTTTGGCACATTGAAACGGGAAAAACGCCAAGATAAACACTCGGACTCAATTCAAAATTAATTTTGAACTCCTCTATTAGGGATCTTCTTCTTTCTGCGGCAGTGAGGCCATAAACTTCTTTTAGAATTTTTAAAACATTTTTGTCTAAAAATACTAAAAATGAAGAATTAGTCTCAATAATTTCGGAAATAGGGCATAACTTTCCCCTAAAAATAATGTTTTCGTTACAGCTTAATTCATCCGACAAATTCATCTAAAACACCCCCTCTTTAATTTTAAAAGAACATTTTTCAAAAAAATCTCAAAAATTTTCCAATTTCGCTTCTGTGCTTTGAAGGTGGTTTTGATAATCTCGAAATGTCTGGTTCCTGCTTAAAAACGGCCTTAATTCTTCTGATAAAAAATGATGCTTCCACAAAGTTTCTTTTATACTTTTTTTACTTTTTATAAGGGGAATGTAAGTCAGGTTGTCATTTGCGTCAATAATTTTAATAATCATAGCGTGTTTTCCTTTTTTCTTAATTTTTTCTAATAAAACCTGCCACCTTTTTTTATAATCTTCAATATGCTCTTGAGTTAAAGTTTTTACTAAACTTTCTACTTCATGTCCAAAATAACGTTTGATTGTTTCAAAATCACAATTTGTATCTTCCACTAAATCATGAAGAATCCCAGCGACGACAACATCCCGGGGAAAATTCAACCCCATAGCAACAAAGCCAACTCTTAAACTGTGCAAGATAAGGGGCTTGTCGTTTCGGCAATTTTCTTCAACACAATGAACCAACATTTTAATTGCTTCTTCAATTATATTTTCTATGGCAGGTGGCTTTATTTTCATTATTTGTGATTAGATATTACAAAGGTTTTTATTTGAATATTTATAAGAAACGCAAACTGGGTAAGTGTCTTCTTGAAAATATTTTTGTTTATGCTCGGCTGTAAGAATCGGGCAAGCAGAGCCTTTTACATTTTTTGGACTAAAAATATTGTTTTGATAATCTGTGCTATAAAAAAATTTTCCATTCTTAAAGTAAGCAAAGTTTCTTCCAACATCTAAAAGTAATGGGCAGGAATAAATTTTTAAATTAGGCATTATTAAAACCCGAGAATTTTTGACTGCCTCGCAAGTTATAGTTTTTTTCTGTTCGTTTATTTGCCCTTTAATAAACCGAAATGGAACTTTTACTTCTATGTTGCTAAACTTGAGTAGCTCTTTTTCAAGTTTTTGGCGCGTATGTATCCAACATTTTGCTGATACTAAAAGCTGTTGATTTTGTTTAGCCAAACCATTTTCAGAAATAAGATGCAGATTTAACGATTTAACCCCTAAATCAGAAAGTTGCGAAACAAGAGGTATAATTTGATTCAAATTTAAAGAATTAACTGTCATAGTGACTCTCGTTTGATAGTCAAGACGGATCGCTTTTTGAATGTTTTTGATCAGTAATTCGTAATTGCTAAAGGGTCTAACGGCTTGATGTGTGTTTGCGTTAGCCCCTTCCAAACTAAAGCTTAACTCGTCCGCTAACTTAAAAACAGGTTTTTCTAATATCTTTGCATTAAAACTGCCGTTTGTGTCAACCCTAACACAGTTTACACCTTGTTTTTTGGCCACTGTAATAAACTTAAAGAAGAGAGGATGCAATGTGGGCTCTCCTCCAAGCAAGGTTAACTTAGATGCTCCCATTTTTACCAACTGCTGGACAATATTTGTGTATTCTTTTAAGGGCATATCCTCTTGTTTGGCTTCTCCTAAATAACAATGGAGACATTTCATATTGCACCTTAAGGTAATGTAAGCAAAAATTTCTTTTAAGTTGCCAGTAAATTGCGCAAAGAAAGCATCCATTTTTTAATAATACTAAAAAATCAAACAAAAGGCAAATCATGATCTTTAGGTAAATCGTAGTTTTGTATAATTGCTTGCACAATGCCACCCCTTAATACTTTCCTCTATCTTACGCATATGCGTAAGATAGAGGAAAGTTTAGTTTTGATTTGAGTGGTTTTGAGTTTTCAGCCCAAATTGCTCTCTCTTTATTTTATTGGCAGTTCAATGCAAAACTTACTGCCTTTGCCCTTGCCTTCGGAAATGGCCTTGATATGACCTTGATGCATTAAAACAAATTTTTTAGCGATATACAAACCCAAACCCGTGCCACTAACCCAATGTTTAGTGCCTGCCTTTGCCCTTGAAAAACTATTGAACAATTTAGCTATTTCTTCTTTACCCATACCTTCGCCCGTGTCTACAACCGAAACTAGAACAAACTCTCCCCTCCCCTTTTTCTTTATCTTGTCAAGTTTAACTTTAATTGTCCCTGTGGGGGTATATTTTAAAGCATTGTCAATTAAATTAGAAACAACTTCTCTGATTTTTTCTCGGTCAATTTCAATTTCTTTTATTTTAACCTTGGGCTTTTCAAAAGAAAGGGCTAAGTTTTTATTACTGGCTTGTTGTTGGAAATCTTTAACTATTTGTTCTAAAAGCTCCTCTAAATTAACTTTTTCTTTATTTATTTTAATTTTACCCGACTCTAAGCGAGACAAGTTCAAAAGCGAGTTAACTAAAGCAATAATCCGTTCATTGGCCGAAAAAACATTTTCCACAACTTTTTTCTGCCCTTGGCTTTGAATTTTGCCATAGTCCCCTTCTAAAAGCATTGAAATGTAACCCTTAATAGCCGTTAAAGGCGTTCTTAATTGGTGGGAAGCGATGTAAATAAACTCGGACTTGGCTTTATCTAACTTTTTGACTTTTTGATAAGCATCTTTTAATTTTTTATTAGTTATTGCTAACTGCGTAGCATACCTGTCAATTTGTTCTTTCTGTCCAATTTCTCTTTGAACTGATTTTGTCAACAACCAGCCGAAAGAAAGAAACGAAACAAAGAGGATCCCTTTTAGAAAAAAGGTTAAGCTCTTTCCAGCTGAAATGAAGTCAGCAAGCAAAAGTAGCGCAATACTTCCGATTAAGAGCTGGGTTAAGATAATTTTTAGGCCAAAGAGTTTTTGTTTAACAACAGCATAAATAACAAAACCTAAAAGAAAAACAGTTGAATAATCAGCTATCCAGTAATAGCGGGTTATTTGAAAAAAAATCGGTAAAGTGATATTAAAAATAAAGTTAGCCGTATAAAAAATAAAAGCACCAGTTAGAAAATAAAGTACTCTGTTTTTTTGCGCCAGAGAAAAATAAGAATAATTTCTTAAAGGGATGTAAAGGGCGGCAACAATCAAAAATAAAATTCCTCCCAAGAAAGCTATCATGCCAACCCCGTAAGAAATAGTGAAATAATCTTTAACTATTTTTGTGCCCGTGATAACTAAATGAGTAAAACCAGTGCCGCAAGCTAACAAGATAGCCACAAAACTTACCAAATAGCTCAAAAGGCTTTTATCTTTTTTTTCGCTAAACAAATAAATAGCTAAAAAATAAAGCAAAGCAAAAAATAAAGGGGTGACAAACCAGGCAATTTTTAAAAAAACTAAAGCAAGGCCTGGGTTGCTGTCATTGACCATGCGAGCTAAATAAGCGAAATCAACCCAAAAAAGCATTAAAGCCACCATCGCCACGATCATTTTATTCGGCTTAGCTTTGGGGTTGTGTCTGTAAGCTATAAAACCTATCCAAGCACTCGTAGCTGAAATTACTAAAACCAAAATTTTATTTAAAGTGAGAAATGGAATCATCGTTGTCTTTTAAATTATTTTAACAATTAAAAGTAAAATTAGCCAAAATAAGAATTGGCTGGCTTGCAAAAAATAGGCCTGATAGTTATTTTTTTTAACTAAAAACCAAGACATAAGATCAATGAAAACAAGGGAACTTAAATAGAAAAAAAACTTTTGGTTTGTTATTATGCTTAACAATAAGGGTAAAAAGAAACTAACTAAAAAAATAATCGGTTTAAGCAAGGTTAAGGTTTTTTCTTTGCCTAAAATAACAGGCAGGGTAAGCAAGCCATTTCGCTTGTCTTCTTTTTCGTCTTTTAAATCAAGAATAATTTGCATTAAAATAGCTTTTAAAAAAACTAACAACCCTAAAAATCCAGCTAAAATTGTAAAGTGGCTAAAAGGAAAAAATACAAGCGAAGCGAAAAACAGGGCGACAAAGATATTTTTGAAAAGGGGTATTTTTTTAGTTAAATTTTTAAAAAATAACGGATAAAGAAAACCCAAGATTATAACTAAACAACCAAAAATTAGCAACTTAAACCTAAAAAATAAAAGCAGGGCTAACCCCAGAGAAATAAATAAAATAAAAGGTGCTCTTTTTTTATGCAAGGCAAGATATTTATTGGTGTCTTTTTTTAAACCAAGCAGACGGTCAAAAAAATAAATTGAATAAAAAGCTAAA
Organism: bacterium (Candidatus Gribaldobacteria) CG10_big_fil_rev_8_21_14_0_10_37_21; assembly: GCA_002773495.1. Taxonomy (GTDB): domain Bacteria; phylum Patescibacteriota; class Minisyncoccia; order Minisyncoccales; family CG1-02-41-26; genus CG1-02-37-13. Next base: position 2,663 of record PFAX01000018.1, on the reverse strand, counting down.
TAAAAAGCCAGCAAAATCCAGGCGGAAAATTTTATTTGAAAAACTAAAGCCGGTAGCCAAACTAAAGCCACTGAGCCAAGGGCTTGTAAGTGCCCGCCAAAAAGAATTTCCTGGCTGATTATTTTAGGCAACCTTGAAAGCATTATTTTGTAAAATTAGTTTTAACCAATAAGTATATTTTTCAGGATTTTGCTTGATATCTTCTTTCAAAGCAGAAATATTCACCCATTTCCAAGATAGGGCCTCTTTTTTATTTGGCTTTGGGTTTTTTTCGTATTTACCAATTAAAACATAATCAACTTCGTTTTCAAAGAAATAACCATACTGAACCTTATACTGAAACTTAAAAGCTAATTTTAGAGGGCAAGTAAAGCCCATTTCTTCTTGTAACCGTTCTTGCGCTTCTTTAATAACGCCAATAAGGCCTCCTTGTAAAGGGTGCGAACAGCAAGTATTACTCCATAAATAAGGGGCAATTAGCTTATATTTACTTCTTTGTTGAAGCAATAATTGACCTTTTTTATTAAAAATTAAAATTGAAAAAGCCCGATGTAGCTTTACTTCTCTGTGGGCTTTAAATTTGTCGTAAAAGCCCTGGGGTTCATCATTTTTATTAACTAATAAAACCATAATTTTTTACTGCTTTCTTTTAATAGAAAAGTAAGCTAAATCCTTTAAAAGTTGCCTGTATTTGTTTTCAGGTAATTGTTTTAAAGCCACGAGAGCTTTTCTAAGATATTTTTCCTCTAAAGTGATGGCTTTTTCTTGGGCTCTTGTTTCTTTGATTAAAAGCATAATCTTCGCCTTTTCTTTAGAGGTAATTTTCTTTTTCAAAAGCGTCCCAGCTATTAATTGGTTTTCCTCTTGAGCTAAAAGCAAAACAATGTTCCCCCCCTTTCTTTCTTCTATGTCTTTGCCAATTTGTTTACCAAAAGTTTTTTCTTCGCCGAAAATATCTAAAATATCATCTTGAATTTGAAAGGCTATTCCTAAATTAAAACCAAACTCTTTAAGGGTGTTTATTTTTTTCTGAGGTGCTCTTGCCATCATTGCCCCCAGCTCACAACAAGCGGAAATTAAACTTGCTGTTTTTAAAGAAATCATTTTAAAATATTTTTTTAAAGAAATATTCTTAATTCGTTTTTTTTGAAGGTAATTCTCGTTTTTTCTGCCAGCCCTTTCAAATAAAACATCAAGCATTTGGCCCTCAGTTACCTCTTTCATGGTTTTAATCAAAACTTGATTTATTTTTTGAAGGCGAAGAGGGCTATTTGAATTGTTGTTAAAAATAGAAACAGCTAAATCCATTGAAATTAAATTAGCAAAAGTGGTGCCAAACTTTTTAAGGGCAGTTGGCTTGCCCCTTCTTAATGACCCATTGTCAACAATATCGTCAACAATTAAAGTGTAATTGTGAAAAATTTCTAATTGAGCAGCCACAGGCAAAATATCTTTTTCTTTGCCCCCCATCATTTGGCAAGACAAAACAGCCAAAGCTGGCCTTAATCTTTTTCCCCCCGATCCTAAGGGATAAGAAACCTCTTCCTGAAAATAAGTAGTAAACCCTTTTTCTAATAGAGTTTTGATTTTTGGCTCAACCTTATTTTTAATCTCAACTAATTTTTTTTCGATGTTTATTGTTTTGTCTTTTTTTATGCCCATATTTTTATGCCTATATTTTATAATACCACATACCATAAAAATTAAAACAAGGCAGACAAAAAATGTTTATTCGCTTTATTTTCACATTAGAATAATTTATTAGAATAATTTAGTTAGCAAAAAAATAAAAAATGGACTATTTCTGACGATCGTCAGAAATAGTCCATTTTTTATTTAATTTTAAGGGTTTTAACTTTGCAAACCGACTTGACAAGGGCAACAAGGGTGGCGGGCAAGGGGGTGGTTGTTTCAAATAGGTCAAGCTCTTTGCCTTGGGAGAGTTGTTTTGAGGATTTGTAAGCCCTGATTTGGTTTATAACCTCTCAAGCCAAATTGAAATCGCTCCTTTCTGTAATTATTTATTTTTTGAAAAACTGTTTAATTATACCATATTTTCTAAAACCACTGCAACCTCCTTTTTTTTGTAATACAAAAAAGCTATTGACAAAGCCGCTTTTTTTTTGCTATGCTTGTAGGTAATCAAAGATAGTACTGAAAAGTAGAGAGTTCTTTAAAAAATTTTATCTTGCTATAAGATAGGAAGGAGGTATAAAGAAATGGATAAGTTTGATATGAAGAGAAAAGTTCTTGACGAGCTTAAAAAAATACAGCAAGAAATTAAGGAAGGATCTTCGAGAGATTACTCCGCAGATTTTTCTCAAATTGGTCACTCAAGCATAAAAGAGGGCTACTTAAACGGAAAATCTATTCAACGCGTTATTTTTTATTTGCGAGGTTATGGGTGTAAGTGGGCTATTAGCAGGGGTGGTGGATGTTTTATGTGTGGTCATTACACAAAAACATCAATGGGTAGAAAAATTTCACCTTTTCATTTTATAACTCAATTTCAAAATGAGTTTGCTAAATATGATTTTACGCAATATCCAATGATATGTGTTTATAACGCAGGATCTTTTCTTAATGAAGAAGAAATGCCCGTCATTGCACGACAAGAAATTTTTCGTGTTATTGCAGAAAATCAGCATATTCAAACTGTTGTT